>CP119311.1:1532551-1839062 GCA_029202545.1 Candidatus Pseudobacter hemicellulosilyticus
TCCCAGCATACTCAGCACTTTACCTACCAGTTTCCCTGAAAGCAGCCGTACCAGCCGGCCCAGGGCGCCCTGCATCAGGCTGGTGCCCAGGAAGCCCAGCAGGTCTGTTGTCACAGAGGGCTCGCCGCTTTTGCCGCGGACAAGAGAGTTCCAGGCCATTCGCGGGAAATGATCCTGGAGATGGTCAAAATTGGTATCGAAGGTCTTTTCCATTGCCTTCGCCTGCTGCTGCAGCCTGGCTATCTCCTTTTCCAGGGAGGGCAGGTCCTTTATTTTTCCGGATGTGGCCATAGTGGATCAGTTGATGGGTTGGGAACTGTTTTCTTCGCTGTCGCCGGCTTCCGTTTCGTTCCGGTCTTCCTGCAGGCGCTCTATCACGCGGCGGATGATGGGGTTCACAAACAGCTGTTCCCGGAACAGCACCAGCAATACCAGGAGCAGCATGAGCACCCCGGTGGTGAGACCAAAGCCCTTTACATAGCTGTCCGTCAGGTCCGATAGCCAGAAACCCAGCACCAGGCCGGCAAAAATAAGAGTGAGAAAGCCCAGCAGGGCGGCAATGATCACCCAGGCCAGCAGGCCCATGGATTTGGACAGGACCCGGATCCCCTGCAGCCGCAGGATCTCCGTTCTGGTCTCCACATAGTTTCGGGCCAGGGTCTTGTTCTCCCTGATAAAGGACCCTAAATTATCCGGTTGACTCATATGGGGCGGTTTGAATTAAAGATAGCGACTATTGTGAAATGACGGGAAGGAGAATGATTATAATCATGGGTTTTCTCCGGGGCATCGTTGACCTTGCAGCCCGCTTGCCATAAAGCCGGTCCTCAATATGACAAGCCGTTGTTCGTCGACAGCGGTTTGTCATACCGACCGGCCGCTGCAAACCCTCCCGTTCTTTGCCTTTTGGCCCTTCCCATCCGGCGCCGGTACCCGCCTGCTTCTCCCGCGCTAAGTTTTTGGAAATAATAAACCATTTCCCTTACCTTTGCATCGGAAAAAGATGAAGTAGAAAGGGAACGGGGTCCGTTCCCTTCTTTATTTCCCTGCAATAACGGTTATGAGTACGGAAACACATGTTCAGGCTATAGAGAAGATGGTGGAAGCCCTTCTGGTAGAAGATCCGGCCTACTTTCTGGTGGATATCAGGATCAAGCCCACCAACAATGTCAAGCTTTTCCTGGATGGCGACCAGGGCATCACGGTAGAAAAATGCATTCAGATCAACCGTGCCCTGTACAAGCAACTGGAAGAGTCCGGACTGTTTCCCGCGGATGATTTTTCACTGGAAGTATCCTCCCCGGGCCTGGATGAGCCCCTCCGCCTCCAGCGCCAGTACAACAAGAATGTAGGCCGCCCCGTGGAAGTGCTGCTGACCGATGGACGCAAGGTGGAAGGCAAAATGACCGCCGTTACTGAGCAGGGGATTGAAGTGGAAGAAGTGAAATATAAGAATCCGGTATCTGCCAATAAAGCCCGGAAACCCGGTAAAAATGACCAGCTGGTCATGCACCAGTTTCCGTTCGACGCAATAAAATCAACAAAAATTCAAATAACGTTCTAAGTGCTGCCGATGCGTTAACGGCCCGTCCACAGCATATAAATTGTAGAATATGGCAAGTATTAACCTGATTGAAGCTTTCCAGGACTTCAAAGAAGCCGAGAATATCGACCGTCCCACGATGATGAAAGTGGTGGAAGACGTGTTTAAGACATTGCTCCGCAAAAAGTTCGGCAGCGATGAGAACTTCGACGTGATCGTGAACGCCGAAAAAGGTGACCTGGAGATCATCCGCCGGCGGATGATTGTGGAAGATGGCGCGGTGCAGGACCCGCTGGCCGAAGTGGGCTATAGCGAGGCTACCAAGATTGAGCCTGACTTTGAAGTGGGCGAGGAACTGTATGAGGAGGTCAATATCCTGGATTTTGGCCGCAGGGCCATCCTGGCCGCCAAACAGACCCTGGCCAGCCGTATCAGCGACCTGAAAAAGAACGTTCTGGTGAAAAAATACGGTGACCGCGTAGGCGAGATCACCAGTGCTGAAGTATACCAGGTCTGGAAAAAAGAGATCCTGCTCCTGGACGAGGAAGGTAATGAGCTGATCCTCCCCAAGTCCGAACAGATCCCCCAGGATTATTTCAAGAAAGGCGAGAATATCCGGGCGGTGGTTAAAAAAGTAGAATTAAAAAATAATTCGCCGGTGATCATTCTTTCGCGCACCTCTCCGTCATTTCTTGCTAAATTGCTGGAAATTGAGGTTCCCGAGATCTTTGACGGTCTGATCGTGATCAAAAAGATCGTCCGTGAACCCGGCGAAAGAGCTAAAGTAGCCGTAGAGTCCTATGATGACCGGATTGACCCGGTAGGCGCCTGCGTAGGTATGAAAGGCAGCCGTATCCATGGCATTGTACGGGAATTGAAAAATGAGAATATAGACGTCATCAACTGGACCAACAACGTTCAGCTCCTGATCCAGCGCTCTCTTACTCCCGCCAAGATCACTACCATGGACCTGGATAATGATAAAAAGCAGGCCAACGTATACCTTAAGCCCGACCAGGTATCCCTGGCCATCGGTAAAAAAGGCGTAAATATCAAACTGGCGCAGGAATTGACAGGATTTAGCATCGATGTTTACCGGGATACCGAAGGTGAACCCCAGGAATTCGATATCGACCTCGAAGAATTCAGCGATGAGATCGAGACCTGGATCATTGACGAATTCAAAAGGATCGGTTGCGATACCGCCCGCAGCGTACTGGACCTTACACCCCAGGAACTGGAAAGAAGGACCGACCTGGAAAAAGAAACAATTGACAGTGTGCGGGCAATATTGAAGGAAGAGTTCGAGAAGGAGTAAGCAGGCCCTGCTTAATTTTCCGGACCGGACAGCACTCAGAATTAAAAATTGTCTTACAATAACGAATGGCAGAAACAACAACACCCAGATTAATGGCCGCAGCCAAAGAGTTCAACGTCGGCAAAGAGACCGTTGTTGACTTTTTGGTGGGTAAGGGATTTAGCAAAGACGATCTGAAACCTACGTCCAAACTGACGGAGGATATGTATCGTGCTTTGCAGCAGGAATTCCAGAGCGATAAGGTGGCGAAGTTAAAAAGCGACCAGATCGATCTGCCGAAAGGAAGCCTTGAGGCCAAGAAAAAGAAAGAAGAGGAAGCAGCGCCTGCTGTCAAGAAGGAGATTAAGAAAGCAGAACAGCCTGCCGAAGAGGTTAAAGAAGAAGTTGCGCCACCACCACCTGTAGAGCCGCTGATCCAGCCGGCTCTTGAACCTGTGCAGGCGGAAGAACCACCGCAGCCACAGCCACAACCGCAACAACAGCCGGAACCAGCGCCAGAACCAGAGATCGTTAAACTGGAAGCCCCCGAAATTGAAGGGCCCAAAGTATTCGATAAAATAGACCTCTCCGCCATTGATTCTTCCACAAGACCCAAGAAAACGGTTAAGAAAAAACCCGAAGAACCGGAGCCTGTGGCAGAAGCGGAAACACCCCAGGTAGCGGAAGAACCACAACCGGTGCAGGAAGCGCCTGTGGTAGCAGAAGAAAAACCAGTAGTAGAAACACCCGCAGCGGTTGAGGAACCCGCGGTTGAAACGCCTGTTGCCATAGAAGAAACACCAGTTGCAGCGCAAGAAACAGAGGAGGAAACGGGTCCCGTTATTACAAACATCAAGGCTGAAAAGTTGGAAGGTCCTAAGATTCTCGGCAAAATCGAGTTGCCCGTGGGGGGCGAAGCACGCCCCAAGCCGACCGTGGGCGAAGAAAAACGCAAACGCAAGCGCATCCCCATCGAAAAACGGGGCGCTCAGACCCCGCAGCAGAGTGCGGCACACCTGTTCAAAAAACCCGAAGGGCAGCAACAAAGGCCCGGCGGCGGTCAGGGACAGGGCGGTGGCCATAACCAGGGCGGCGGCGGTCAGTTCCGCAGGGATAATAACCGTGGCGGCAGCCATCACCATGGCCAGGGCCAGAACCGCGGTGGCAGACATATTATCACGCGTGAACCTAAAGAGATCAACGAAAAAGAGATCCAGAACAAGATACGTGAAACACAGGCCAAACTGGCCGGTACCTCCGGCAGGGGCAAGAGCCTCAAAGCCAAGTACCGCCGGGAAAAACGCCAGGGCATGGCTGATCATGCCGGCGACGATAACATGCAGGACAGCAAACTGCAGGTAACCGAGTTCATCAGCGTAAGCGAACTGGCCAACCTGATGGATGTAAGTTTTGCAGAAGTGATCAGCAAGTGTATGAGCCTCGGTCTCATGGTATCCATCAACCAGCGGCTTGACGCGGAAGTGATTGAGCTGGTGGCCGGTGAATTCGGCTTCAGTGTTGAATTCATCGACATGGAGAAACAAATGGAGATGGAGGAAGAGATCGATGAGGATGATGAGGCCGACCTGCTGCCCCGCGCACCCATTGTGACCATCATGGGTCACGTTGACCACGGTAAGACCTCGCTCCTTGACTATATCCGGAACACTACCGTAGTGGCTGGTGAAGCAGGTGGTATCACCCAGCACATCGGCGCCTACGAGGTGACCCTGTCCAACGGTAAAAAGATCGCTTTCCTGGATACGCCCGGTCACGAGGCCTTCACCGCCATGCGTGCCCGTGGCGCCAAGATCACCGATATTGCGGTGATAGTAGTAGCGGCTGACGATGCTGTGATGCCCCAGACCCGTGAGGCCATCAGCCACGCACAGGCTGCCAATGTACCCATGATCTTTGCCGTCAACAAGATTGATAAGGACGGAGCTAATCCGCAAAAGATATATGAGCAGCTGGCCGGTATGAACATCCTCGTGGAAGCATGGGGTGGTAAGTTCCAGAACCAGGAGCTCAGCGCCAAAAAAGGATTGAACGTGGATGTCCTGCTGGAGAAGATCCTGCTGGAAGCTGAACTGCTCAACCTCAAGGCCAACCCGGAGCGGGAAGCTTCAGGCACCATCATTGAGGCCACCCTGGATAAAGGCCGTGGTTATGTAGCCACCGTGCTGGTCCAGAACGGCACGCTGAAACCCGGCGAACTGGTAGTATCCGGTCAGTTCTACGGCCGCGTGAAAGCCATGTTCAACGAACGGAACAAACGCGTGGACGATGCACCGCCTTCTACCCCTGTACTGATCCTCGGTCTGAACGGCGCGCCCCAGGCCGGTGAGAAGTTCAGGGTTTACCAGGATGAATCCGAAGCCAAAGAAGTAGCCAACCGCCGCGCCCAGATCCTCCGTGAACAGGGCCTGCGCACCAAGAAACATATTACACTGGATGAAATTGGCCGACGTCTGGCGCTGGGTAACTTCAAACAGCTTAACCTCATCATCAAAGGTGACGTGGACGGTTCTGTGGAAGCCCTCAGTGACTCACTGCAGAAACTTTCTACCGAGGAGATCGTGGTGAGCGTGGTACACAAAGCCGTAGGCGCTATCACTGAAAGTGATGTGCTGCTGGCCACCGCCTCAGACGCCATCGTACTGGGCTTCAACGTACGTCCCTCTACCCAGGCTGCCCGCGTGGCCGAGAATGAAGGCGTGGAGATCAAACTCTACTCCATCATCTACAACGCCATCGAAGAGATCAAGAGCGCCATGGAAGGGATGCTGGAACCCAAGATCCAGGAAAAGATCGTTGCCAACGTGGAGATCAGGAACGTATTCAAGTTCGACAAAGCCACTGTTGCCGGTTGTTATGTACTGGATGGAAAGATCCAGCGCAACTCGAAGATCCGCCTGATCCGCGACGGTATCGTGGAATACCCCAAAGGCGAAGGTCAAAGCGCAGAGCTGGCCTCACTGAAACGCTTCAAGGACGACGTGAAGGAAGTGGTGTCTGGTATGGAATGCGGTCTGACCATCAAAAACTTCAACGACCTGCGCGTGGGCGATATCGTAGAAGCCTTCGAAGAAGAAGAAGTAAAACGGACATTATAAAACATGTTCCATCAATAAAGAACAAAGCACAAGGGAGTCCGCTCACCTTGTGCTTTGCTTATTAGACCTTGCCTTAAATCCTTGTTAATTAACAGGCGTTCCTGCCATTATTATACAACCGTAAAAGTATTTTTGGGAACACCATCTCTGAGTATGAAAAAGTTATATACACTGATTGGCGCCTTTTGCCTGCTGGCTACTGCATCGGCGCAGACCACAAAAAAAGTGGTGGCTGACAAGATCGTTGGAATTGTAGGGGACAAGATCATCCTGAAATCCGATGTCTACAATGATATCATTGACCGTCAGCGCCGCGGAGAGCCCGTTCCGCCCAATGCCAACTGCTATATCATGGACCAGCTGCTGACGCTGAAAGCCCTGGTGCTGCAGGCCGATAAAGACTCCATTGTTGTTCCTGAAGACGAGATTGAAGCCCTGCTGGAAAACCAGATCCGCGGCTTTATACAGATGTATGGATCCAAAGATGCGTTGCAGCAGATCGCCGGTCGTACTGTGTACCAGATCAAGGAAGATTTCCGCCAGTCCTTTACCGAACGCAAGAAAGCGGAAAGGATGCGGGACAATATCGTGTCCAACGTAAAGATCACTCCCCAGGAAGTAAAAGAATATTTTGATAAGATCCCTAAAGACAGTCTCCGGTTCTATGAATCCGAAGTGGAGATCAGTGAGGTGATCCTTTATCCCAAAGCCAGCCGCGACCTGGAAATGCTGGCTATAGAAGAGTTGAATGATTACAAGAAACAGGCCGAGGCCGGCGCCCAGCGTTTTGAGACCCTGGCGCAGCTGTACTCAGATGATCCGGGCAGTAAAGAGAATGGCGGCAGCTACGGTATCAACCGTACGGAAAAGCAAATGGACCCTGCCTTCATCAGCAACGCCTTCCGCCTGAAAGAAAAACAGATCAGCCCCGTGTTCAAATCCAAGTTCGGTTACCATATCATCAAAATGGAAAGCCGCGCCGGAGATGACGCTATCGTTCGCCATATCCTCCGTATCCCCAAGATCACCGATGATGAAGTGAATGAGGCTATCGAACGGCTGGATTCCGTCCGCGCCAAACTGATCGCCGGCACCATGACCTTCGGTGAAGCCGTTGCCAAATACAGTGATGATGAAGCCGCCAAATATACCGGTGGCCGCAGGATGAACCAGGGCGGTGGCACCTTCCTGGCCCTGGACCAGCTGGACAAAGAAACAGTGGAACTGCTGGCCAAGACTAAAATGAAACCGGGCGAGTATTCCAAGCCTGTTACCTTCATGGATGAGCGGCAGAAAAAAGGTGTACGGATTGTATACCTCCAGTCCAGGACCGAGCCCCACCGCGAGAATATGAAGGATGATTATGACCGGGTAGCCCAGCGCGCCCTTGAAATGAAAAAACAGGAAGTACTGGAAAAATGGTTCGCTTCCCGGATCTCTTCCTACTACCTGATGATAGATGATGAATTCAGGGATTGTGATTCACTGGACAACTGGTTGCGGTATTCAGTAAAAACAAATCCATAGTCAATAGCTATAAAATATGGAACAGCGCCGGCCCTATGGCCGGCGTTTTTCATTGTTCTAACTGCAAGGCATGCCTGACGCTACTTACTTACCACTAAGAGAAAACACTTAAAGAAATTAGAAAGCCTGGCGCTTTTTATGACAACACAAGGTTTTACGGTACTTTGTATAAGTATTTCCCTGTAATGCCGGAAGGCATTCATAAACCGATTCCCGGAGAAGCGTCAGGAGCAAAGAACTTCCCGTAAACACATATGCTCAAACAGTTACAACAGTCGGGCCCTCCCGCAGGTTGGCATCCGTGCTATCACCTGCAGCTAAGGCCGCAGGGCTATGTCCCCGCGGTATTGTCTTTATCCGTTATCAACCCTTCTCTTTTACACCTGACCACCAGTATCCCGGTTTCTGTACCTGCTGTCAGCAAAAATAAATATCTCCGTTCCCCGCTATCCGCAGACGGTAATGGCTCGTACCCTCGTTATCAAGGCTACCATTGCAACATTCTAATAAAACCACACTTATGGAAAAGATCAGTGTACTGATTGCTGATGACCACAAACTGATCAGGGAAACCTGGAGCTTTATATTAAATAATGACCCCCGCTTTGTGGTGGTAGCCGATTGCGGCGACACCGACCAGGCGGTAGAACTGGCGCGCAGTAAAAAACCGCAGATCGTGTTGATGGATATCAATATGGCGCCCACCTCCGGCTTTGAAGCCACCGAAAAGATCCGGAAGCTGTCCCCTGCTTCCCGCATCATAGGTATCTCCATGCATTCCCAGCCCGCCTATGCCAAAAAGATGCTGCAGATAGGGGCCAAGGGCTATGTGACGAAGAACTCCTCCAAAGAGGAAATGATTGCTGCCATCCTGGAGGTGCATAGTGGCAACCGGTATATCTGTGATGAGATCAAGAACAATATTTCAGAACTGGTGCTGGAAGAGAACCGCGAAATGCCCAATGTCAATTCCCTGACCGACCGGGAGATCCAGATCATTCACCTCATCAAGGAGGGGCAATCGTCCAAAGAAATTGCCAGCGGCCTGAAGATATCACTCAAGACCGTGGAAGTACACCGGCATAATATTCTCAAAAAATTGAAACTGAAGAATTCGGCCTCCCTGGTCAATTTCATCAACAGTGTGGCTACCAACATTTAATGTAAGAGAAACTACCTACAGCCTTTTTAGGTTTAATGCCTACAAGGCCAATTTCTGCAGGGTCTCCGCTTGGAAGTAAAAGAAGAATTTTCAATTTTTACTAAGGTATAAGACACTGATAACTTTTTTATTATGTGAAGGCTCTGCAATGCTCTCTTCCTGATCGGGAGGGGGCATTGTCATTTTTTGGAAAGGCCCGTCCACCCTGTTTTCCATTGCAGGGAATGGTAGGAGAAAACCCGTAGCGGCCGTTGAAATATCTATTTAGGGGGGTGAAAGTTTTGCTTTAAATCAATTTCTCTACTCCAAAATGCTGCAATTTAGCGGCAAATCCAATATTCATTCGTAAGAACAACTCTACCCAAACCCGTAATTTGATCCAGATCCTTTGAAAGACGTCCGACTCAATTCCTTGATGCCCCTCTACCGGCTTCAACTTAATTGATCCACTTATCCTATTAAAATACCCCCCAAATTCCTATGAAGGCCGGGGGTTTTTTTATAACCAGGTCCCGCTCCGTCCACCCCGGATTTCCAGCCTTCCGGGAACAAAGTTCAAACAATAACAATCCATTGACAAGATTCATGTCTATAAAGTATATATAATAATTATATATATCTTTCTGATTGATAGTTTTTTGACTAATATCAACAGCGCTCCTGCCCGGCTCCCGCTTGAGCAGGCTCAAGTTCTGCTTCCCGGACGCACAACCAGCCATCTTATTTCCTTAACTTTGCGCTTCCTTTTCAACAGGAGCTACCCATGAGTGATGCTATAAAACATGAATGCGGTTTGGCATTCATCCGATTACGTAAGCCGTTTTCTTATTATCAGCAGCAGTACGGTACAGTGATGTGGGGCCTTAACAAGCTCTACCTCCTCATGGAAAAGCAGCACAACCGCGGACAGGATGGCGCCGGTGTAGCCAGTGTAAAACTGAATGTAGAGCCGGGTTATCCTTTTCTTCACCGTATCCGCAGCAACCAGAATCAGCCCATCGCAGATATTTTCACCCGGATCAACGAGGATGTGAAAGAACTGGAGAAATACCAGCCGGATATTCTCAAACACCCGGGCCTCATGAAAGGACATATCCCCTTCCTGGGCGAATTATTGCTGGGACACCTCCGTTACGGTACCCAGGGCAAGAACAATGTTGAATTTTGTCATCCATTTATAAAGCGGAACACCATCCCGGCCCGTAATCTGGCGCTGGCAGGAAATTTTAATCTGGTGAACACTGATGAGCTGTTCTCTCTCATCAATATTGATCCGGGTGATTTCCAGAAACAGAGTGACCTGGCGGCCATGATGGAAGTGATCCATCATTTCCTCACCCAGGCCGATGAAAACAGCCCCGGCGCCCTGGACGTGCTGGGCATGCTGCGCAAGGCGGTACCCCTGTTTGACGGTGGTTTTACCGTAGGTGGTCTGCTGGGCAACGGTGACTCCTTTGTATTCCGGGATGCCAATGGTATCCGCCCGGCCTATTATTATATCAGCGACGAAGTAGTGGTTGCCGCCTCTGAGCGGGCCGCTATCCGTACGGTTTTCAATGTAGGCGAGAACGAAGTGCTGGAACTCATGCCCGGCATGGGCCTCATCACCAAATCTGATGGCCGTGTGGTAGTGGAGCAGGTAATGGAACCCCGGGAACGCCGGGCCTGCAGTTTTGAAAGGATCTACTTCTCCCGCGGCAGTGATGAAAAGATCTACCGGGAAAGAAGCCAGCTAGGTTACAATATGAGCAACCAGGTGCTGAAAGCCGTTAATTACGACACGAAGAATACAATTTTCTCCTTTATTCCCAATACCGCGGAAGTGGCCTTTTATGGCCTGTGGAAAGGATTGGACGATTACCTGAAAAAAGTGAAGATTGAAAGGATCCTGAGCTGGGGTAAGGACATCACGGAAGATAAACTCTCCGAGATGATCAACCGCAAGATCCGGATTGAGAAGATTGCGATCAAGGACGTTAAAATGCGCACCTTCATTACGGCAGACACCAGCCGCAATGAAATGGTACAGCACGTATACGATATCACCTATGGCACAGTAAGCAAAGGGCAGGATACCCTGGTGGTGATTGATGATTCCATTGTGCGCGGGACCACGCTGAAAGAAAGTATTGTGCGGATGCTGGCGCGGCTGGAACCCAAAAAGATCATCATCCTTTCCTCTGCCCCGCAGATCAGGTACCCTGATTGCTACGGTATTGATATGAGCAAACTCGGTGATTTCATTGCCTTCAAGGCCGCCACCGAACTGCTCAAAGAATCCGGGCGCGAAAGCTATCTCCAGCAGATCTATGAGCAATGTAAGGAATTACACCGCATGGGTCAGCTGCATACAAAGAACCTGGTCCGCCTGGTCTATGAACCCTTCACTCCTGAACAGATCTCTGATAAGATCGCTCAACAGATCACCCCCCAGGGCCTCAACATCCCTGTACAGGTTATTTTCCAGACCGTAGAATCCCTGCACCAGGCCTGTCCAACCAACACAGGCGACTGGTACTTTACCGGCAACTATCCAACCCCGGGAGGAAACCGTGTGGTGAACCAGGCCTTCATCAATTATATGGAAGGCAGGAACGTCCGTGGCTATTAAGCCCAACGGGTAGGTACACCTCCTGAAAACTTGACCGTTTCGGAAAAATTGCTTAATATCATTGTTAACGAATGATGGTTCCGGTTCGGTTGGATAGCATCATTATGGTATAAGGCCAGGTAATTGTTAGTAGCATCAAACCTGCTTCCTAAATACCATTTGAAAAAATATCTTATGAATAAGATTTCCATCATGATTGTGGATGACCACACGTTGATACGTGAAACCTGGTCATTTTTACTGGGACGCAACGAAGGCTTCGAGGTGGTGGCCGAAGTTGGTGATGGGCAACGCGCCATTGAGATTGCGCGTGATAAACGACCTAATATTGTACTGCTCGATATTAATATGTCGCCCCTTAACGGTTTTGACATCATCAAAATGATCCGTAAGCTCTCGCCAGGATCCAAAGTGATAGCCGTTTCTATGCACTCCCAGCCCGCTTACGCCAAAAAAATGCTGCGCCTCGGTGCCAGAGGCTATGTTACCAAGAACTCGCCCCGCCAGGAAATGCTGGACGCCATCACCGAAGTATACAACGGACAATTATATATCTGCCAGGAAGTAAAGAATATCCTTTCCGAACAGGTACTCAGCGAAGAAGAAAACAACTCCGGCCTCAATACCCTCTCAGAACGCGAGATAGAAGTTATTAACCTGATCCGCGACGGACTCTCCTCCAAAGAAATTGCCGACCGCCTCAAGCTGTCCATCAAAACAGTGGAAGTACACCGGCATAATATCCTGAAGAAGCTCAAGGTGAAAAACACCGCTTCCCTCATCAACTACATCAACGCCAGCGGCCTGTAGCCAGCCCCCATAGCCGATTTAATTTTATTTTAATTTGGCAAAGATTTTGCTACTAAAACCCCAGCCGACCGTTTAGCTTCCTATGGGGAACCAATCTTAAACAGGCCTGTTTAAATTTCATTTCTGATTCCTTTGATTGAAACTTATTAGGTATTATTGTAAGGGAGGAATTATTTCCTCCCTTACTTATTTGATATTCATATGAAATCAGTGCTTATTATTCGCCATGCCAAGAGCAGCTGGGATGATCCCGCACAGGATGATTTTGACCGCCCCCTCAATGATCGTGGTAAGCGGGATGCCCCGCAAATGGCGAAGCGCCTGCTGGAAAAAGGAATTCAGATAGACTGCTTTATCAGCAGCCCCGCCAAAAGAGCCCGGAGGACCGCTGGCCTCTTTGCCGCTGAATACAATGTGACCAAAGACCAGCTGATCCTGGTAGAAGCCCTCTACCATCCCGGTCCCGCAGATATTTTCCAGGCTATCGCTCATGCTCCCGGTGACAAGGATACTATCGCCCTCTTCTCCCATAATCCCGGAGTGACGGAGTTTGTCAATATGCTGACTGATGTACGCATAGATGATATGCCTACCTGCGCCGTCTTTGCAGTGAAAGCGCCCGTTCGTCATTGGACTGAATTCATGGAAGCAGCCAAAGAATTCTGGTTCTTCGATTATCCAAAATCACTCACCACCTGAGAATTGTTGGCAAATTGATAATAGCTCCGCCCGACAAAAGTCTTGGCGGGCTTCGTAATTCTACCTAATTTCGGTCATCCGATAAAGACCTCTTCTTACCCGTTCTCCCTTCTCTACTGAAAACATCTTCCGGTAACACCGGCTGGTTCATTATTCCCTGAAATACCGCTTCACTTCAAAAAACTATAGCAATGCTAAAGAGGCTACCCCTTTTTGCTGGCCGTACCGTACGGCCAGGCAATCTTGTTTTCCTGTTGCTGGTCATTGCCCACTTGCAAGTGAATGCGCAATGCACTTTGAACAACCTGGATCTTGTAACATTCCCACCGGTATCCGGCACCAGTTTCCGATTTACCGGCTATCTCCGCCACCTGCCGGCTGATTATGCAACAGCCACCACCCAAAAATATCCGCTCATGATCTTCCTGGGAGGCCAGGGATCACAGGGCAATGGCGGCTCCGCAGAGATCTGCCGCCTGCTCACTGATCAGCCCGATAACCCGGCGGGTTATATCAACAATGGAACCTGGAATGGGACCGGCACCGCCAATGGAGAAACCTTTTCGTATATCATGCTGGCCGTTCAATACAATTACTGGGACCGGCCCTTTGGCTTTGGCCAGAAAATAGACGACCTCATCACCTATGCCATCAATACCTACCGGGTGGATACCAGCCGGATCTACCTCACCGGTATGAGTTCCGGCGCCAACCTGGTGATGGACTATATCGGTGGCAGTGACGCCTGGCCCAGACGCCTGGCCGCCGCCGCCGTATCTTCCGTTTGCCATGACTCTCTGGTCACCCGCGGCGGCCCCGAGCGTATTGCCGCCGCTGACCTGCCCATTTATTTTGTGCATTGTACTGTTGATGAATCCTGCCCGGTACAGATCGCGGATGATTGGACGGCTGCCATCAATGCTATCAACCCGGATATTGTACGTTACACCCGCCTGGTGCCCCGAAGCGGCGGCAACCCGCCCTTCGATGGACTGAAGTGGTGCCAGGGCTGGGGACACGCTACCTGGCCTGTACTCTATACTACCTCAGAAAGCGCCGCCAACGCCTGGCCGCCCAATATGTATAACTGGTTTGCCGCGCAGGCCCGCACCATCACATTACCTGTAACCCTCCGGGATTTTTCTGCCAGGCTGGTCAACGACCGCGTACAACTGGAATGGATCACGGCGCAGGAGATCAAC
Organism: Candidatus Pseudobacter hemicellulosilyticus; assembly: GCA_029202545.1. Taxonomy (GTDB): domain Bacteria; phylum Bacteroidota; class Bacteroidia; order Chitinophagales; family Chitinophagaceae; genus Pseudobacter; species Pseudobacter hemicellulosilyticus. Next base: position 1,546,519 of record CP119311.1, read on the forward strand.
AATAAACAATTTACCATTGAAAGGGCCGGCGCCGACCGCCAGTTCCAGCCCATCGGCACCGTAGCCGGGGCCGGGAATTCAACTACCACCAAAGCGTATCGCTTCACTGATCCCAGCCCGCTGGCCAACCTCAGCTATTACCGGCTGGTGCAGACAGACCTGGACGGCAAAGAACAGCGCTTTGATATCCGGTACATCGTGAACCGCTCCGGCGCGTCCTCCCTCATTGCCATAGCAGGCAATCCTTTCAATACATCCCTGCAGGCCTATATCAGCCTGGATAAACCACAGCAGGTGACCATCACCCTGACCGATGTAAATGGAAAAGTTTTGCTGAACCGGCAAACAAGGTATGCGCAGGGCGCCACAGCCCTGGAGCTGCCTACCGCCCGGCTGCCGCGCGGCGTCTACCTGTTGCGTGCTGCCGGCGAAAGCCTCTCGGAGGTACATAAAGTTGTGAAGGAGTAAGCCGTTTAATCCGATAGATCACGCCGATCATCCTTTATTATCCCGCACTGGCTAAAAACCTTTGCGGGATATTTTTTTGGACGAACCAGAGGGCTGGTTGTGCTTGTGTGCAGGTTTGTTTTTGGAACGAACCAGGAGGCAAGTCTCAATGTTGACGCGCTATCAGCGCGTCAACAAACGCTTCTACAACTTTTCTATATTCTTCCATACTGAACGCCGGTATGGCAAATTCAAACTGTTCTGCTGCTGTAATAGCCTTTGCCAGGCTGAAGCCCTCCTGTGCAGCGCAATACGCCAGCCTTTCCCGGTGCAGGTGCTGACCCAGAAATTCCTGTTCCGCCTGTCCGGGAGTTGGGATCAGGATAGCTTTCCGCCGGAGCTTCAGCAGGTCCATAACGGTAGTATAACCTGAGCGACTGACGATCAGCGAGGCATGTTCAATCAGGGTCTGCAGGTGATGCGCCGGCAGGTGATTGAAGACCGCCAGTTGTGGCCTGCCCGTCAGCGGCGGCTCCTGCTGGCCCGGCAGGGCCCGGACCAGGGCCACCCTGCCCGGGAATTGGTTGATCTCCTCCAGCAGGATATTTTCCAGCCTGCTCCGCTGTGGCTCGGGGCCGGAAAGGATGATCAGCAGTTCAAAGTGGATGCCGGTCGATTGGCCGCTGGGGACATCCCGCCAGGAAGGATAGTCGCCCCGGCTGAGCTTCGGCTGGTGACCATTGTCCAGCGAGGGATGGCCGAAGAGCCCGGCTGGGCTAAGGGAATCAAACAGGATCTGTGGCAGCTGCGGGGAGAGCGGCTGGTCCTGCGGACCTGTCTTTTCCGGTTTCGCTACGGGGGAACCAGTGCCCTGGTCCTGTAAAATTGTTGGCGGATCCGCATTTTCAGCATTTGCTGCAGGGGGATCCAGGGCCTGATCCGGCAGTCCCGCCAGCGGATCCTGGCCATAGAAGTCCTGTGCCGGGGCTGAGCGGGCCTGGAACCTGCTCAGGCCGCCCAGGTAATGGACCGGCAGTCCCGGCAGCCTGCCGGGATGGGACAGGGAACCGGCCAGGGAAGGCGCTGTGGCATAGTCCGGCACCCAGCAGGCCGTAAACCGGCGGATAAACCGGTAATTGAGCCGCTGCGCCAGCCAGTCGGCCAGCGGGCCAAAGCCCGTCTTCACCGCCAGCTGGTGGGTGATAAATATGGAGGGGATACCGCGGGCATACAGGCCAAAACGGTTATCAGCAATAATGGCGTCTACCGGATTTTGCTGTAAAAAGCCTTTTAACCAGCGTTGCTCTTTCCGGATACTGGCATAGAGCCGGGGAAGCTGCCAGAGCAGGCGGGCCAGGGTACCCCGGCGGCTATGGCCATAGCGGAGGTTGGCGCCCGCCAGGTCAACAAAGCTGATATGGGGGAACTCGGCCCGCAGAAGGGCCTGCTGGCCTGGGTTTCCGGCCACTGTCACTGTGCAGCCACAATCCTGCAGGGCCTGGATCAGGGGGATACAGCGGGTAGTATGACCCAGGCCCCAGTCCAGTGCTGAAAGCAGTATTAAGGGTTTATGATTATTGGTGTTAAATTTGATAGTTTTACACAAACGCAAATAATAATTTGTACGTAAAATAGTTTAATTTAGTAAAGCGTCAAGTATGTGTAGAATGATGAGGCACCCTTTGCTGTTGATAATAATTTTAATAAGTCTCGTCGCCGTGAGTTGCAGTTCGGCCAGAGGAGTTGGAGGTTCGTCTAAAAAATGCGGCTGCGGTTTGAACAGAGGCTTTGTAGGTTATTAAAATCCGAAATAGAAATGAAAACGCCTAATCGCGATTTGCTTGTCCTGGTGAAAGACGATCACCTGACTGAAAAGGCTATGGAAAATGAGTTGGAGCAGTTGAATCAATTGTTATTTGAATTTGAAACTGTAGACAACTTTTGCGTAGCACATGAAGTATTCGACCTGAATAAATACAGGATCCTTCATGATGCTAAACTTATTCGTAAACTGATCGGTGAGCCGGAACTGACGCCCTTCGTTTTTATCTGTAACAAGAACTGATCTCCCCCAAAATAATTTGTATAAAAAAGCGCCTGTTTCAAAGAAACAGGCGCTTTTGTTTTATGTCGTGTTACGGAGTGATCACTTTTTTGTTGAAGGCAGCTTCACCCGTTGGGAGTGCTGTCAGCTGATCACTGTTTCCACAGGGCAGAGAGGGTCCACGCCCTGTAAACGCGGATAGGTTCGTCCCAAAATGTCTTATGACAGCTGCTTCAAAGCATTCCGCAGCTGTGTGATCATAGCGGGGATCTCTTCTACCTTACAGGTGCCTACGCTCAGCCGGTACCAGGGGGAAGACTTATCGGCGCCAAAAGCATAGAACGGTACTACCGCCAGCTTGGCTTCGTTCAGCAGGTAGGCGGTCACATCGGCCTGGTTCTCCAGTTTTTTACCGGTTGCTGTTTGTTTGCCGGCCAGGTCAAACTGGATGGTCAGGTAAATGGCTGCCTGCGGGGTAATGGCATCTACCGCAAATCCTTCCTGTTTCAGTTGCTGCAGCCCTTTGTAAATGCCCACCAGCCTGCTTTCCACGGCTGTTCTGAACTGGGACAGGTACTCGTCAATAGCTTCCCGTTGGGGAAGGAATCTGGCCAGGGCCTTCTGTTCCGCCATGGGCGCCCAGGCGCCTACATGACTGAGGATGGCTTTCATTTTATCCATGATGATCTTTGGACCAAAGGACCAGCCCACCCGTACACCGGTAGCGGCAAAGACCTTACTGATGGCGTCAATGAAAACAGTGTATTCCCGCATGGCCGGGCGAAGGGTCACAGGGTTATGGTGGCGGATCTCGCCATAGGTCAGGTGCCAGTACATCTGGTCGTACATGACATAGAGCTTTTTATCGGAGGGGCTGCGACGGGCATTTTCTTCCAGCACCAGGTCGCAGATAGCGGTCAGGTCTTCAGCAGTGAAGGTAGTACCCGTTGGGTTCTGCGGTGAGCAGAGGGCCAGCAGGGTAGCGCCTTTGATATATGGGCGCAGCTGTTCTACCGTGGGCATAAAATTATTGGCAGGAGATGCTTCCACCACTACGTGTTCGGCGCCTACAAAATGGGCGTAGTGGTTATTGTTCCAGGAAGGTACGGCATAGACCACTTTATCGCCGGGATCGCAGACAGCCCTGAACAGGGAGTAGATCAGCGGTCGGCCACCGGCGGCAATCAGGATCTCTGCCGGTGTATAGGTCAGGGCTTCGCGTTCCTCCAGGAAAGCGCCAATAGCTTCGCGCAGGTCCAGGTTGCCCTCTGCTGCGGGATAATTGGTCAGGTGCTGCCGGTAAGCCTCAATGATGGCTGTTTCCAGGCCGGCGGGAATGGGGAAAATAGCGGGATCAAAGTCGCCAACAGTGAAGTTGTAGATCTTTTCGCCCTGTCTGATCTTTTCACGGATCTCTCCGCCCAGTTTAACAATCTCTGACCCGATCAGGGTTTCAGCAAGGTGGCTCAGTTTCATCGGCAATAGTTTGAGCCCGCAAAATTACGCCAACTCAATCATACTTGTTCAATAAGTCCACAATGTGGGCATCCACATGTGTGGCCGTATCGCTGAGCGGCTTACCAAAGAAATGCGTTTCATATTCGTTGCGGTAAACACCGGCGGCATGCTTGCCGGCAAATTCGGCTTTATTGAATCCCAGCTTCAGGGAATACACGGCAGCAGCAGCGCCTACCAGCAGGTAGAAGCCGATATATACTTTAGCCAGGGACCGGAACACCGGCCTGGGCCAGGGCGTGCAGAGCAGAATGGCTGCAAACAGTGGGACCAGCGGGGCCCAGAAACGGGGATCGTAATAGGGCCAGTTCAGGATAATAAAAGCATAGAACAGCAGGTAGAGTTTGATATAGACCGGAATGCCTGCTTTCCTGGATATGCACACCCAGGTGATCCAGCCCAGGAACAACAAGCCCAGTACAACGAACAGGGCTATGCCTGCGGTACCGGGCAGGAAGTCGAGCAGCTTGCCGGCGGGCATATTGATCAGCACTTCACCCAGTTCCCGGAAATGCAGCAGCAGGTTATCTATAAACAGCTGGAGACGGGAACCGCCTGCATAATTTTCTTTTAGTGAGCTGGTATAGGAAGTGACCTTGAGCTGCGTGGCGGAAAAATACATACCTGCCAGCAGGACCACACCGCCCAGGATCAATTTGAATTTATGCTTTTGAATGATCGGGATCAGCTGCTTGCGGTGATGCCACAGGGCGCCCAGCACCAGCGCCGGCAACAGGGCAATGCCTACGGTGCGGGTGAGTACGGTGAACAGGCTGAACACTACAGCCAGACCCAGGAACAGGAAGCTTTTGCGTTGGAGGTATTGATGAAAGCAATACAGGGAGGCGGAAGAAAAGAAGATATACTGCAGCTCAGACAGCGGATGTACGGTGAATTTGATCATCAGCCAGTGGAACAGCAGGATCAGCGCATACAGGTAAGGATGCACCCTGCGGCCAAAAATGCGGGAAATAAAAAAAACAGTACCGAACAGGTAGATGCAGTTTACCAGTACAATGCTGAATGCACTGAGGATACCGAGCTTTGACAGGCCCACCAGCAGAAAAGTATAGCCATAGGGCAGGAAATCTGTGGCGGCAAAAGAATCGGGCGGGCAGCCAAATTCAATGCAGTCCTTAATGTCATAATAACGGATAGAATCAAAATGCAGGTGCAGCGGAGTAAAGCAGCCGGCCAGGTAGACCAGCGCCATGCCGATAGCAGTAAGCATGAACAACCTGTCCTGCCAGGCAGGGAGCGGATTGGGTCTGGGATCCATATGTTGGATAATGTTAAACGGGTTTACGGCCAATGGCAATCACGGACAGGCCCATTGAATTGAAAGTGACCCTGTCCAGCAGCCGGAAGGCCGGAACTAATGAATTGTATAATTTCAGCTGACCGGCGGGGATCATTTTCTTCTTCAGGATACCGCCGTTCACGAACCAGCCGGCCATGCCCATGACATTGAAGTATTGGGAATGGATGACTTCCAGCTGCTGGCCGGCCAGCAGCTGTTTCAGTGTCCGGGCGGTATATCTTTTGAAATGGCCCAGTTCTGTGTCAAATGAGTTGTATAACCACTGAAAGGCAGGCACCAGGATCACCATATGACCACCGGGCTTCAGCATTTTCCGGGCGTTGGCAATGGCCAGGTCGGCATGTTCAATATGCTCCACCACGTTGAGGGCAATGAAGGAATCGAAATGGCTGACCAGCCCGGGGAACTGCTGTTCAAAATCAGGGATGGCCAGGTCTACGGCCAGGACATCCTTCAGTAAGGGGTTGTCCCTGAATTTGTCTTTCAGCTTAAAGATATACTCATCGCGCAGGTCGCTGGCGGTGAGGGATAGCCCACTGCCAAGGATCAGCTCAGAGATATTACCGATACCACTGCCTGCTTCAAATACATGGCCTTTCAGAAAGGGCCGCACTGTCTGGAACATCCATTCATTGAACCTTTTGGCCGCAGCCAGGTTCTCCAGTGTCGCCAACCCGGTGGGGTCAGTCTCCTGTAAATGATCAGGCGTTGTTGTCATTTGCTGAAGATGTTATATTTTAAAATGCAGTAAATAGCGCGGAAGCCATCTTTCCAGTTGATCTTTTTGCCCTCTGCATAGGTACGGCCATAGTAGGAGATGCCTACCTCATACACTTTGATATTCTTTATCCGGGCAATTTTGGCTGTCACCTCGGGTTCAAAGCCAAATCGTTTTTCTTTCAGTTTGATATCCTGGATCAGCGGCCTGCGGAACATTTTGTAACAGGTTTCCATGTCCGTCAGGTTGAGGTTGGTGAACATATTGGAGAGGGCTGTCAGTACTTTGTTGCCGATAGAGTGCCAGAAGAAAAGGATGCGGTGCGGGTTGCCGCCCATAAAGCGGGAACCAAAGACCACATCGGCTGATCCACGCAATACAGGCTTGATGAGCAGGTTGAACTCTTCCGGGTCATATTCAAGATCGGCGTCCTGGATCACTACAAAATCGCCGGTGGCTTTGGTGATGCCGGTATGCAATGCTGCGCCCTTGCCCTGGTTCACCTCATGGCGGTAGTAATTAATGTCCTGCTCCGGGTGTTCGGCGATGTACTTGAGGATCGCCTCTTCTGTATTGTCTTTGGAGCAGTCATTGACAATGATCAGTTCTTTTTTGATGTCATTGATGAGTTGCACTGTTGCAATCCGGTCGAGGATGTGGTGAATGGTTGCCCCCTCGTTGTAAGCCGGGATCACAATCGAAAGCTTGTTGAAAGAAATCATGCTGGATCAGAAATTTTTGTGTTTGTTTTCGGGTAATTGTCTGGCCTTCAAAAGGGAGATGGATTCTTGGAGCTACAACATAGTCATGTTTGCGCTATTGTGCAAGTGCCTTCAGCAAACGTCGTCTATACTGTAACCGATTATATTTTTGGGTGATCTTGATGCCGGTATTCCTGGACATGACAAGGACGTATTGGAGGTCAATCTAATAGGATCCGGACGGGGAATTTGGTCAAGCCAGGATATTACAACAATGTTTTTTGGGAAAGTGCTTTACGCGGTAAAAATAAGAAACCCGGTCAAATATTCACTATCTTTATTAATGTTTAAACGCTAAACAACCCTTTTATGAAGAGAATTTCATTGGCTTTTGCAATACTGGCCGCATCCGGCCTGCTTTTCACTGCATTTAAAAAATCTGAGCCGGTTCCGGTAAAAAAACAGGAAAACCCTGCCCGCGCCACCACTAAGTGGACGGTAGACAAATCACATTCCAATGTCCGCTTTACGGTTACCCACATGGTGGTTTCCGAAATGGAGGGCAGCTTCCGCGGTTTTGATGGCAGCATGGAACATACCAAGGCTGATTTTTCCGACGCCAAAATTGTCTGGACCATTGATGTCAATTCCATCAATACAGATAATGAGAACCGCGACAAGCACCTGAAGAACGAAGACTTCTTTGCCGCTGAAAAATATCCCCAGATCAAATTCCAGAGCACTGCTTTTAAACCCCTGGGTGATAATAAATACAAACTGGAAGGCAACCTGACCGTAAGGGATGTTACCAAACCCGTGGTATTTGACGTTACCTACGGAGGCACCCTCAAAACACAAAGGGGTAACAAAGCTGGTTTCAAAGCTAAAACTGTTATCGACCGTTTTGAATACGGACTTAAATGGAGCAGGATGACAGAAGCCGGCGGCCTCACCGTAGGTAAGGACGTTTCCATCAGCGTAAATATTGAGCTGGACGAAGTGAAAGCCGCCCAGTAACTACCTTTTACTGAATAATGGTTCATTATAAGACCCGGGGAAACCCGGGTCATTTTTTAACCACCTATTTTCAATATATTCGGCTTTCCTATCGTTAACTCGCCCATGAAAAAGATCGTATCATTACTGACCCTGCTGGCTATTGTGCTGGTGACCACTGCGCAGACAGGCTATACTATTGCTGTCACGGTAAAACCCTATAAGAATGACTGGGTTTACCTGGGCTATCATTATGGTAAAATGAAGGCCCTGACAGATTCCGTGAAGCTGGACGCCAACAGCCAGGGCGTATTCAAAGGAAAGGAAGCCCTTCCCGGCGGGATCTATTTCATCGTTTCTCCCCGTAAAGAGATCCTCTTTGAACTGCTGGTAGACAAACAGCAGCATTTTTCCATCACTGCAGATTCTGCCCAATTGCCCAATGGCATTGTGTTCAAAGGATCTGCTGATAACAGCCTTTTCCAGCAATACACTGTTTTTGCCAATAAGACCGGTCAGGCCATGGCACAGGGCAGAGCCGCCCTGGCTACGGCTAAAACAGCCAAAGACTCGGCTGCTATACAGACCGCGCTCCAGAAAAATGGGGATCATATGCAGTCCTTCCGGGACAGCATCAACCATAAACACCCGGAATCCCTGCTGGCAGCCCTGCTGCAGGCTATGAAAGAGCCCGTGGTGCCGCCCGCAGCCAAACAGCCCGGTGGTAAATACGATTCTGCTTTTGCCTACCACTACGTGAAAGAGCATTACTGGGATGGCGTTGAATTCAATGACGGTCGCCTGGTACGTACGCCTTTCTTTGAGATCAAACTGGAAAAATATTACCGCGACCTGGTATCACCCGATCCCGATTCCGTGATCAAAGAGGCCGATTATATGCTCCTGTATGCCCGGAGCGATAAAGAGATGTTCAAATACCTCATGGTGACTTTTGTGCAGAAATACGTCAACCCCCAGTACATGGGCCAGGATGCCGTTTTTGTTCACCTGTTTGAAAAGTTCATCAATACCGGGCAGACCGACTTCTTTACCGAAGAATACAAGGAGTTCATGACCAAAAGGGCTTACAGTATTATGGCCAACCTGATTGGCCGCCAGGGCGCCGACCTCAAAATGGTGGATACCCTGGATAAGCCGGCTACGCTCTATAAAGTACAGGCGCCCCTGGTGGTGCTCTGTTTCTGGGATCCCACCTGCAGCCATTGTAAAGAAGTGGTGCCCAAAGTGGATTCCATTTTCCAGGCCAGCTGGAAGGCCAAAGGCGTAAAGGTCTACGGGGTGATGGTGGAAGGTGGTAAGGATAAATGGATGGATTTTATCCGGACCCACAATCTGAAAGACTGGCTGCACGTTTACCAGTTACCTGCCGATACGGATGCCGATGCCGCCGCCGGCAGGCCCGGGTATCGCCAGCTGTATGATGTGTTCCAGACCCCCATCCTCTACCTGCTGGATAAAGACAAAAGGATCCTGGCCAAAAAGCTCGATTACCTGCAGCTCAATGAAGTGATCAATATGAAGCTGCAGCAACCCAATACTCAATAGACCTATGACCATTCTGCGTAAGCTGACAACTGCCTCGGTACTGACACTGGCCATAGGCGCCGGTCATGCACAAACGATATTTACCTATGGTAAAAAGCCCGTGAGCAGGGATGAGTTCCTCAAAGCCTTCAATAAGAACAATACCGAACAGCAGCCGTCTGCCGGATCTTACCAGGATTACCTGGAACTGTACAGCCGTTTCAAGATCAAGGTGCAGGCCGCCCTGGACCAGCGGCTGGATACCCTTCCCACCCAACGGGCTGAACTGGCCAGCTTTCGCAACCAGGTAGTGGAAAATTATATGAATGATGAGGCCAGTCTCCAGGTCATGATCACCGAAGCCCTGGAGCGTAGCCGGAAAGACCTGCATATTGCCCATATTTTTATACCATTGACCCCTGATGCTGCTGCGGATAAGGTGCAATCTGCGCAGGATAAGATCAATGCTGCCAGCGCTGCCCTGAAGAGTGGGGAAGATTTTGGACAGGTAGCCCTCCGTTATTCGGAAGATCCTGCTGTCAGCAGTAACAAAGGCGATCTTGGCTTTTTGACCGTTTTCATTCTCCCCTATGAACTGGAAAATATTGTCTACAATACCCCTGCCGGTCAGGTCAGCACAGCCTTTCGCAGCCCTGTAGGCTATCACCTGTTTAAAAACCTGGGCGAGAGAAAAGCCCTGGGTAAAATAAAAGTGGCCCAGATCCTGCTGGGCTTCCCCCCTGAAGCCACCTCTGCCCAGGAGCAGGCACAGGCCCGCCTGGCCGATTCCCTGTACAAGGTGCTGGGGCAGGGCGGCGACTTCAAAGCCCTGGCGGCGCAGTACAGTGCCGATAACCTCACCTATCACAGCGGAGGCGAAATGCTGGATTTTGGCGTGGGGCAGTATGAAAAAGCCTTTGAAGAAGCTGCTTTTGGTCTGCCGGAAGATGGCGCCATCAGCAAGCCTGTCAGGAGCAGCTTTGGGTATCATATTATCAAAAGGCTGCAACGCCTGCCCGTTCCCGAAGGAGCAGACAACAGTTACCGGGAAGAGATCAGGTTCCTGGTGCAGCGCAGTGACCGCATGGCCGTAGCCCGGAAAGTACTCTATAAAAAAATACTGGAGCTCACCGGATATAAAACGTATACAGTTGACCTGGAAGCGCTGGGCCATTATGCGGACAGTGTACTCCGCCAGGAATACAGTGCCGGCCAATCCATGCCGGATCCCCAAACGCCGCTGTTCTCTTTCAGCGGGCAGGTATTCCGGGTACCCGATTTCAGGACCTTTTTGCAGACTACCGTACGGGTAGAACCGAAAAACGCCCGTGGCCCGCAGCAATTGCTGGATGCTTTCACAGAAAGAGCCGCTTTTGATTATTACCGCAATCACCTGGAAACATATAATACTGAATTTGCTTCCCAGCTGCATGAGTTCCAGGAAGGCAACCTGCTTTTTGAGATCATGCAGCGCAATGTCTGGGAAAAGGCTGCAGCTGATAGTACCGGACTGGCAAAATTCTATGCCGCCAACAGTAGCAAATACTGGTGGGAAGCCAGTGCTGATGCTATCATTTTTACAGCGGCCAGCCAGGAACTGGCGGAAGCTACGCGAACAAGAATAGCGGCTGATCCCAGCCAGTGGCGTAACCTGGTGGAAGCCGCCAATGGCGCATTGCAGGCGGATTCAGGACGTTTTGAGTTAGGGCAGATACCAGTTTTGGAACGAACCAATTTTACGCCCGGCCTGATCACGGCCAACGTGAAGAATGATACGGACAACAGTCTCCTGTTTGCCTATATCTATAAAGTATACAGTGACCGGCAACCGCGTATTTTTGCAGACGCCCGTGGATTTGTGATCAATGATTACCAGCAGGAGCTGGAAGAAAAATGGATTGCGGAATTGAAGAAAAAATACCCAATAAAGATCAATCAAAAGGTCCTTAAGGGTTTACCCCAATAAACTCATTCTGATTGTGTTGGATCCGCCAGATGGCGGATTTTTTTTGTGCCTGCCAACTTCGCCTATTAGTAAAGTTCAGTATATGTGGAGCCGTGGCATAGTTTTTTTAAGGGTAAAGGAAAACACGAATTTTATGAAAACATTGCTCTGTATTATTGCGGCCTGCAGCGTTAGTGTAGTGGGTATGGCCCAGACCACCCCCAGCAGCAGCACCCCCAGAAGTAGTATCTATGTAAAAGGCGGCCTTAACTTAGCCAATATATCCATAGATGATGATGGACGGGTTGACGACAACAAGACGTTGGCCAGTTTCCATGTAGGCCTCATGGCCGATCTGCCGATCGGTAATTTCTTCGCCATCCAACCTTCACTCTTATTTACCGGTAAAGGCACCAAATGGCAAAGCGGCAACTCGGATGACGCCAATTATTTCAAAGCCACCACCAATCCCATGTATATTGAATTACCGGTGAATGGCGTTTTTAAAGTTCCCCTTGCAGAGGGTTCCAGCTTGTTCATTGGCGCCGGTCCTTATGTAGCCATGGGTATAGCCGGTAAGAACAAAGTAGAAGGAAAAGTGCTGGGTGTGGAATACAGCAGGGATGAAAGTATCGAATGGAGCAATGATGATCCTGCCACCGGTGATGAAGAAGATACCGGCCTGGGTATTATGCGCCGCTTTGATTTCGGTCTGAACGGTACAGCCGGTCTGCAACTGAACAAATTCCTGATCTCTGTGAACTATGGTCATGGACTGTCTAAACTGCAATCCGGTTCCGACAGCGATGATGACAATAAGAACAAGCACCGTGTGTGGAGCCTCTCTGTAGGTTTCGGTTTGTAGCATTCATAAAGAAATTCAATCCGACGGGCTCATAAACACTTAATCCGGCAGCGGGAGCAAGCTCCACAATGCCGGATTAAGTATTTTTAATTTATAGCGGTTCGCTTATCTGCCAAACAACTCTCTCAGTTTTTCATTCAGGGCGTCGCCGCGCAGGTTCTTGGCAATGATGATGCCGTTAGGATCAATCAGGACATTCTGCGGAATACCGCGGATGCCATACAGCTTCACCACGTCATTCTCGCGGGAACCTTTCAGGTCAGATACCTGCGTCCAGGTCAGTTTATCTTCTTTGATAGCCGCCAGCCATTTTTCTTTCTGGGCCTGATTATCCAGGGAAACACCAAGGATGGTAAAGCCATTCTCTTTATACTTGTTATAATCCTTGATCAGGTTGGGATTTTCCAGCCTGCAGAAGCCGCACCAGCTGGCCCAGAATTCAAGCAGGACATATTTGCCGCGGTAAGAAGAGAATTTTACTTTTTTACCATTCACATCCGGCTGCGTGAATTCGGGTGCGGTGGTGCCTATCCAGGTACGTCTGGTTGCTTCCAGCCTGGTGGCAATGTCTTTCCCTTCTTCTGAATTCCTGAAACGCTCACTGATGGTATTCATCTGCCGGCCCAGCGCGTCCGGGTTGATGGCGATGGAATTACCGGAAACAATATCCCAGCTCACATAGGAATCCGGGAAGCGGCTGATAAAAGCCTGCTCCAGGCTGTCCCATTGCCGGCTACCAGCTTCTATGGCTTTGTTCAGCACCAGGACGGAGTCCCAGTTCTCGCGCGATTTGTATTTCCTGTTTCTCAGCTCATTTTGCTTTTCCGTCAGGGATTTGCTGACCTGGTTCCAGACCTGCCGCTCGCCCTCAGTGGCGCCGCCGTGTACAATGGCCTCGTTCAATGAACCAAAGCTGGTGACGGTGAAGGCCGCGGGCTCCAGGTAAATTTGAATGGAGGCGCCATGAAATTGTTCTGATGCTCCTTTAACATACAGGGAGCCCATGGTAGGTTTCTGGACTGCTCCTGTAAAGCTGAACTGCCCGTTCCGGATAATGGTAGAGTCCTGCTGGTAGCCAGTATTGGTCCGGTAGGAAAGATAGATCTGCTGCTCCGTGGAGGCTCCGGCCAGGTGGCCTTTGATACTGAAAGTGGTGTCTGTGCCGGGATTGCTCATGGCAGGTAGGCCCAGGGCGCTGATGGCCAGCAGGGCAAGGCCAGCGGCCTTGCTGCGGAATGTAGTAGTCGTTTTCACAATTTGCTGTTTCATGATTTACTATTTCAGATGAGTTATACTTGTTAGCAGGAAAAGCGGGTTATCCTATTTTTTGAACCAGGTGGACAATCTTTTCAAAACCGCTGAATTTTTTGGAATACGTGTTGTTGAGGATATCACCGGTACCGGCCAGGGGCAGGAAATAAACAGTGCCGCCGCCGGCTGACCCATTGTAGGTAGACAGGGTGATGGTATTGGTATTGTTGTCCAGTTGCAGCGAGGTGATGTTTTCACCGCCTGCAAATTCATAAACAACCCTGGACCTGTTGGCGGCCATATCGTACACATACAGCTTATTATCGGCGGCATAATACATCTGGCGGATGGAATTGCTGAACAGGTAATCCGGGCTGCGGTGTACATCCGGACTATTGAGGATAGCCTGCTGCGCTTCGGCCACCGGGCTGGTGTTCATATTGCCATCGGCATTGATGGTATAGAGGAAACAATCATCGTTATTCTCATTTTTGAAGATCGCATAAAAGTTGGTAGGGAATAAAATATGACCCAGGCCGGCTTTCATGGTGAGCATTTTTTTCTGCACATTACTCAGTTCGAAGGCCAGGCCGGTATTGGCCGGGAAGGTCTTCAGGGAGGTGGAAGTGCTGCCGCCATCATACAGGAAACGATGGTTGAGCTGGTCAAAGACGATGCCGCCGAAAGCGAGGCCGCCGGCTACAAAGGGCGCTACCTTGTACCCTTTGTTATCAGGCTGCGAAAAAGCAGTGCCGAACAGTTTGGACCCAAAGATGCCATTGACTGCATATACTTTGCCGTCACTGAAGGTATAGGGACCCCAGGAGAAAGCACTTGGCTTAAGCAGGTTCTGGGGTTGTACCACGGCCGGTGGTGAAAAGAATACACTTTCATACCCGCCGGTAACGGCCAGGGAGTTATTGTTGAGGACATACCCGCCGCCATCATAATACACCATGTTCAGGATACCCAGCAGGCCGCCGGCATCGGTGCTGATAAGCTTGTGGGCCGAAGCTGGCAGCGGCTTGTCCGCGTTGGTGGAGGAATACACATTCCGGAAGATCACATCGCCGGGTGTAATAAAGCTCATATCAGCGCCGCCGGCTTTTTGTTCCAGCAGCATCCAGCCTTTCTGGAAATCAGTGATTACCTGGAAGCGCATCTTTTTGAAATAGCTTACCCCGGTCACTGTGTCTGTTACAACATAGTCCAGGAAAAAATACAGGGAGCCGGCAGGAAGGGTGATCTGTTCATGCAGGTTGCGTTCCCTGGAAATAATGCGGATCTCGCCCTGGGTCAGGGGTTGGGCCGGGTCAATGATGGGGGATACCCGCCACTCATAACGGACACGGTTGGGGTCCATACCCGTGATGACGGGTTGGATGTCCAGCGTATCCAGCTGGGTGACATAAAAAGTATCGGCGACAGTAGTGATAGTAAGATCATTGATGGGCGTATAGGCATAATTGCCCTTGTCTTTGGAGCAGCTCACTGCCAGGACAACCCCGGTCAGCAGGAGCAGCAGTGTATAGGTCAATTGTTTCATCTGTTTTCGTTTCTTGGTTTATGGAATTACAACCGGGTTATTGTTCTCATCCAGCAGCGGACCGTTGGCTGCATTGTAGGCAATCAGCGCATTGCGTACAGTAGCCTGGTAATACTGCATGGTGGGAAATATGGGCTGGCCGCCAATCCCTGAGTCAAAGCGGGAGATACCCAGTACGCCGGCTATGAAGCGCAGTTTGGCTTCGCTGTACGGACCAAAAAAGGTGATGAGATATGTGTCCCAGTTACTTGGTTTGATGAGCCTGTCCGTAAAGATGATCTTCATGGAATTCTTGCTGTAATAGGTGCCATCGGCCATAACGCCTTCTTTCATCAGGACGGGGAAGCCGGCGGATGGCTGCAGACTCACCGTAAGGGTATAATCAGCAGTTTGCAGGGAGGCGTCACGGAGCAATACTACTCCCAGCTGTGTCTGGAAGGAGTCTTTGGGCATTACATAATCCAGGAGCTTGTAATGAACGCCTGCTACGGCCGTTGTGCCTTCTTTGGCCGCGGTCAGGGTAATGGGCCGGTCCTGGTTTTGCGGCTGCCCGGTGATGCGTACGGTGAGCCAGATGGTATCAATGGCCACGGTGCTGTTCTTTTCTACAAAGGAATAGCTGACACTATCGGTTGAGCCAATGTTGCCACCACCGATCCGGTGCAGGAAGAACACGCTGTTGTCTGCTGCCAGTGAGCTGCTGAGCTCTTCTTTGGAGCAGGCGGCCCACAGGGATGCCAGCAGCGCGGACAGTATGATGGAGCGGGAACTCAGTTTCATATAATGATTTTAATGCGTTTGGTTATTGTCTTTGTTGCAGTTCAGCATCAGGCAGAGGCAGTACATATACCCGGTCTGAGCCTGGTATATCCGTGAACCTGATCACCGGGCTGTTGGTACGCTTGTAGTAGTAGAACAGCTGCCCTTCGGCATAGAATTCTTTCTGGTATTCCTTGCTGATCTCTGCCTGCAGGATGGCGGCATCCTGGATGGCTGGCAGGGCGGCCAGGCCGCGGCGTTCGCGCACTGTATTGAGGTAGCCCAGTCCGGTTTCAGTATCTGCGCATTCTGCAGCGATATAATACATTTCGGGAAGCCTGATCAGGGGCACCAGGTTCCGGAAGCGGCTGGAGCCGGCATCCTGCCAGTATTTATTGGGAAAGGAGAGGCCGCCACTTACTGACCACATCAGGGCGTAACGGATATCGCTCACCCCCCCGCTGCCTGTTTCATACAATTGTTCAATAACACCGCCGGGGTTGTAATCATTGGTCAGGTGGTATTCCCGGCCAAGGTTACGGACATCTATAGCCTGGAAATACTGGGCTACCTGGGGCGCCAGGTCAAACTTGCTGAGGGCGAAAATATGTTCGGGGATAAAGGTCCTGTCCTTGAAGTCGTTGATCCTGGGCGTTGTCTGGAAGCTGAACTTTCCGGAATTGATCACGTTCAGGGCATGCTCCAGGGCCTTCGGCTTATCACCTTTACAGAGATAGGCCCTGGCCAGGGTAGCTTCTGCCGCATAATAATTGAAGTGGTTCTGCCGGCGGTTCAGCCAGGCGTTCGGCAGCTGGTTTTCGGGATCCAGATATTCCGGGTTGATATTTTTGTACCCGCTTAACAATGCGGAGGCGGTGGTCAGGTCTTTGATCACGGAATCCAGCGCTCCTGCAACAGTAGTAAGCGGCGTTACGCCTCCTGTCACGGTGGTCACATAAGGAATGGCAGGCTTGCCGGGATTGGTGATATAGGCACTGCCAAAGAGCCGCAGGGCATCCAGGTGCAGGAAGGCGCGCAGCCCCAATGCCTCCCCTTTGATCAGTTCATAATTGCCCGGTTGGAATACGTCTTTCCTGCCATCTATATGCAGGAGTACATTGTTGGCATTGGCAATGCTATGATACAGGGTATCCCAGATCTGGCTGATCTTTGTTTTCACTATGGCATCCTGGTAGTTGTAGAGGGACGACTGGTAAAATAAATGACCGGGCGTTGCCTGGCAGTTATAGCGCTGCGCCAGTACATCCAGGAAGCTCATGGTCAGCTGGTCGCCGTAAACGGGCTTGCTGGCCATAATGGTATAGGCGCCGTACATGGCATCCATAAAGCCGTTCTCGTTGTTGAACAGTTGTTCAGGGTCTACCTGGGTGCCGGGTTTAACATCCAGCCATTTCTTGCAGCCGGGGGCAGCAAAAAGGGTGATGAGCAACAGGAGACCAACTATTTTTTCCTTTTTCATACAATTCATTTTAGGTGTTTAGAAATCCAGTTGCAGGGATAATGCATAGTTGCGTGCAAAAGGATATTCCAATCCTCTTTCCTGCCTGATGGAGGAAACCACAAAAGGGTTATTGATATAGAGGAAACATTGCAGGCGGCTCATGTTCCAGGGTTTGATCAACCTGGCGGGGAGCAGGTAGCCCAGGGTGATGGCGTCGCAATACAGGGAATTGTTGTCCTGGATAAAGCGTGAGCTGGCCTTGGTGATATCGGTGCGGGTATTACCGCCAATATTGGCCAGGCCTTTATAGGCTGCCTGGTCGCCGGGTTTCTGCCAGCGGCCGGTCAATACCCTGCTGTCCACGTTGTAGATGGGGTTGGCGTTCTCTACCCTGTCGGCCAGGGTATTGTTGTACATCTGTCCGCCAAATTCGGTACGCAGCACCACGTTAATGCTAAAGCCTTTGTACATGAAGTTGGTGCCCAGGTTACCGTTTACGCGGGGCTGGTTATCGCCTACGGGTACCTGGTCAAGCGGATCCCAGAGATAGGTCTGCTGTCCAAAGCGGTTCAGGAAGATCTCATTGCCGGTGCTGGGGTCTATGCCCAGGGAGCGCACGGCATAGATGGTGCTGATGCTTTGTCCTTCCTTGTATTGCAATACCGGTGCAGTGATGGGGTTATTGCCTTTGGTCTGTTCGCCAACGGCCTTATCATTCTGCGCTTTTAATCCATCAGAGATCTGCAGCAGCTTGTTCTTGTTATAGAACAGGTTGGCGGTAAAGCTCCAGTAAACGTTCTGCTGTGGCTTCTTCATCACAAAAGCGGTAAGGTAAATTTCCATACCCCTGTTCTCCATTTTGCCCAGGTTGGCGAAATAGGTGCCGAAACCGGAAGAGGGAGCGGTATTGACAGCAGTGAACAGGTTATTGGTCCTTTCAATGTAATAATTGTAAGTAGCCTGTAAGCGTCCGTCAAAGAGTTCCAGGTCTACACCGGCGTTGGTCTTATTGGTCTGCTGCCATTTCAGGTCTTTGTTGCCGAGGGTTTGAATGGAAGCGCCGATATAATCCAGGTAACGGAAGGACGTCAGGTACCGGTAGGTCTGTGAAGAAGCAAAGGGCGGGAAGTTCTGTGATCCTGTTGAACCGTAAGAGGCCCGGAGCTTCAGGCGGTTGATAACGTTGGGAAGGTGGAACCCTTTTTCCTGGTGCAGGTTCCAGCCGGCGCCTACAGACCAGAAAGGCGCATAGTATTTATTGGAGCCGTAGAGTGAGCTGCCATCGCGGCGGAAGGAGATATCAAGCAGGTAGCGGACATCATACGCATAACTGAGGTTGGCGTAGTAGCTCATCTGCCGGATATAGCTTTCGGTGCCGGAAGGTTTGCTGTTGACAGGATATTGCAGGCCAAAGAGGATATCATCCATTTCCGCATTGGGGAAGCCCTGTACGGTATGGGTAGTGCCGTTGGCCTTGTCCTGCTGGATATGGTAACCCGCGGTAGAGTATACGGTATGTTTGCCAAAAGCCTGGCCATAGTTCAGGAACACATCTCCCTGGTAGCTGTTGTTCATCCCGTTCATCTGTTCAAAATAGCCACGGGTAGAGAAGAGGCTGTCCGGGGTATTCACAAATTCCACGGCGTCGGCAGGCAGGAATACTTTGCCGGTATTCTGCTGGGTGTACATGCTGAAGCGGGTGCTCAGGCGCAGGGCCGGCCGGATATTCCAGTCGGCCTGGAAGTTTTCCGTGATGTTCACATAACTGGTACTATTATGCGTTTTCAGCGTGGCATTGTACATGGGGTTAAAAACGTTGGATGTCAGGTTGGGCAGTCCGGAATTGTCCTGCAGCAGCTTGGGCGTTTTACCGCTGATGGAATCCACCGTTCTCAGGTAGGGATTGAGGGCGGCAAACTGCGCAAAACTGCCATACGGTGAATTGACCGCATTGTTATAGCTGATGGACAGATAATTCGTGAACTGGAGGCTGCCCTTGTGGTACTGCAGGTTAATGCCGCCGGAAAGGTTATCCCTTTTGGAACCTTTCATGATGCCGGGATTGTTATTGAAGGAAAGGTCCACGCCATACCGCATATAGTCGTCGCCACCGTCGAGGTAAACACTGTGTTTCTGACCTACGGTAGTGTTCAATGGCTGGGATAGCCAGTACGTGTTCACGCCTCTTCTTACTTCGGCCAGGCGCAGGCTGTACAATTGATCATATTCGGTCTGGGCGCTGATGCCGTTCTGGGGGTTGGTATTGTAGACGCCGGCTGCTTTTTCCACCATCAGTTTCTCTGCTGCATTCAGCAGGTGGTAGCTGCTGAGGTCCGGGGTGGTGAGCAGGATATTATTGTTGTAGCTGAAACGGAGCTTGCCTTTTTTGGGTTGCAGTGTTTCTATCACCAGGACGCCGTTGGCTGCTTTGGAACCATAGATGGAGGTGGCGGCCGCATCTTTGAGGATGGTCACCTTTTTGATCCGGTTCATATCCAGGTCATAGATCTTCTGCAGGGGCACTTCAAAACCATCCAGGATCAGTAGAGGCGGGTTGCTTACATACCCATACTGGCTGGTGAGGTCCGTATTGGCAATACTGTTGGCCCCGCGTACCTGCAATTGCGGCAGGCGGTTGGGGTCCGAGCCAAAATTGATATCGGAAGGCATCTGGAAAGAGGCATCCAGGGAGCGGATAGCGCTCAGCACATTGGTATTATTCACGGTGCGCAGCTGCTCTACGGAATAAGACTGGGCTGAGCCGGTGTAGTTCTCCGCCGGGCGCCTGTAGATACCATTCACTACGGCTTCGGTCATATTGGTCACGGAACGCTTCAGGGTAATGGTCAGCGTGGCGCCCTGCTTATAGGTGATGGTTTGTTTTTCGAAGCCTACAAAGGAAACTTCCAGTACAGCGCCGGCATTGAGGGACAACTGGAGGTTGCCCTCCGGGTCGGTTACGCCGGAGACCTTGCTGTTTTTGATGGCCACGGTAGCGCCGGTAAGCGGCAGGCCTTCTTCATCAACAATGCGGATCCTGACCGGCGGGGCATAGAGCTGGTAGATGCCTCCAAAGGGATGGGTGGTTGCTACAGGCGGCCTGGCGGCTTTCCGGGAAATAAAGACCGTTTTGCCCGAGATATCATAATCAAAGGGCAGGTCTTTCAATACCAGGTCCAGCAGGCTGCGCAGCGGCAGCTGGTTCACAGAAAGGGAAAAAGTTTTCCTGGAGGAGAAGAGCTCTTCATTCCCGAACACCACATAGCCCGTTTGTTTTTTAACAGCGGAGAAGACCTGTTTAAAGCTCAGGTCCTTGCCGGAAATGGTCACCGACTGGGCGGTGCCTTCGGCCTGTGCTGAGAAAAGGGCAACAAAAAGCAGTAAAACGGTCAATTTCATCGCACGCATGATTTTTTGACTGCTGGCGCGATGAGATGCCAACAGCTCAGATCTCATGACCAACAGTGTTTTGGTTAGGGTTCGCCTGGCTATCTCCCTGTTGAGGGGCATAGCCTGCCCGAACCCAAAAGCAGTTTTTGACATACCTTTGGGTAAGTTTTGGTTGAAAAAATGGATACAAGTCATTTGGACCAACCCAAACATCGCCGGGAGTGGAGTCAACACTTCCGGTTTGTTTTTTCAGGATCGGCCCTGCGTATTGCTACTGCCTGGTAACAGTCCCGGGCAGGATTGCACGTTTATCTTCGTATGGCAAGGATAATGATAGGTCAGGAGGGCAGGATGATCAGCTTTCTGTTATCCAGTCTGTACTGAACACCCATTTTTTTCAGGGCCGCCAGCAGGTCGGACAGGGGAACATCCCGGGTTATCTCTCCTGTTAAAACTATTTCAGGTATCGTTGATTCGTAGACCACTTCTATATCATACCAGCGTTCCAGCTGGCGCATGATCTCTTCCAGGCTGACATTTTCAAAACTGAACAGGCCATTCTTCCAGGCCATGGCTTTTTCTATATCGGCCTGGTCAATCACCTGGACGCTTCCCGGTTGTCCGGCCTGCGGCAGTTCCGCCTGCTGGCCGGGTTGCAGGGTTGCGCTGCTGCGGTTAGCGCCGGTGACCCGGATACTGCCCTGCAACAGGGTGGTGGCTATGATGGTCTCGTTATCGTAGGCATTTACGTTAAAATGAGTGCCCAGGACTTCCACCTCAGCCTGGTTATTGATATTGACGCGAAAAGGTTGCTGCGGGTTCCGGGCCACTTCAAAATAGGCTTCTCCGGTAATGGAGACCTTTCTTTCGGTACCGTTGAAGCTGGTGGGATAATGCAGGGAGCTGGCGGAGTTCAGCCAGACCTGGGTGCCGTCCGGCAGGGTCAGGCGGAACTGCCGGCCTTTGGGTGTGGACATGGTATTGTATACCATCGTTTCCTTGCCCCTGCCTTCATAGTGCAGGATCCCGTCCTCCACGCGGACGGTGGCGCCGCCCTGGAGGGCAATAACGCCGTCTTTCAGGCTGTCCAGCCTTACCTGCGAGCCATCATCCAGGGTCAGTAAGGCGCCTTCCCGGCCAGGTTGTATATCCGCCACGGTGGCGGTTGTTGAAGGAGCAGCGGACCTGCCGGGGCGCTGGAGCCAGAAATAACTGCCTGTACCCAGCAGGAGCAGGACAGCCGCGGCAATCCAGCTGCGGCGGAACGAAACAAAGCGCCGGTATAGCGGAACCGGAGGGCGTTCAGTAAGAGTGCCGGTCTTATCTACCCCCACAATGGAGCGGAACAGGGCAAGGGTAGCTGCCTCGGGCAGGGCTATAGGCTGCGTGGCGGCTGTTTCCAGCTGCTCCAGCAGGATCTCCTGCAGTTCATTGCCCGGCTGGTTCAGCAGGGACAGCAGTTCCTCCTGCTCTGCCGGACTGAGGGCCTGCAGGGTATATTGCTGTACGAGGTATTGTATTCTTGATGCTTGCATAAATATCCTTGCCTGTGGGGCTTTAATGGAATGTTCCTGTAAGGAAGAACCCTGCCGGAAAAAAACGTAACACTGGCCGGCCGGATTATTTTCAGATAATTTTCAGCAAATGGACAATGAACAGGGTGAGGGGGATACCTGCGGCTTCCAGTTTTTCCCGGATCTCTTTCAAGGCCCTGGACAGTACATTTTTGACGGTGCCGGTGGATAAGGAAAGACGGGCGGCAATAGCGGATGGTTTAAGGCCTTCTTCGCGGCTCAGCTGGTAGATCAGCCGGCGCTGGGGCGGCATGTCCCGGATGGCTTCGCCCACAATGCGGCGCAGTTCGGCCACCAGGGAGTATTCCAGCGGACTGGCAGTGCTGACCAGGCCTGCGCTCCGGGCGGATTCGGCCAGTTTCCGTTCCTGGCTGAGCTTACGTTTCATATAACGGATACTTTCCCGGGACGCAATGGTGAAAAGCCATTTGGCGAGATCCTGTACTTCCGTGATACCATCCCGGGCCAGCCATACCCGGACAAAGGTTTCCTGGATCACCTCTTCCGCATCAGCCTCCGAACGGGTAATGCTGCGCACAAAAGGGCGCATGCGTGGCGAGAAGCCGGTGAACAGTTCAAAAAATGCCTGTTCATCCCCTTCTGCTATGCGTGCCAGAAATAATGGGTCGGTATAAGTGGATGGACGCTCCAAACTTTGTGTACAGGCAAAGATGTAGAAAAAGTTTGGGCTACGCTCAATCTGTGGGTAATGCGGAAATGTGGTTACACCAGTTCCTTCACTGCGTTGTAGATCACTTTGGGTTTACCCAGCGTATAGTAATGTATTACCGGAACGCCGGCCTGCTTCAGTTCTTTGGACTGTTGCAGCAGCCATTCTGTGCCTACCTGTTCTATTTCCGCATCCGTTTTGCATTTGCTCAGCTCATTGCTGAATTCAGTGGGTATATCCACATGGAAGGTGCGGGGGATCACAGAGAGCTGTTTCTTATTGGTGATGGGCTTCAGGCCGGGGATAATGGGCACGTCAATGCCTTCTTCCCGGCAGCGTTTTACAAAGTCGAAGTATTTCTGGTTGTCGAAGAACATCTGGGTCACCACGTATTCCGCGCCACCACTCACTTTAGCCTTGAGATAGGCCAGGTCGGTCTGGAGGTTGGGCGCCTCAAAATGTTTTTCAGGATAGCCGGCCACACCGATACAGAAATTGGTGCGGAAACCATCCCGGATATCTTCTTCCAGGTATATGCCGTTGTTGAGGTTGGTGACCTGCTGCAGCAGTTCCATGGCGTAGCGGTTGCCGTTGACCTCCGGTTCAAAGACCGTTTCATTGCGGGCGGCGTCACCGCGCAGGACCAGGACATTGTCCACGCCGATGAAGTTCAGGTCAATCAGGGCGTCTTCCGTCTCTCTTTTGTTAAAGCCGCCGCAGATGATATGGGGAACAGCATCTACTTTGTAATGGTTCATGATAGCGGCGCAGATGCCCACGGTACCGGGCCGTTTGCGCACTTCCACCTTTTCAAAAGTGCCGTCTGCCTTTTTCTTGAATACATGTTCACTGCGATGATAGGTCACATTGATATAAGCAGGCTTGAATTCCATCAGGGGATCCAGGTGGTCATAAATGGAGTTGATGGTCTTACCTTTCAGGGGGGGCAGGATCTCGAAAGAAATCAATGTTTTCTTCGCCTGCTTGATATGGTCAATAACTTTCATCTGCAGAATTTGGCCTGCAAACATAGGCAAGGAATCCCGGATGGCAAATAGCTGTTAATTTAAGTGCCGGTAAAAGCAAATTGAAATAGTTCCGGTATTTTTGCCCGAAACAGTCAAGCGTTGATCAGCGAAATCCATACTAAAGACCTGGTAAAGACCTATCGCAACCGTACCGTTGTAAACCATGTATCGGTCAATGTGAAGCAGGGCGAGATCGTGGGGCTCCTGGGTCCCAACGGCGCGGGAAAGACCACTACCTTCTACCAGGTGGTAGGCCTTATCAAGCCGGATGCGGGCCAGGTATTCCTGGACACCCAGGAAATCACCCGTTTGCCCATGTATAAACGGGCCCAGCTGGGCATTGGCTACCTGCCCCAGGAAGCTTCTGTCTTCCGCAAGCTGAGCGTGGAGGACAATATCCGCTCTGTACTGGAAATGACCAGCCTCAGCAAGGCTGAGCAGCGGGAAAAGGTGGAAAACCTGCTGGATGAGTTCCGCCTGCACCATGTGCGCAAGAACAACGGGGACTCCCTGAGTGGCGGGGAACGCCGCCGCACAGAGATTGCCCGGGCCCTGGCTGTGGATCCCAAGTTCATCCTCCTGGACGAACCCTTTGCCGGGGTGGATCCCATTGCCGTGGAAGATATCCAGGCCGTGGTAGCCCGCCTCAAATACAAGAATATCGGTATTCTCATCACTGACCATAACGTAAACGAGACCCTCTCCATCTGCGACCGGGCCTACCTGCTCATTGACGGTAAGATCTTCAAGCACGGCACAGCCGATGAACTGGCGGCCGATGAACAGGTGCGACGCCTGTACCTGGGCCGCAACTTTGAGTTGAAACGGAAGGATTACCTGCATGAAGAAGCTGTCAGGGGCCTGGAAGTCAGTCCTGCCGGCCCTATGAGCGAGACCCCGGCAGAAAATCAGCCGGAATAGCTGTTGTCCCCTTGGATTAAAGATTGATTACAACCCCTTTCGTATTTTCCGCATTGGGCCAAATACCGTATTTTGCCGGTGTGAGACTTTTATCGCCTGCCATATCATCTTTGGCCCGAATGAGATTATGGCGCATTGAGGGGTGGAAGACCCATCCGCAGGATGCGCAACGGGAAGTATTGCAAGACCTGGTGACCGCCGCCCAGTACACCGAATTCGGTAAGAAATACGATTTTTCCAATCTTTTCAATATACGTTCCTTCAAGCAGGCTGTGCCTATCCACGAGTATGAGGATATGAAACCTTATATCCAGCGGATCATGGAAGGAGAGCAGAATGTACTCTGGAACACCCCTGTTTACTGGTTCGCCAAAAGCAGTGGCACCACCAGCGATAAAAGCAAGTTCATCCCCGTCAGTGAAGAAAGCCTGGAAGACGGCCACTACAAGGCCGCCAAGGATGTGCTGACCATGTATTACCAGTTCAACCCGGACTCCGACCTGCTGACCGGCAAGGGCCTGGTCCTGGGTGGCAGCCATACCATCAACCCGCTGAACCAGGAAGCCCAGTATGGGGACCTGAGCGCGGTACTGCTGCAGAACTCGCCTTTCTGGGGCCATTGGCTCCGGACCCCGGACCTCAGCATTGCGCTGATGGACGAGTGGGAAAGCAAGATCGAAATGCTGGCCCAGAGCACTATCAGGGAAAACGTGACCTCTATTTCCGGAGTACCTACCTGGACCCTGGTCCTTTTTCGCCGGATCCTGGAGATCACCGGCAAAAAGACCATGAATGAGGTCTGGCCCAACCTGGAACTCTATATGCACGGCGGCGTGTCCTTTACGCCCTACCGGGAGCAATTCCATAAACTGATCGGCAAGCCAATCCATTACCTGGAGATGTACAATGCCAGCGAAGGCTTTTTTGCCGCGCAGGGCACACCCGGCGAGGATGGTATGCTGCTCTTTGTAGACCATGGCATTTTCATGGAGTTCATGCCCCTGGAAGAATATGGCAAGCCCGATCCCCGCACTATTGGCCTGCACGATGTGGAACTGGGAAAGAACTATGCCCTGGTCATCAGCACCAATGGCGGTCTCTGGCGTTACCTGCTGGGCGATACCATCCAGTTCACTACCCTGAGCCCTTTCCGCATCAAGGTCAGCGGAAGGGTAAAACATTATATGAATGCCTTCGGCGAAGAGGTCATTGTGGACAATACCGATCAGGCCATTGCCATCGCCTGCCGGAATACGGGGGCCATTGTGAATGATTATACTGCTGCGCCTGTGTATTTCAGCGAAGGCAGCAATGGCGCCCACGAATGGCTGATAGAGTTTGAAAAAGAACCCGGATCCCTGGAACAGTTCACCACTGAACTGGATGCCGCCCTTCAAAGTATCAACAGTGATTACGAGGCCAAGCGCCATAAGAGCATCGCCCTCCGTTTGCCCATCCTGCGGCCTTTGGAAAAAGGCGTCTTCAACAGCTGGCTCAAGAGCAAGGGCAAGCTTGGCGGCCAGCACAAAGTGCCGCGGCTGAGCAATGAAAGAAAATTCCTGGAGGAAATACTGGCTGCGGCAGGCTCCCCTGCCTGAGCTGGCCTTTTCCAAACCAGTTTTGCCTGTGCCTGCAAGAACTTAAAAGCCGGGACAGGCATCTGCCGGGATGCTGCCTGCCTGGGTAGCCGGTTACCTGTAACTGGCCCTGTCACCTTCAGTCTTTCCCCATTGCTTTGACCTTTCTCTTACTGATTGTTGCATAAATTCACTTTATTTGTGCTCGTTTAAAACAAATTCAACCGACCATGAAATTACTCGAGAACAAAGTGGCCATTGTTACCGGCGCCGCCCGCGGTATCGGTGAAGCAATTGCCAGCAAACTGGCCGAACAGGGAGCGCATGTGGCCTTTACCTATGTAAGTGACAGCAGTGCTGAAAAAGCAAAAGCATTACAGCAGAAGCTGGAGGCCATGGGCGTAAAGGCCAAAGCCTACCAGAGCAATGCTGGTGATTTTGCGGCCAGCGAGGCCTTTGTGAGCGATGTGGTAAAAGAGTTTGGTACCGTAGATATCTGTGTCAACAATGCCGGTATCTCCAAAGATAATCTCCTGCTCCGCCTTACCGAGGAGCAATGGGATGATGTAATGGACATCAACCTGAAAAGCGTTTTCAATATGACCAAGCAGGTGATCCGTCCCATGATGAAAGCCAAAAAAGGATCTATCATCAATATGAGCTCCATCATCGGTATCCGTGGCAATGCCGGCCAGTCCAGCTATGCCGCTTCCAAAGCCGGTATTATCGGGTTCACCAAATCTGTGGCCCATGAGCTGGGCAGCCGGAATATCCGCTGCAACGCCATTGCCCCGGGGTTCATTGAAACGGACATGACCCATTACCTGAAAGAAGGGGAAGCCAGCAAGGCCTTCCTGGAAAAAATCCCCCTGGGCCGCTTTGGCACCGGCGAAGAGATTGCCAATACCACGCTGTTCCTGGCTTCAGACATGAGCTCCTATATCACCGGACAGGTGATCAGCACCTGTGGCGGACTGAATATCTAAATGATCAGCGGAGTGATCCGCTCTGTATACTATGCAAGAGGGTGTCTCACAACAGAGACACCCTCTTTTTATTCAGTTACTGATGGAGGCAGTCCCGCTGCTCCTTATCACCAGGCTGGTTATTTCTTCCTGAAATTTTCAATAGCCTGCCGGGCAAAGCTGCCCAGCACCAGCCGGCCACTGATGGCGGCCCTTTCTGTCAGCAGCTGGTCCCAATGCTCAGTGCCCTTCCACAATATTTTCTTCAGCTCACGCATGGCTTCGGGGCTGGACTGCGCCAGGTTATGGGAGAGCCTTTCAATGGACTCCTCCATTTCCGTATTACTGGCATGCAGCTCGGAGAAAAGACCCTTGCGTTTGGCCCAGTCGGCGCTGCGCCACATGCTGGCGTCAATGGCCAGGTAACCGAAAGAGGCAATCCCTACCTTTCGCTCTACGGCCGGTCCCACCACAAAAGGTCCGATGCCTACGGCCAGCTCGCTCAGCTTTACCTCGGCCTTATCAACGGCAATGGCATAGTCCGCAGCGGCGGCAATGCCCACACCGCCGCCCACGCAGCGGCCGTGGATACGGGCAATGATGAACTGCGGGCATTTGCGCATGGCATTGATCACATGGGCAAAACCGCTGAAGAAACGCAGCCCCTCTTCTTCCGTGGAAATAGCGGCCAGCTCATCAAAGGAGGCGCCGGCGCAGAAAGCCTTTTCGCCGGCTGAACGCAGCACAATGACCCGGGTATCGGGTTCATTGCCTGCCCCGCTGATGGCATGGGCCAGCTCTTCCAGTAATTTGCCCGGCAGCGAATTGCTTTGCGGGTGAAAGAATTCTATAGTGGTAATGCCGTTATGCGTTTCGGTCCTTACATGTCCCTGCTGTATTTCCCTGATCATAAAACTGTTTTTGTCAATGAATGGATTTGGTTGGACAGTTCCCATAGGGTGGGTACGGCAGTGCTTACTGCTGGTCTTTCTTCTTTACCATGGTCAGGATGGTGGCTACGGCTACCTGTTCACCCGTTTCATCGGTCACTTCCACCAGCCATTTCACAATGCCTTTGGCAATATCTTCTGCATCCTTCTTTTCCTGCACCACTTTTTCCTTGCAGGTCAGCTGAACGCCAATGGTGGCGCCTGCATAGACCGGTTTCAGAAAGCGGCATTCATCCAGGCCGTAATTGAGCAGCACCGGGCCTTTTTTGGCATCTACAAAAAGACCGGCGGCAGCACTCAGGATGAAATAACCATGTGCTACAGGCTTTTCAAATATGGTGCCCGACAGGGAGGTATGGTCGGTATGCGCATAAAAATGGTCCCAGCTGACATTGGCAAAATTGACAATATCAGCTTCGGTAACCGTGCGTTTGTGCGTGGCCAGGGTATCACCCACCTGCAGCTCTTCAAAATACTTGCGGAAAGGATGTTTCTCTTCCTCGCGGGTAGCGCCGCCGGCCTGGTATACATTGGTGATGGCCGTCAGCATGGAGGGGGAGCCCTGTACCGCCACCCGCTGCATATAATGTTTTACACCGCGGACGCCGCCCATTTCCTCGCCACCCCCGGCGCGGCCCGGACCGCCATGAACAAGCAGGGGCAGGGGCGAACCATGGCCAGTGCTTTCTTTGGCGCAATCGCTGTTCAGTACCAGGATACGGCCGTGGTGGGTGCCGGCGTTCAGGACAAAATCACGGGCCAGTGTTGTATCGGCGGTAACAATGGAACAGACCAGCGAACCCTTGCCTTTCTTGGCCAGCAGCGTAGCTTCTTCCGTAGTCCGGTAAGGCATGATCGTGCTGACGGGGCCAAATGCTTCCACATTGTGGACTTCCTCGCTGGTAAACGGCTGTTCATTCTTCAGGAGCAGGGGACTCATGAAAGCCCCTTTGCCGGCATCGGCGTCCAGGACTTCTACGCTGTCCAGCGATCCGTATACGATCTGGGAACTGGCCAGTAACTTCTGTACCTGCGCCAGTACCTCTTCGCGCTGTCCCTGGCCGGCCAGGGCGCCCATGCGTACCTTCTCGTTTTCCGGGTTGCCGATGGTGGTCTGGCTGAGTGCCTTGCCCAGCGCCTTCCAGACATCTTCCATTGTATTCCCGGGTACAAAGATGCGGCGGATGGCCGTACATTTCTGACCGGCCTTGGTAGTCATTTCTTTGCGTACCTCTTTAATGAAAATATCCCATTCGGGCATGGAAGGAGTGATGTCCTGCCCCAGTACAATACAGTTGAGGGAATCGGCTTCCATATTGAATGGCACATTCTCCGCGAGTATGCGCGGATGGGCTTTCAATAGCTGTCCTGTGCTGGCGGAACCGGTGAAGGTGACCACATCCTGGGCGGTCACATGGTCCAGCAGATCACCGGCGGAGCCGCAGAGCAGCTGCAGCGCGCCTTCCGGCAGGATACCGGAAGCAATGATCTTTCTGACTACGGCCTCGGTCAGGTAACTGGTAATGGTAGCGGGTTTCACTACCGCGGGTACGCCTGCCAGCAGGTTCACGGCTATTTTTTCCAGCATGCCCCACACGGGGAAGTTAAAGGCATTGATATGGATGGCCACCCCTTCTTTGGGGATCAGCAGGTGCTGGGCGGTAAAACTGCCGCCCTTGCTGAGGCCTACAGGATCGCCATCGGTGCAAAAGGTTTCATCAGGGAATTTCCGGCGCAGGGAGGCATAGGAAAATAGGTTGCCTATGCCGCCTTCAATATCCACCCAGCTATCCGCTTTGGTGGCCCCGGTCTTATAACTGAGCTGATAAAACTCCGGTAAATGTTCCCGCAGGTGAAGGGCCAGCGCCTTCAGCATCAGCCCTCTTTGCTGGAAGGTCATTTTGCGGAGGGCGGCATTGCCGGTAGTGCGTCCGTATTGGAGCACTGCTGCAAAATCAAGGCCTTTGGTAGAGGCAGCGCCGATCAGCTGGCCGTTGACTGCATTGTACAAAGGCTGACCTTCGCCGTCGCCGGTGATCCACCGGCCGGTAACAAAGCTTTCGAGTTTATTCATATGGCAATTTAGTGCGTGATAAAGCAACTGCTAAAATAATATGGATTTGGCAGATTTAATTCATGAGGGTTTATCTTTGGCCCACAAACTGTGAACGCTATGACTAAATTATTTTTCCTGTGTGCGGTGGCGCTTGCCGGCATTGCCTGTACGGATACTGCACAAAAGGAAACAGAACGCAAAGATGGCTTTACCCCGGTGCTGCGGACAAAGGAAGATTCCCTGTACCACGCCGTGATTGAAGGACATGATGTGGGTATGGCCAAAATGGGCATCCTGGGCAGGTATACCGCCCGGGTACAAGCGAAGCTGGACAGTATGTCAAAACAGCCCAAAGGGGTAGATTCCGAGTACCATAAGCAATTGGTGGACCTGCGTAAGGACCTGCAACAGGCCCGGCAGGGTATGAATGCCTGGATGGACTCGTTTTCCGCCGACTCAGCTACCGGCAACGAGGATTTGCGTATCCAGTACCTGGAGTCCGAAAGGGTTAAGGTGAACCTGGTGCGGGACAAGATCCTGCTTAGCCTCCAGAAAGCTGATTCCCTGTTCGCCAGATAACCAAACCCAATCAGTTCACCAGCCCGAACTGCCGGAGATGGTGTTGCGTATGCTTGTACAGCAGTTGTACCTGCTCTTCAAAATTGAGATCCCCGAAAATTGGATTATAGATCCGCAGGCCCGGTGTTCCTTCATATCGTTCGAAGAAATAGTTCAGCTCCTGCTGCAGTGCTTCTATGGCCTGTTGTATAGTACCATGCCGCAGAGGCTTCGGCGTCTCAGGCAGCAGCGGACTGATGGTGTTCTCCCGGAATGGTTTATCGCTCATCAGCCATTCATAGGCTTTCCGGATACGCGCTTCATCAAACAGTACAGGACCTTCCCAACGGCCATTGGCCAGTTGCAGCACCTCCACAAAATGCTCCACCATCTGCTGGCCGTTCATTTTGCCCCAGCGGCCTTTGGCATCCGGCGCCAGATGCTTCAGGTGAAAGATAAAATCGTTCCTGACAAAATTGAGTTTAGCCTGATCCATGGGTTTCCCTGTTTAACAATAAGTAAGTGTAATAGCACAAGATAGGGAAAAACGCGGCAGCGTCCTGTCTGGCCAATTGAAAAGGGCTTCGCCGGTTAGACGAAGCCCTTTTCAATTTGTTTCCCGCGCCTGCAGGCCTTGCTGCCGGCAGGCCCCGGACCGAGGTTATTTTATGAATAACTTTTTTAGATAGCTCTTGTTATCGTGCTGAATACGCAGCAAATAGACACCCTGCGGCAGCGGACCCGCCTGGATGGTTTTGTTGAAGCGACCGGTAAAGCCGGCATATACATTCTCAAACACCTTCTGTCCCACCGCACTCAGGATGGTAATAGACAGATCAGCCCGGGTATTGACGGTAAAGTCGGTAAAGAACTGGCCATTATTGGGGTTGGGATATACTTTCAGTCCAATCTCCTGCGGATCCACATTGGGCGTGCTGGTAACACCGTAAGCAATTTCATTGGACGTAAGCGCACAGCCGAAATCATCTGTGGCAATCACCTTATACACTCCGGCTACATTGGCGGTGTAGGTCTGACCGGTGGCGCTGGCAATAGGATTATTATCCCTGTACCACTGGTTGCCCGTGGCCCTGTTGCTGGACAGGATATTGCCGTTCTGGGTGATGACAGGCGCTGTGGCCGTGCCGGCGGTTACTTCCGTCCGGGCCGCGCCGCTGGGGCAGTTGGCCGTCCGTATCTTAAGATCATAGAACACCTGGTAATATTGCGCGGCAGTATTATCAATATAGGACTGCACATTGCCGGTGATCCGGAAAACACCGTTGATGCCCATAGGATATGGACTGGTGGTTAATCCTTCATTGCGGAACAGGGTGGCGTTGCTGCCATCGCTGCGGGAAATGATTAGGATATGATCACCCACCGTGGGGACAGTCAGGTTCAGCAGGAAAACCGCTCCCTCTGTGGCGCTGGTAGCATAGGCGTCTATCTCGGTGGAAGAGACCGGTGTATAACTGTAGCTGGTAGCGCCGGACGGGAAGTTCAGGTTTCGGGCCACAGTGATGGTGAGTTTGCCCGGTGTTGTGCCCTGGATATACAGACGGGCGCTTTCAATGACTACCGGCACACCGTTAGTGAAGGTCAGGAAATGTCCATTCAGGTTCCGGAACTGGCCGGAGCCCAGGCTGCTCCTGGTTTTGGGGCCCACGGAGCTATTGTTGAGGTTCTTTGCCAGGTAATATTTGCCATTACTGGTGATCACGGTGCTGCTATTGACCGTGCCGGCGGCAATGGGTGTGGTTGAGCTGGCTGTCTCATACCAGTAGGGCACATCGCCTTCGGCAAAATTAGTAGCGCTGAAGAACACCGTATTGCTGCAGAGTTCCGCCTGACCAGCGGGTGCTGCGCTGGCCGATGCAACAACCAGACTGCTGCTGGCCTGGTTATTGGTTGCCTGCTGGTCTGAGGGGAGGCTACTGCTGCTGGTAATGGTATAGGTAGTGCCTGCTACCGTTGCAAAAGCGGTCTGGAAAGTATAATCCACTTCTGACTGTCCGGCCAGCGTGCCCGGGTAGGTACTGTTTATATTTAATACGGTATTGCTGCCATTGGTGACGGTCAGGTTCAGCGGGATATTGGACTGAGTGGTGCTGCCGAAGTTGCGGACCCTTACAGTAACGTATTGCTCGGCGGTGGCGCAGCTGCCGCTGAGCGGATTGGAAATACTGGTCACGCCAACATCATTAGCGGGGGACGTGATCCGCAGGCGGTAGTCCTGTGTTTCGCCGCGGGTATAAGTGCCGCAGGGCGTAACAGCAGCAGCATTGCTGGTCTCTACGGCCACAATGCGCATCCTTGTATAGTTGTTGATGGACAGGCCTGCCGGTATGGTGATATTGGCCGTGAAACTCTGCGCACCGCTGGCTACTGCCTGGGTGAGCACCAGTTCGTTGGCATCTGTAAAGTCGCCATCATTATTGTAATCGATAAATACTTTTACTGTCCTGGCTGCAGAGGAGCCGTCGCAGTTGTTGAGACGAATAAAGATCGGCTGGGTGGAGTTGGGTTCTATCAGGCCGGTGAGGCTGGTATAATCGGTGTATTGGGTACAGCCGTCAGGATTTTTCTGGGTCAGCGTACCGAAGGACACGCTGTCTATGCGGGTGCCGGCTTCCTGTGTGGCGCCGGAGGCACAGTAGCTGATACCGCCAATGCCGCTCAGGATCAGTGAAAAGGCCTGGCTGCCACGCGCCAGCGTGTTCTTATGGCTGACGGTGATGGTGTAGCTGACGCCGGGAACAGCATCCGGTATCTCGATCTTTTCCACGTTATCCAGTTCATTGTCGCCATGGATGGCGGCGGCGGAAGGCATTTCGGGTCTCAGTATCCAGGGCATGAAGGTGTTGGTGCCATCTGAAATACGGATATCGAGGTCATTGATCAGTCGTTTGGTATTGTCATCCAGCGGTTGCCCGGTTATAGCTACGGCTTTGGGATCGGTCCAGCAGATAGTGGCCACCAGGGGGCCGTTGCCGGAGGCGGTTACGTTCAGGGTATAGCTGTCGCCATTATCCAGCACACGCTCTTCAATGCGTTGGGTGCGGCTGGCGGCATTGTCTGCCGTGATCACCGCCGCTGCTTTCTGCATATTGATCAGTCCCCAGCCGTGCTGGTAGTCTGGTCCATCGGCGGGACCGGCCTCATCGGCGGTATGGATGATAATGCCTTTGAGGGTAGCGGAGCGCATAAAGCTGCCGCTATGCAGCCTGGCGTAATATTCCTGCAGCAGGACCAGTGAGCCGGAAGCGCTGGGCGTGGCCATGGAGGTACCGCTGTAGGTGGCGTAGGCGCTGTTGCCGCTGGCCACGGAAGAAAGCACATCCACTCCATTAGCCACTACATCAGGTTTAATGCGGCCATCATCTGTAGGGCCCCAGCTGCTGAAATCCGCCAGCACCACATCGGATGCCTTGGTATAACCGGCGGCCAGTGGGTTCACGGCGCCTACGGTCAGGATATTCTTGGCAGTGCCATAGGTGGCAATGATATCATAGCTGTCATTATCGCTGATATTGGAAGGCCTGCTGGTCACTCTTGTCATCACGTTGCTGCTGTTATAGCGCCAGAAGGGTTCGCCTACGGCAGGACCGTTCTGGTTGCGGTTATTACCGGCCGATTTCACGATCAGGTATTGTGGCGCATTATAGGCAATGGAGTCCCATACTTCTGCTTCCGATGAGTAGTAACCGAATTTAAAATCTTCTGTTGAATTGGGTGGTCCGTAAAATTCCCAGCGGCTGCTGGCGTCATTATAGTACCAGCCGGCAATAGTGCCGTAAGAGTGGTTGGAGATCAGCAGGGTGCTGGCATTGTCCATCATTTCGGACAGGTGATTGGTAAAATCATAGACCAGCAGTTTGGGCAGCTGGTAGGCCATGCCTTTGGCCAGCGCGTTGACGCCGGTAGCCATAATGGTGCCGGCAACATGGGTAGAGTGATCACTCTGGGTGCCTGTATTTTTATTGTCTATCCTGCCGGTAAGCTCCACATGGGTTTCCCGTACGGTACCGCCATCCCAGAGGCCAACGCGGTTAGTAAGGGTGCTGGTAGAGCCGGAGAGGTTGAGGCCTGTGGCGCCGCCGGGCCAGAGTTGGTTGGTGCCGATGGTGGCTGCTGCGCGGATATTGTTATCAGTGGAGAGGTACACGGGATTGCCGAGGCCATCCACATCTACCAGTGCTGCCACCCCGCCGTTCCTGGTGGCAATGACCAGTGGCCAGTCCTTTTCCCTGGCCAGCCGCTGCACGCGTTCCTGCAGTACCCGTTCTTTGGCAGCCTGCGTACTGCTTGCCTGCCGCATTACCGCTGCTTCAGTTCTTGTTTGTGCTGCTGCACCAGTTCCGCACAACAATAAAAAAGATAAAAGGGTAAATTTATTTCGAGGCATGTAAAGTTTTTATTATTTACTTAAAAAACGATAATTTGGTTGGTTGAGTTGGGAAAACTACTCCTAAATTTAACACATATGATGGCTATGAGTATAAAAAATATTGGGGTTGTACTGGCTGGCGTAGCAGTGCTGACGCTGTGTAGCTCCTTTGTATGCATCTTCGGAAAGAAAGCGGGCATCAAGGGCTATGTTTACCTGGTGAAAGGCAACCAGATGCCTTCCCCTGATCTGCCGCCCGCCCCCAAAAAAGGCATAGCCACTACCGTGTATGTATATGAGCTTACGCATATCGACCAGGTGACCCGTTCTGCCGACCAGTCCACACTTTATACCGCTGTAAACACGAAACTGGTGAAAGCAATACAGACAGATGCAAAGGGATATTTCAAAGCTAAGCTGCCGCCTGGTGAATACTCGCTCTTCATCAAAAAAGATAATCTCTATTATGCCAACCTGTCCGATGGAAATAATAATATTGCACCTGTAAAGGTGGAAAAAGGTAAGTTCACCGAATTGGAACTGAAAGCAGATTACGATGCTGTTTACTGATCCCTCTCCACGGCCGCGTACCCCGGCAGCATAATTGCATAGCCTTATCCTGCAAACCCTTCCTGATTGCATAACAAAAAGCGGAATTGATTATAATGCGGCAAAAGCAAGCAGCTGTTCTTCGTACAAGCTATCGGTCTATTGGTGTACTCATGATCCTGCTGGGATTGGGAAGGCAGGCTGCTGCCCAGACAGATTCAGCAAAAGAGATCAATCCGGATTATTACGAAACCTACCCGGAACTGATTACCGGACGAACCTATTTTTCCCAGAAATATACTTCCCTGATACTGGAGGCCCGCGAATCTGTGGACGACCTGAAGTACCGGCCCAATACCACCCTCAATTTCGGGGTGGGCGCTACCTATGGCTGGTTCACGCTTAACCTGGCCTATGGCTTTGATTTCCTCAATGGGGGTGATGAGGCCAAAGGGGAAACCCGCTACCTGGACCTGCAATCACATGTTTATACCCGGAAAATGTGCATTGACCTCTTTGGCCAGTTCTACAGGGGATTTTACCTGCATCCCAAAGGCACCGCTGCGGAACTGGATAAATACTATGTGCGGAAAGATGTAAAAGTGCGGCACCTGGGCGCCGCCGCCTATTATATTTTTGACTGGCATAAGCTCTCTATGCGCGCCGCCATGCTGCAGAACGAATGGCAGAAGAAATCTGCGGGCAGCCTGCTGGTGGGCGGTGAATTCTATTTTGGCGTCACCACGGGTGACAGCGCCCTGGTGCCCGGTTTGCTGGCGCAGGATTACCGGCAGGCGGGCGTTGACAAGTTCCGCTATTTTGATATCGGGCCCGGCATCGGTTATGCCTATACGTTTGTATACCGGGAACACCTGTTTGCCATGGGTGGCATAACTGCCAGCTTTCCCCTCAATTTTCAGAAAGAATGGATCGGCGATCATTCCGAAAGGAAGTTCTCCATCAGCCCGGACCTGATGTACCGCATTGGCATCGGCTATGGCGATGAGCGGGCCAATATCAGCGCTACCTGGGTCAATAATACCTTCCAGACCCGGGGTCATTCCGGCAAATACCAGATCCGCACGGGTAATGTCCGCCTGAATGCAGCTTTCCGGTTCATGCCTGGACCGCGCCTGAAAAAGCTGATCAGGCCTTTCCACTCCGGTATGTAAGTTTCCGTTCCTGTATAAGTTCCCGAAGTTAGACTGGCTGACCGACAGCTGGCCCTGGTTGCCTGGTCTGGTATGCAGCCAGGCAGGTC
The DNA here is from genome assembly GCA_029202545.1 of Candidatus Pseudobacter hemicellulosilyticus. Classification (GTDB taxonomy): domain Bacteria; phylum Bacteroidota; class Bacteroidia; order Chitinophagales; family Chitinophagaceae; genus Pseudobacter; species Pseudobacter hemicellulosilyticus. The sequence goes on from CP119311.1 coordinate 1,583,523, forward strand.
TATGGACAGCAAACGCAGGCATATCCACGCTGTTGAACACAGCAGGTTTTCAGTGAAAGTGCTAAACTGATGCATAGTCCTGTGTTGCCGGACCTGTTGAACGTAACTGGTTTACAGTAAAAGTACTTCACCGGTGCATAATCTTTTGCTGTCCTGACCTGTTGACCGCAGCTGGCCTGTGCCGACAACTCACCGATGCACTCGGAGGGACCCTTTTGGTTCGTCCCAAAATGTTTTAAAAACATCCGGGCAAAACAATGCCTGTTTCAGTGCATGCAGCCTGAAACCAATTGGTTTGAATTTTTGCGGATGGATTATTGAACGGGCTGGCCGTTCCCGATAGCGCCGCGGAGAGATTGGAAGATATCGTCTATGCTGCCAACGCCCTGGATCCTCCTTACCTTACCAGTCACTTCATAGTGGCCGGCCACAGGAGCCGTTTTGTTCTCGTATTCCACAATACGGGCGCGGATCACGCTTTCGTTGGTATCATCGCTGCGGCCGGAGGTTTTCCCCCTGTTGAGGAGCCGCTGTACCAGTTCTTCCTGACCTACTTCCAGTGCCAGCACCAGGTTGATGGCGGCATTGCTTTCCGACAGCAGTTCATCCAGGGCTACTGCCTGGGCTACTGTACGGGGGAAGCCATCAAACAGGAAACCTTTGGCCTGGGGATTGGCCTGGATAGCAGAGCGGATCATACCGATCACTACCGCGTCCGGAACCAGCTGGCCTTTGTCCATCAGGCTTTTAGCTTCCAGTCCCAGTGTGGTCTGATTGGCGATCTCTTCCCGCAGGAGGTTCCCGGTGGAAAGGTGGATCAATCCGTATTGCTCAATCAGTTTCTCCGACTGAGTACCTTTGCCGCTTCCGGGCGGTCCGAATAGAATCAAGTTGAACATGCTACTTACAAATCTTGTGAGTGGACAAATATAAAGGATGATCCTTAAAAATCGTCTGACATTTTGCGGTTGACCATTAAAAACCTATTAGATAATGCGGGTTTGATTGCGATTTCTCTATTTTCAGCGCCTGATTGTCCGGCCTTTAAAGCCGCTGGCCCGGTTAGCTGGCCGCCTAAAGAACTGTTAAGTCTGGGGGCTTTACCGGCCGGGCCCGCATCCTTCCGAACCCTGCTTCCGTAAATTTGTTATAAATGAGCATGATGAAAAGATCAACATACGGCTGGTGGCGCCAGCTCCCTGTGCTGTTGCTGGTAATGGTTTTGCAGCAATGCACCTATTCCCAGTCGGTCCCTCCAAAAAAATCAACTATGGATACTACTAATAAAAAAGACAACAACCCGGTGTATTCCCGCACGGATACGGCCAAAGTGACCCTTACGGATGAGCAGTGGAAAGAGCTGCTGAGCCCTGAAATGTATTATATAGCCCGTCAGAAAGGCACGGAGCGGCCCTGGACCAGCAAATTTGAGACTTCCAAGGAAGTGGGTACCTATTACTGTGCTGCCTGCGGTAACCCCCTCTTTAAAAGTGATACCAAGTTTGAGAGCGGCTGCGGCTGGCCCAGTTTTTACCAGGCGGTCAGCAAATCCAGCATTATCTACGAGCCGGACCATTCCCATGGTATGACCCGTACCGAAGTGATGTGTGGCCGCTGTAAAGCCCATCTCGGCCATGTTTTTGACGACGGTCCCCCTCCTACGGGCCTGCGTTACTGCATCAACGGGGTAGTGCTGGACTTTGAAAAAGCCAAAGAGGCGGAAAAGAACTTTAAGTCGAAATCTGAGTAATTACCCGTTAAAATCTTGATAAGCCGGGCTTGTTCTGTCTACAGGGTTTTCACTTGTAGGCTGACAGGCTTACCTTTGCGCCATGGCAAAAAAGAACCTGGTATTGTCTTCTGTTACCGTACAGGATTATGCGGCGGAAGGCAAGGCCCTGACCAAACAGGATGGCAAAGTGATCTTCATTGAAGGGGCTGTACCCGGCGATGTGGTGGATGTTCGCCTGTCCAAGAACAAAAAAGAGTGGGCCGAAGGCAAGGCCATTCATTTTCATAGCTTCTCGCCCCAGCGGGTAGACCCCTTCTGCGGGCATTTTGGCGTTTGTGGCGGCTGTAAATGGCAGATGCTGCCGTACGAGCAGCAGCTGCGCTACAAGCAGCAGGAAGTGGAGCAGAACCTGAAGCGGATCGGTAAAGTGCCGCTGCCGGCACTGGAACCTATCCTCGGCTGCGAATCTTCCACCCGCTACCGGAACAAACTGGAATTTACTTTCAGCAACAAACGTTACCTGCTGCCTGAAGAAGTGAGCAGCGGGGCCGATGTTCCCCAGGAAAATGCGCTGGGCTTCCATGTACCCCGCCTGTTTGACAAGATCATTGATATCCAGACCTGCCACCTGATGGCCGAGCCGACCAATGCCATCAAGAATACCATCCGTGACTTTGCAAAAGCACAGGGCTATACTTTTTATGATATCCGGCAGCATGAGGGCTGGCTGCGCACCCTGATCATCCGCGTTTGCAGCACCGGTGAGACCATGGTCAATGTCTGCTTCGGCTACGAGGATAAAAGTGAAAGGGTAAAGCTGTTTGACCATCTCCTGCAGCAGGTGCCGGGCATCACCACCCTCCTGTATACCATCAACCCCAAAAAGAACGATACCATCTACGACCTGGAGCCTGTTGCCTACCACGGCAACGGGTATATTACCGAGAAACTGGAAGACCTCCGGTTCAAGATCGGTCCAAAATCCTTTTTCCAGACCAATTCCCGACAGGGCGAGCGGTTATACCAGGTAACCCGCGAATTTGCGGAGCTGACCGGTAAGGAAACTGTGTACGACCTGTATTGCGGAACAGGCAGCATTGGGCTTTTTGTGGCGCAGCAGGCCCAAAAGATCATTGGTGTGGAAGTGATCAAAGAAGCCATCGACGATGCCAAAGAAAATGCCCTGCTCAACGGCATTCAGCATGCTGAATTTTTTGCAGGGGATGTGATTGATGTTTGCGACGATGTTTTTTTCCAGACCCATGGCCGGCCGGATGTGATCATCACCGATCCTCCCAGGGCCGGGATGCACGAAAAGCTGGTGCAGAAGCTCCTGGACATGGAAGCGCCGCTGGTAGTATATGTAAGCTGTAATCCTGCCACGCAGGCCAGGGACCTGGCCCGGCTGGGTGAAAAGTATGACGTAACCAGGATCAGGCCGGTTGACATGTTCCCACATACCCACCATATAGAAAATGTAGTGCAGCTCCGGCTGCGGAAAAATCAATAATTTTAGCGCCTATGTACCAAATGAGGCCCGGCGGCTTCAGCAATATGCCGCCCGTTATAAAGAATTTACTGGTTATCAATGTAGGAGTTTTCTTATTGCAGATGGCTTTTGACAGCAAGGGCTCACCGGCCCTGGAAAACCTGTTTGCCCTACACACTGTCCAGTCCGTTTACTTCAAACCCCACCAGCTGGTCACCCACCTGTTCATGCATGGCGGGTTTGGTCACCTATTGTTCAATATGCTGGCCCTTTGGATGTTTGGCGCTACCCTGGAAAACCGCTGGGGCTCCAAGCGTTTCCTGATCTTTTATATGGCTTCGGGGCTGGGTGCGGCTTTGCTGCACCTGGGCGTACTGTATATGGAAATGGAGCCGGTCATGGAAGCCTTCCGCGGGCTGAGCCTGACGGAACAGCAGGAGCTGCTGTATGATCCCCGGTTCCGTGTCAATGTTGCCACGATAGGTGCTTCCGGCGCTGTGTTCGGCTGCCTGGCGGCTTTTGCCTATCTGTTTCCCAATACAGAGATCTATATTTATTTCCTGTTCCCGGTCAAGGCCAAATGGTTTGTGCTGTTCTATGCCGCCATGGAACTGTACCTGGGCGTACAGAACTCTGCCGGCGATTCCGTAGCCCACTGGGCGCATCTCGGCGGCGCACTGGTAGGTTTTCTGCTGGTACTGTACTGGAACCGGACGGACAGGCGCAATTTTTACTGAGCCGGCCCAACTATCTGACCCTAAATACTGTTAAATAGCCAGCCCAGCCCGGGACTTGTGGTAGTTCTGACGGGTGTTTTGTACATTCACTGAAAAATTTTCTTGTGCTGAGGGAAAACCGATACAAAAGAAAAATACTACTGGGCCAGGATGGCAATTCCCTGATGTTATTGCTGGCGATCCTGGCTATCGTATTCTGCCTCTTCAAATTCATGATGGTGGTTTACGATATGTCCGACTGGGGCAAGGCTGCCTATTACACCAACATACTGGACTGGTTCCGGATGCCTGCGGATCTGGGCAAGCTGGGCAGCAGGCCCTGGACGCCTTTCACCTACATGTTCATCCATGATGGCGTTTTCCATATGCTCGGCAATGTGATCTGGCTATGGGCCTTTGGGTATATCATGCAGGACCTCACCGGTAATGGCAAGATCATTCCCCTGTTCATTTACGGAGGACTGGCTGGCGCCGCCTTTTTCCTGATCAGCTATAACCTTTTCCCCAAACTGGCGCCCGTTGCCCCTTTCGCCAGCCTGGAAGGCGCCTCAGCAGGTGTGATGGCTATTGTAATAGCCACTACCACCCTGGCCCCCAACTACCGCATCTTCCCCATGATCTATGGTGGTATCCCACTCTGGGTGCTTACCCTCATTTTCGTGGTCATTGATTTTGCACAGATACCTGTCAGCAATACCGGCGGACACCTAGCCCACCTGGCTGGCGCTGCCATCGGTTTTGTATACGTGAAACAATTACAGAGAGGCCGCGACTGGGCCGCCTGGATGACTGATTTCTTCAGCTGGGTCGGCAATCTTTTCAATCCCGATAAGCACAACTGGAAAAAAACAGCCAGGCAGGAACTGCACTACAACGCACGCGGCACCACGCCTTTCAAAAAGGTTCCCAACATCACGCAGAAGCGCATCGACGAAATTCTCGATAAGATCAATCAACAGGGTTATCGCTACCTCACAGAAGAGGAAAAAGAGATCCTGAAACGAGCAGCTGAAGACGAAGAATTGTAATTTTAAGGAATGGCCTTCCGGAAGTTCACCAAGCGATTTTTCATTATTACCAACGTCATCATAGTGGCGTTGTTCCTGCTGGCCTGCGCCAATGCTTTCCTGCATCCCGAACGCTGGTGGTTCTTCGCTATCCTGGGCCTGGCTTTTCCATTCCTGCTCCTGGCCACAGGATTATTCTCGCTTTTATGGCTCCTGTTCCGCTCCCGCTGGATATTCCTTTCCCTGGCAGCCCTGGCACTGGGTTATACCAATATCCGGGCGCTGATGGCTTTTCATTTTTCCGAACCTTTTAAAGCCGAAAAAGAAGCCCGGGCCATCCGTGTGCTGAGCTGGAATGTGAAATGGTTTGACGAGCAGACCAAGGAAGACAAGGGCAGGGAAAGTAACCGGCAGGCCATGCTGGATTTTATCCGGGAGTCCGATGCCGATATCCTCTGCTTCCAGGAATATTTTGAACCTACCGGTCATGCCAGTTATAATAACAGCAGGGAATTAGCCCGCATGGGTTATCCATACTGCTTCAAAGTGGTGGATTTTTCACGCCCCAAAAACTACGAAGTTGGGGTAGCTATCTTCTCCCGTTTCCCTATTACCGATTCTCTGCGCGTACGCTATAATACACCTATCGTGAACAGGGCCGCAGAAAGCCTGATTGCCTGCACCATTAACGTGGAAGGCCAGGATATCCGGGTATTCACCACGCACCTGCAATCCGTGCTGCTGCAGAAAAAAGACTACCGGGACCTGGCTATTATCCGCAAAGCGGAAGACAGTATGATGGAAGCTTCCCGGTCCATTGTCCGCAAACTGAAACAGGGCTACCAGATGCGCGGCGGCCAGGTAGATACCGTGCGCAGCCTGCTGGACAAAAGCCAGCTGCCGGAGGTCATCTGCGGCGATTACAATGATGTACCCAATTCCTACACCTATTTCCGGATCCGGGGCGACCGCCAGGATGCCTTTGTGGAAAAGAGCAGCGGTCTGGGGCGGACCTTTGCCACTATCTCCTCCACCCTCCGGATAGATTATATCATGGCGGACCGCCGTTTTGAGGTGTTGCAGTACAAACGGCACCTGCTACCCTATTCTGACCATTATCCCGTGGTGGCCGATCTGCGGCTCGCCGCCGCTCAATAATTTTCTTATATTTGCTGTATGACATCCCGGTTCTTATCCCTCTGCTGTGTTTGGTCAACCTGTGCCTGTATGGGCAGGTAATCTGTTATTTCTTTGATACCCATTTCCATTCCAGTTACAACAATAATGTATGAGTGAGCTGAAAGTCCTGAATTCTTACACGAGGCAAAAAGAAGTGTTTATGCCCATCACGCCCGGGCACGTGGGGATGTATGTCTGCGGACCAACCGTAAGCGGGGAAAGCCACCTGGGCCATGCCCGTCCCTTTATCACCTTTGACGTAGTATACCGTTACCTCCTGCACCTGGGATACAAAGTGCGGTATGTGCGCAATATTACCGATGCCGGCCACTTTGAAGAAGAAGGCAGGCAGGCGGAAGACAAGATATCTACCAAGGCCGTCCTGGAAAAGCTGGAGCCCATGGAGCTGGTACAGAAATATACCAACCTCTTTCACTGGGCCATGAACCAGTTCAATAATCTGGAGCCCAGCATTGAGCCCACGGCTACCGGTCATATTGTAGAGCAGATTGAAATGATCAAAAAGATCATGGAAGCCGGTTATGCCTATGCCGCCAATGGCTCCGTGTACTTTGACGTAAAAAAATATGCAGAGACCTATCCCTACGGTAAGCTGAGCGGCCGGATCCTGGACGAGCAACTGGAAACCACCCGCGAACTGGATGGCCAGGATGAGAAAAGGAACAAGCAGGATTTTGCTCTCTGGAAAGCAGCCCCGCCGGAACATATCATGCGCTGGGCAAGCCCCTGGGGACCAGGTTTTCCCGGTTGGCATATTGAGTGCTCTGCCATGAGCACCAAATACCTGGGCGCTGAATTCGATATTCATGGCGGTGGCATGGACCTGCAGTTCCCGCACCATGAAAGTGAAATTGCCCAGAGTACCGTTTGCAACAAGGAAGTACCGGCCCGTTACTGGCTGCACAATAACATGATCACGGTGAACGGTAAGAAGATGGGCAAGAGCTATAACAACCAGATCAAGCTCACTGAAATGTTTGATGGTTCCCATCCTTTGCTGGAGCAGGCCTACAGTCCCATGACCATTCGTTTCTTCATACTGCAAACCCATTACCGCAGTACGCTGGACTTTGGCAATGAAGCCCTGCAGGCTGCCGAGAAAGGGTTGAAACGCATATGGGAGGCTTACGAGCACCTGAAGAGGATGGAAGTGTTACGGGAACCTGCACAGGATAATAAAGCCACCGATCCGGAACTGGATGCCAAAGTGAATGCACAGCTCAGCGAGCTGGATGAATTCATGAATGACGACTTCAATACGGCAAAGGTCCTGGCCAATCTGTTTGAGCTGGTGCCGGTGATCAATTCCATCAAGGACAGGCACCTGCCGGCCAATGTGCTGGCGCCCGATACGCTGGAACGTCTGCAGCAGTATTTTGAAAATTACCTGGAGAACATCTTCGGGCTGCGCAGCGAGACCCAGCAGGATGATGGCAAACTGAATGGCGTACTGGACCTGCTGATAGATATCCGCAAAGAAGCCAGGACCCGGAAGGATTATGCCACTTCCGACAAGATCCGCAACCAGCTGCAGGAGTTGGGCATCCTGCTCAAGGATGAAAAAGACGGGTCTGTAGGTTACTCTTTCCTGTAAGTAAACTTTTATACGGCCGGCAACAGCAGCTGCTGTTGCCGGCCTTTTTATGCCCGGTTGTTTTTATACAGGCACGCTGGCGCGGACCATTTCCCGTTTGCCCCAGGGTCCCGGAATTTTTTCTATTGTAAATCCCGCCGCCTGCATCGCCTTTCGTACAATGCTTTTGGAGCAATAGGTAGTGAGCAGCCCTCCCGGGCGCATCAGCAGGAACAATTGCCGGAAACTGTCTTCTGTCCATAACTCCGGCTGGGAGATGGGAGCAAAGGCGTCAAAATAAACCAGGTGGAAACGGTGATCAGCATCCGGCTGATCAACAGCAGGGGCAGCGGCGATGGCCTGCCGGCAGAATGCCTCCAGTGTCTGCTGGTATTTGGTGAAGCGGAAATAAGGGCTTACAGGTACAGGCTGTTCCCAGGCACCCGTGTGCAATTGCTCAAACAGCGGTTGATAAGCTGCTTGCTGTAATTGAATGCAGTAATTGAGTTGGGGGAGAAAAGCCGGTTCCAGCGGGAAAGCTTCCACTGTGCTGTATTCCACTTGCTGCCGGCCGCTGTCTGCTTCCAGGAGGGTCAGCAGGGCATTGAGGCCGGTGCCAAAGCCCATTTCCAGGATACAGACAGGGCCTGCTGGCGCAGCGGTAGCCAGTAAATGCCGGTAGGCGGCTTCTATGAATATATGGGTGGATTCCTGGATGGCGCCATGCAGGGAATGGAACGTGATGCCTGCATCCGGAATAGCGATCGTTACCGATCCATCTGCTGTGGGTTGAATCCTGCGTTCCATACCAGCTGTAAAACTATGAAGGCTTATCAGGATGCACAAAAAAATTGATACCTTCAGACACTTAAATCAGCACCCGGTCATGTCCTATACCATTCACCTCAGCAAGGATAAAAAGATCAGCAAGCTGATCAATGCGCAGGAGCCCCTGTTGCTGAAGAAACGGAAGAAGATCTGTATCTACCTGATAGCTTCCATCATGAGCCAGCAGCTGTCTGTTAAAGTGGCGGATGTCATCTACAAACGTTTCCTGGCCCTTTATGGGGGCAAAGAGCCTACGGCGCAGCAGGTGCTGGACACTCCCCTGGAAACACTGCGGAGTATTGGTCTCTCCAATGCAAAGACCAGCTATGTACACAATGTGGCCCGCTTTGCTTTGGAGAGAGGTATGGAGGCTGCGGTACTCAATAAGATGAGTGATGAAGAAGTGATTATTTATCTCACCGAAATTAAAGGCGTGGGCCGGTGGACGGTGGAGATGCTGCTGATGTTTGCTTTGGGCCGGGAAGATGTATTTGCCCTGGACGACCTGGGCCTGCAGAATGCCATGATCGGGCTGTACAAGCTGGACCGCAGCGATAAGAAGCTATTCCGCGAAAAACTGCTGACCATCTCCAATAAATGGAGCCCCTACCGGACCTATGCCGCCCTGCACCTCTGGCGCTGGAAGGACAACAGTCCGGCGAAGTAGCCTATATTTGCGCTCATTACTGATTGAACTAAACCTGGTCCCATGCAACCTGCCCCACTACGTTATTTCTTTGCTCTTTCAATCCTGCTCGCTCCCCTGTTGTTTTCCTGTGGTAAAGACGATGATACTGAGCCTCCCGCGCCTGTTACGAAAGATTCTGTTGGTGCTGGCTGGAAGGCTATCACGCGCAATGAAAATTATACCTTTTTAGACCTCTCCTTCCAGGATGGGGCCCACGGCTTTGCTGCGGGTACTGTTGTTGCCAAAACAACGGATAGCGGCAAAACCTGGCAAAAGCTGTCATTAGGACAAGCTGATCCCCTGGCGCGGCTTTCCTTTATGCAGTTCTTTTCCAAAGAGCGTGGCTATGTGCTGGATGCCGGCGTTATTTACAAAACTGTTGACGGAGGAAATACCTGGACAATGCACAAGTATGGTACAGGTCAGGCAAATACGATGTTCTTTCTGAATGAACAAACAGGTTTTGCTTCTTCTGCCAGCGGATTATACAGGACGGATGACGGGGCTGCTACCTGGAAGCAATTGGATGTGAAGGGCAGGCTGGTGCCAGGCATTTTCTTCCTGGATTCCCTGAATGGCTGGATCGGAGATATGAGTACCATTCAACGGACTACGGATGGTGGCAAAACCTTCCAGTCACAAAATGTGAATACAGGCGTAGTGTTCGGTCTTGTATTTCTTGATATGGATAATGGCTGGGCAATTGATGTCAAAGGGAGGTTATGGAAAACAACGGATGGGGGACTGAACTGGCAAAATATCCACAGCTTTAAAGAAGGCAATACTTTCGGCAACCTGCATTTCTTTGATAAGGACAATGGCTATGTATTGTACGGTAAGGGCATTTATAAAATTGCCAATGGCGGAATTACTATTACAAAAGAACTGCAACTCGATGAGTCGCAGTCCAATCTATTCGCAGATTTTTACTTTACAGACAGGGATCATGGCTGGGCCACTACCTACTCACAACTTTTCTTCAGGTTCAAACGATAAGCTGAATGCTTATCACCTTACTTTCACTACCATTGTTTGGGTCAGCGTATCGTGCCAGGGATGTCCGGTCAGACCGGTCAGCTGGTCAAAGGGGATCATGCGGGCCATACCCCTGCGGAACGCATCGCTCCAGCCAAAGGTCGGGTAGTCCCGGTGCATCGCCTTTGTACCGGTGATCAGTTTGCCCAGCGTTCTTCCTTTACCAAAGCCTTCCACCAGGAACATAAAACAGCCATAGGAGAGCAATGTCAGCAACCTGTCCATCCAGGGGTTAATATTCTGAAAGAAAAGCGAAAAGGAGCTGTCGGCCGGTGCTATGCTCAGGACAAGGATCAATCCCCCGAGATAGACAATGTAAAAGCAAACAATATCAATGAGGTAATTCGCTAAACGGGCGCCTGTGGAGGCGAACTCCGGGACATACACTTCCTGTTCAATGTCCTGCAGGAGATCTTCCGTTGGGTTGGTGGGTTGTATTGTATTTTCCATAGAAAAGGGTTAAAGTAACAAGTAAGTGAAAAAAACGGGAATATCAGTAAGATATTTCAGGCGGCAACAGGTATTTCCGGATAAACAAAAAGGCTGCGCCGTTTCCGGGCAGCCTTTTTGCGGTTATTTTTCGGACCATTGATGGTCCTGTTGTCATCCGGTTATTTTACCAGCTTCAGTTCGCTGATGATATTGCTGGCGCCGCCCAGTTTATCAATGCACCAGAGTACGTAGCGGATATCCACATTAATAGTGCGGTTGAACACGGGATCAAAAGCCAGTTTATGGCTGAGCGCTTCATAGTTCCCGTCAAAGCAAAGACCAATAAGATTGCCACTGGCGTCAATCACAGGCGAGCCTGAGTTACCACCGGTAATATCATTGGTGGTAATAAAACAGATCACCAGGTCTTTACGCACGGGGTCAATATACTGACCATAGTCTTTTTTCTGCGCCAGCTCAATCTCTTTGGCAGGCAGGTCAAATTCATAATCACCGGCCTTGTATTTCTCCAGTACACCCTTCATGGTGGTTACATAATCGTAATGTACGGCATCAGCAGGATTATAGCTTTTAACGCTGCCGAAGCTGACACGCATGGTGAAAGTGGCATCGGGATACATTTTTTTGGCCTTAGCGGTATCCATCTGCATTACCCCTTTCAGGTAAAGGCGGCCGAGATCGGCGTTCTTAATGGCAAAGGCCTGGGAGAAGGGCATATACCTGCCCTGCCAGTTCTTGAGGAAGGCATTGGCCACTGCATAGGCAGGATCAGCCTGTAATACGGAACCATCGGGGTTGCTGACAAAAGCATTCCATTTGCTGTCATTCAGCAGCATGGTATTGGAAAATACGGAAGCGGCGAATTTTTTATAGCTGGCTTCATCGTCAAGGCTACCAAAGCTGCCTTTGAGGCTTTCGTAGAAACCGGCGGGGTGCTGGCCCTTATCAATGTCTGTATAGAACATGCGGAGGGCGGCGCCCAGGATATGCTGGTCGGAAACGGTATTCTCGCTTTTCAGGAATTCCGTGCGGGCCTCATTGGCGGCGTCCACGGCTTTTTTGATATCTGCGGAGCTGCCTTTGCGGACAATAGCGTTCTCCACCTGCTGCAGGGTGCCGGCAAAAGCAATCAGTGGGGAGCCCATGATGCCTTCATTGATGTAGACCTGGTGCTTGCTGTAGGGACGGTAATTGTCGTAGGCTTTGCCCCAGTCGCTGAAGATGGACTGGAACTCCGGTTTGCCATTGGCCCATTGCTGGAACTTTTCTTCGGTGGCTTTTTTCTGTTCGTAGATCTTATACTTGAGCAGCTGTTTGCTTTCGCCGTCAAAGAATTTCCAATAGTTGGCGATAGAAGCGTAATCGGAAGCCATTTTGAGGCGGGTGGCCGGATCTTTCTTCATTTCTTCCAGCATGAACTTCAGGCGCATATCGCGCAGGTTCACTACGGAAGGATTGCTGATATCGGTTTTCTGTTTAACGCCATAGGAGGACTCATAGCGGTTAGTGCTGCCGGGATAGCCCCAGGTCATGGCAAAATCCCCGTCCTTGATCCCTTTGAGGGAGATGGGCAGGAAATGTTTGGGGGCCAGGGGTACGTTCTCGGGCGAATAATCGGCCGGCTGACCGTCTTTACCCATGTACACGCGGAATACGGAGAAATCGCCGGTATGGCGGGGCCATTCCCAGTTATCGGTATCGCCACCAAATTTACCCACGCTTTCGGGGGGAGCGCCTACCAGGCGGATATCATTGTAGCGGGTATAGATGAAAACCAGGAACTGGTTGCCTTTGAAAAGGGCGTTGGTGCGGGCCACCAGTTTTTTGGAAGGGTCGGAGAACCTTTTGTTGATAGCCGCCATCACGGCATTCACTTTGGCGGCGCGCTCTGCGCCGGAGAGGCCGCGTACGGAATCTTCCACTTCTTTGGTCACGTCCTCTATCCGGGTCAGGAATTCTGCATAGAGGCCCTGGGAGGGGATCTCTTCTTTTTTGCTTTTAGCCCAGAATCCGTCTTTGAGGTAATTACTGGTAACGGTGCTGGCTGTGGCAATAGCATCGTATCCGCAGTGGTGGTTGGTGAAGATCATCCCTTCCTTGCTGACGATCTCACCGGTACAGAAACCGCTGAAGATAATGATCGCGTCTTTCAGGGAGGCTTTGTTGACATGGTAGAGCTGGTCCTTGGTCAGTTTCAGGCCTTTTTTTACCATATCATTGTATACCTGCTGTCCTAACAGCATGGGTAACCACATACCCTCATCTGCCTGGCTGCGCAGCAGCGTCAGGGACAGGGTAAGTGTCACGAGGAGTTTTCTCATACAGGAACATTTTTAGAGCGCAAACGTACTTGAAAATTTGCTAATCTATCAGGATCGGCAGCCGTTTGCGCTCAAAAAAAATGTCTGTATTAATTCATTTTCTGGACCACGATCTCTTCTACTACCCGGGTGCTGGTATTTACTTCAAAGGATTCCAGTACAGTTGTGTTCCTGTTACCCTTAATGATAAAGGTTAGTTGGCCCTGCTCGGCCCTGGGTACACGGAATTTCCGGTCGAACTTTTTAGCGGTAAAGGCTTCCTGGAAGAGGGTGGTATTGTCCCCGTCCTTGATCTGCACAAGGAAGCGCTCCCCTGTGGGATTGGCATACTGTACCTGGAACACCATGTTGGCGCCGATATTACCCAGGTGTTTGACCTGGCGGGTAATACTATCGGAACTGCTGCCGGTAGAATCGGCTGCGGACTGGGCTTTCAGCGTAGCTGTGCTGACAATCAGTAAAATGGCTGCTAACAGGATAGACCTGCTGTGGTTGGCCTTTGTGGCGGTTTTTGCCGGTTGCGTTTTCATAATCATAGTTTTTGATGGTTTAATGAATGAACCATAGGCTGCAAACGTGTGCGGCAAAGCATCAGAAAGGCAAAACAAACGGTTAGAGTAATGTGATATGGCGCAATCTGCGTGTGGATGGAAGCAATGATGACAGGGAAGCAATCCGGATCAGTGATGGAACGAAGTCAATCGGAGATGTGTGTTGATGACGTAAAGCTATTCAAAGTTTGCCCTTTGTCCAAATTTTGCCGGCAGAAAAATCATTGAATGCAGGTTATGTTACCATGAACAGCACACAGTACTTTGATACTGACCTGCATTCAATGAGATTATTTTTATTATGGACGAACCAATGAATCCAGCTGACGGATCAGCTGGTTGAGTTTGGGCTGCACCAGTAACCGGTTGTCCATCCGGGTTCGGGTAGTATCGGAAATGAACCAGTTCATGGCATAGGGCACTTCGCGTAAAGTATCGCCCCTTCTTCTCGCTTCTTTTCTTTCTTCCGTATCCCTGTACAGGTGAATGGGATAATAGCTGCCACCGGCGCAAACCTGGTTGCGGGTGATATCCTTCAGGAAGTTATCCAGCCGGCGATCATTGACGGTGGTCTGCATATCGTAGGCGCCCAGGATAGTGAGGATGGGCGATGAAAGATCATTGTTGATAGGGCCTACCGGGTTGAGCGGGGCTACGCCCACCGGGCTGTTGGTGATATGCAATACCATGAACTGCAGTTTGCGCACCCTGCTTTTCAGGAGTGTATCCTTGCTTTCTGCAGTATGGTTCAGTACAGCGCGGAGCATTTCCTGTACTACCCCTGCGCCCGAGTTGTCAAAATAGCCACCATCCACAAAATAATGCACCAGTGAACTATCGTTGGGGTGTACCCTATTCTGGGCTGATATGGTCTCATCGATCCTGCCGGCAGGGCTGATATACGGGAAGCGGGCGCCCAGTACAGACGCCGTGCTGAGACGCATGTCCAGCGTATCGTTGAGGATATCCATCACATCTACCCGGTTATTGAACATTTCCCTGTTGAGCCGGATATTGGTGACAATACCGGGATTGCCGTCCTGCATGCGGGTGGTGTTGATGCAGAGTATGGGCGCATCATAGGGCTGACCGTTCAGTGCCAGCAGTTGGGAGAAAGGCTGGTCCATGGCCACTTTCAATGTGTCGGCACAGGTTCGTGCCCCTTCTTCCATGGTCAGTTCCAGCGCCCCGGCCCGGTCCGGCAGTTGCCGGTTGATATGAAATACATATTTGAAATAATCCGGTCCCAGCATATGCGCCAGTGTGGAGCTGAGGAAATCTTTCTTGAGGAAAGAGCGGGCTGAATGGGTATAGGAAACGGGCAGATCGGCCGGCAATTTTTTCCGTTCATGCAGCAGCGAGAAAAATGTAGCTACGCCTACGCCGCCGCCTGAAGTGCCCGAAAGGCAGAACAGGTGCCGGGAGAACTGGGTGGGCTTGCCGTAAGTGGTGTCTTCCAGACGGCCCAGCACGGAAGCCGTCCAGTAGCCGGAGCGGGAAGCGCCGCCATTGGCCAGTACAAGATAAACCCGGTAAGTACCGCTGGCGCTGTCTATTTCTGCGCCGCGACTGCTTACCCAGTTATCAAAATACTGGTAGAGGTCCTGCCGTTGGTTGTAGATACCTTGTTGCGCCCGGTCGGCATAAGGTATGGTGCGCACATAATGGGTTTCATTGGAGCCCAGCAGCAGGGCAAGCACCACCAGCAAAAAATGAAAATTGACACTGGCTTTTACAGACAGGGCCGTAACAATATTGCCAAATCCCCCCAGCACGGCGAAGGCCAGCAGCACAAAGGGGAAAGGACCGATCTGCCAGCTGATATTCATATTGCGGATAGCCAGCAGGTAGATCAGCAGGCCGGTGATGGAAACAATATTGAACCAGAGAAAATAGCCCAGCTCGCGGCGCGGTATCCGCAGGGGCGCCATCACTGCATACAGTATCCTTATCAGGAAAAAGGGCCGGGGCGGTTTGGCGGGTGGGTTGGTCTGCTCGCTGTGGCGGAGATTGATGTATAACATGTACACGGCATGCAGCAGCAGCAATACCCAGAAAAGGACAAGGATACTGCCTTTCTGCATCATCACTACAATGACGGCGGCCACCAGGAAAATGGCCAGGGACATGTAAAAAAGGTATCGGGCAAAGACGCGGCTCTTGTCGGCAAATTCCTGGACTATATTATCCAGCCCCCAGGAAATGATCAGTCCCAGGAGCAGGTAGAGGAAAGCTTTACCGGGGGAGATGGCATGCGGTCCCAGTGCGGGCGACAGCAATACGGCTATCTCGATGCTGAGCAGGCAGCCGTACCCGATGAGTCGGGGGAACTTTTCAAGCCAGTCAGCCGGCAATTCAAAATAATTAGGCGTGAAGGATCTTTTCGAGGGCTCGTTGCCGGGGCTCTGCCCGGCTACCTTTGCCACATATTCTTCCTGTTTACTTTTCTTGATATAGGCAATCACCCGGGAAGAGTACCAGCTGACATAGACCCAGAATGCGATGGCGATGAGGAAAAAGGCTTTGGCCTGGTGGTTTTCCGTGAAGGCTACTACCAGGTCTTTGCCCTGCCCCAGTGTCCAGAAACACCAGATGGCCAGCACAATGAACAGGATAGATGGAAAGAAGACCCAGCAGGCTTTGAACAGCCGGGATAGTATGCGGAGCAACCGGAGCAGCAGGTATTGCATTGCTCCGATGACGCGGGCAAGTTTGGACATAGGTTGATGTTGGCGGTTAGAAAGGTGGTTGGTTTATGGACCAATATACAAAAATGCAGATCGGAATGCAATCAGCAGGGACGGATGGATGGTATACTTACAACCATTGTTAATAGGAGTGGGATTTCCGGAAGCACGGACTGCTCCCGGTGTCAGGGTATGGAAAGCAGGCCTTTCAGCTGTTTCAGTTTTCCTGCTGCTGCTCGTTCAGTGTTTTCCACAGCAGGTCCTTCAGCTCCGTTAACCCTTTTTGGGTAAAGGCAGAGAAGAATACATGCGGGATATCCGTCGGCAGCTCTTTGCGGATGGCGTCCCGCAGCTCATCGTCCAGCATTTCGCTCTTGCTGATGCCGATGATGAACTGCTTATGCATCAGTTCAGGATTGTATTGCTCCAGTTCGCTGAGCAGGATCTCCAGTTCTTTTTTATGGTCATTGCTGTCTGCCGGTAAAACAAACAGCAGGATGGGATTGCGTTCAATATGCCGGAGGAACCGGTGGCCAAGGCCCCGGCCTTCTGCGGCCCCTTCAATGATCCCGGGCAGATCGGCTACGCAAAAGCTTTTGCCGTCGCGGTAGGCTACCATGCCCAGCTGGGGATTGATAGTGGTAAAGGCATAATCGGCGATCTTGGGCTTGGCCGCTGTGATCACCGACAGCAGGGTGGATTTGCCGGCATTGGGAAAACCTACCAGCCCCACATCGGCCAGTACTTTCAGCTCCAGGACCTTCCAGGCTTCTTCTCCAGCTTCGCCGGGCTGGGCATACTCCGGCGCCTGGTTGGTAGCGGTGGCAAAATGGGAATTGCCCAGTCCGCCGCGACCGCCTTTGATCCAGACGATCTCCTGCCCGTCTTCCAGGATCTCGGCTTCCAGCGTTTCTGTTTCTTCGTCCCGGGCTACGGTGCCCAGGGGAACTTCAATGATCACGTCCTTGCCTGCACGGCCGGAACTATTGTTGCCACTGCCGCCTTCTCCGTTCTCTGCCAGTACGTTCTTGTAGTAACGCAGGTGCAGCAGGGTCCAGAGGTTCTTGTTACCCCGCAGGATAATATGTCCGCCGCGACCGCCATCGCCCCCGTCAGGCCCGGCCTGGGGATTGAATTTGGTACGCATAAAATGCTTGCTGCCTGCGCCACCGTGGCCGGAGCGGCAGAATATCCTGATCTGGTCTACAAAGTTTGATTTTTCCATTGCTTGGCCGCAAAGATATAAGATTATCGGGCTTTTCCGGCGGGTATGCCATAACCGGCGCGTTCCGGCTATGCGTATAGCCGGAACAGGGGCCTTTTCCGCGCACCGGTTGCTGTTACCCGGCCAGGCTGGGGTATGCCGCTTATTGCTTTTTTATCTCCTGCCAGGTCTTGTATAAAATTTCCTGGGCCGGGCGGTTGGCCGGCATTTCCCGCAAAGGTTCCACTGGCCGCCAGTGTTCCTGCATTTCTGCGGGCAGGGCCTGGTAAAGCCGGGTGCCGGCTGTTTTCCATTGGATCATGTCATCACTGACCTCGCGGATCTTTTTACCGGGATTGCCTACAATCAGGCTGCGGGCCGGGAATTTATCATCGGCTTTGATAAAGGTCAGCGCCCCTACAATGCATTCGTCACCCAGTTCCACGTTATCCAGCAGCACGCTGTTCATGCCTATCAGGCAGTTCCTGCCTATCTGTGCGCCGTGGATAATAGCGCCATGACCAATATGGGCGCCGCACTGCAGCGTAACTGTAATGCCCGGGAACATATGGATGGTGCAGTTCTCCTGCACATTGCAGCCGTCTTCAATGATGATGCCGCCCCAGTCGCCACGGATGGCGGCTCCGGGCCCTACATACACATTCTTGCCTATGACTACATTGCCGGTAACGGCCGCCTGCGGGTGAATGAAGGAGGATTCATGTACTACCGGTATAAAATCTTTGAAAGAATAGATCATGGCAATGGTTTAATAAAATGGCAGCGTTCCTTTTCCAGGAAGGCAACCTTCTTTTGTAAGAAGGGAAAAGTAGTCCTTGTTGGCCGGCACTGTAAAAACGGCCTGCAGGATCCAATAGGTAATCAGATCAGCGTCTTCCCCGTCCGGAAGCAGGTGCCTTTGAAGACCGCTACCTGCTTATCTTCCTGGTTGGTAATAGTGATCAGGTAAAGCCCTGTACTGCGACCATTGTGCAGTTCCTTTGCTTCGGCGGTCAGCACCTCGCCGGGCTGGGTGGCTTTGGTGAAATTGATACTGGTGTCCAGGGCTACCGACAGGTTGTTGCGGTTATTGCAGGCGAAGGCAAAGGCGCTGTCCGCCAGGGAAAAGCAGATGCCGCCATGAATGATGCCGAAGCCATTCAGCATTTCCGCACGAAGCGTCATGCGGATGCGGCTGTATCCTTCGCGCACTTCCAGTACTTCAATGCCCAGCCAACGGCTGAACTGATCATCCTGCATCATCTTACTGACTACCTGTTGGGCTAAGGTGTCCGGGTTCATATGTAACGATTGATTAGTGTGTGGGTCATTTTCCTGTATACCTGGGCTGGCGTTTGGCCAGGAAAGCATTTACGCCTTCCCGGTAGTCTTCCGTCCGGGCGGCTTCCTGTTGCAGGGTGTCCTCCAGCGCCAGCTGTTGTTGCAGGCTGTTACTGAGCGACTGGTTCAGGGCCTGTTTGGTGAGCGCCAGCGCCCGGGTGGGCATTTGCGCTGCCTGTACAGCCAGCTGCAGGCCGGCCTGCTGGAAGCCGTCGTCCGGCAGTACTCTATAGATCATGCCCATGCGTTCCGCTTCGGCGGCGATCATCTTATCTCCCAGCATGGCCAGGGCTGAGGCCTTTTGCCAGCCAATGAGCCGGGGCAGGAAAAAAGTGCCACCGCTGTCAGGGATCAGGCCGATCCGGGAGAAGGCCTGGATAAAACTGGCCGACTGTGCAGCGATCACGATATCACAGCAAAGGGCAATATTGGCGCCGGCGCCGGCCGCTACCCCATTCACCGCGGCAATCACCGGTTTGGGCAGCTGCCTGATCTTTTCAATGACGGGATTATAATGTTCGCTGAGGATCTGTTGCATGGAAGGACCGTCGGGCGCCACTATTTCGGCCAGGTCCTGCCCGGCGCTGAAGCCTTTACCGGCGCCGGTCAGGTATACGGCGCGCACCTGCTCATCGGCTGCACAGGCGTCCAGCTGCTGTTGCAGGGCCAGCGCCATTTCACGGTTGAAGGCATTCAGTTTATCGGGCCGGTTGAGGGTGATCATGCCGACCCCTTCCTGAACGGTAAAAAGAATTGAAGACATGGTAAATGGATTGGTATTGGTGGCAAAAATAGCTTTCTGAAGGATCAGTGACACTTAAAATAATCAAATGGCTCCCGGCAGTCCTGGCACTGGTACAGGGATTTGCAGGCGGTAGAACCAAACTCGCTGATGCGCCGCGTATGCCAGCTCCCGCACTGCGGGCATTGCACGGCGGCCTCATCGGCAAACAGTTTATTGTTGCATAGCTGGGGCGTGGGATGCGGCGGTGCAATGCCGTAAGCCCGCAGCTTCTCCTTGCCGGCCTCGCTCATCCAGTCGGTGGTCCAGGCTGGCGAAAGGACCTGGCTGATGGTCACTTTTTCAAAACCGCTGGCCAGCAGCTGCATGCGGATACCCATGCTGATCACATCCATGGCCGGGCACCCCGAATAGGTGGGCGTGATCACAATATGCGCTTCGGACCCTTTGACCTGCACATCGCGGACAATGCCCAGGTCAATGATGGACAGTACCGGCACTTCGGGGTCTGTCACCTGCTCCAGCAGCGACCATACTTCTTTGGTGGATATATTGGTCAATGCGGCCATGGTTACCAGGTTGAGTGGGGATAGGCGCGTTGCAGGAACTGCAGGTCGGCCAGGAGAAAGCCCAGGTGTTCCGTATGTTTTCCTTCCTTGCCGCCGGTCTGCATCCAGGCTTTCTCATCGGGCAGGGGCAGGGTAGCTTCGGCCAGTACTTCCTGTACACGGGCCAGCCAGGGCGCTTTCAGGGAGGCGGCGTCAATACCGGCCCCTTCTGCGCTGGCGGCGTTCTCAAAAGGCGCGGGCAGGAACAGCTCGCCGGTAAAGCTCCAGAGCGTTTCCAGGGCCTCACACATCCGCTGCTGGCTTTCCTCCGTGCCATCGCCGAGGCGGATGACCCATTCACTGCTCCAGCGGAGATGGTAGGTGACTTCTTTTAAAGATTTTTCGGCTATAGCTGCCAGTGTGGTATCGGCAGAGCGCTGCAGTTTTTCATACAGCAGGTATTGCCAGGCGCTGAAAAAGAACTGGCGCAGGATGGTCTGACCCCAGTCGCCATTAGGCAGTTCAGCCAGCAGGCAATTGGTATAGGCGCGTGCATCCCGCAGGTAGGCCAGGCTGTCTTCAGTAGCGCCATTGCCCAGCAGGCCGGCGGCATACTGGTAGAGGCTGCGTGCCTGTCCTACCAGGTCCAGTGTGATATTGGTGAGGGCTATATCCTGTTCCAGGACGGGGCCGTGGCCACACCACTCACTATTGCGCTGGGCAAGGATCAGTGCATTATCGGCCAGGTAGATACTATAATTGGTAATGGTTTGCTGTTCCAAATCCGGTAAGCTTAAAAGTTTACATATGCTTGATGGCATCCGGCAGTTCATAGAAGGTCGGATGGCGGTATACCTTATCGTTGGCGGGTTCATAGAATGCGCCGGCATCATCGGGATTGGAGGCGTGGATGTATTTGCTTTCCACTACCCAGATGCTGACCCCTTCCATGCGGCGGGTATACACATCGCGGGCGTTCTCGATGGCCATTTTGGCGTCGGTGGCATGCAGGCTGCCCACATGCTTATGGTCCAGGCCCTGCTTGCTGCGGATAAAAACTTCCCACAAAGGCCAGTGGGTGGTATCGGCCTGCTGGCCGGCAGTACTGCCGCCCCCCGTTTTCTCTTCGGGGATATCGCCGTAATAGTATTTGGTGATGCGGATATTCATTTGACTGTTTTTTGAATGTATTTGGTTCGAACCAAAAAATACAGTTGCTGCTCCGGGCCGATTGGTTTTACTCAGGCCACCTGCTGCGCCGGTGTTGCCGTAGCGGTCTTTGCGCGTGCAGCTCTTTTTTCAGCATGGGCCAGTGCGGCGGCCCGTACCCAGGCGCCATTGTCATGGGCCTTGCGCCGGGCTTCCAGCCTTTGCTTGTTGCAGGGGCCGTTGCCTTTCACTACCTGCCAGAACTCATCCCAGTTGATCTCGCCCCAGTTGTACTGGTTTTTGGTGGGATCCCATTTCAGGTCGTGGTCCGGCAGGATCATGCCCAGGAGTTTTACCTGTTCAGCGATCATATCTACAAACTGCTGGCGCAGCTCATCATTGCTTTTTCGTTTGATCTTCCATTTGGTGCTCTGGTCGGAGTGGGTGGACTCGCTGTCCTTAGGTCCAAACATCATCAGGGAAGGCCACCACCAGCGGTTGATGGCATCCTGGCACATGGCGCGTTGCTCAGGTGTTCCCTGGGAAAGCACCAGCAGGATCTCAAAGCCCTGGCGCTGGTGAAAGCTTTCTTCCTTACAGATCCTGATATTGGCCCTGGAATAGGGACCATAGGAAGTGCGGCAGAGCATCACCTGGTTCAGGATAGCGGCTCCATCTACCAGCCAGCCAACGGCGCCGATATCGGCCCAGCTGATGGTGGGGTAGTTGAAGATGGAAGAGTATTTGGCTTTACCGGAAAGTAGATCGTCAATGGTCTGTTCCCGGCTTACGCCCAGGGTTTCTGTAGCGGAGTAGAGGTAAAGGCCATGACCGGCTTCATCCTGTACTTTGGCAAGGAGGATGGCCTTGCGTTTCAGGGAAGGGGCGCGGGTGATCCAGTTGCCTTCCGGCAGCATGCCCACCACTTCACTGTGTGCGTGCTGGCTGATCTGGCGGATCAATGTTTTGCGGTAAGCGTCCGGCATCCAGTCGCGCGGCTCAATCTTGATCTCCTGGTCGATCTTGTCCTGAAATATTTTCTCCAGTTCCTGAACAGACATGTCAACAAAGTTTAAGGGGTAAAGATAATCAATATTTACCGGAATGCTAACGGTTGTTAGCGTACAGGGAATTTTTGTAAATTGCTGTTGAAAGCAGCCTGCCGGCAGTCAGATCTGTCCTATTAGATAATTACGCTACTTTCAATGGCTATTACTCATTAACGATTGCGCGCCATGTACACCCATGATACAGCGGACAATGCCCTGCCCTTGCTGGTACAGCAGGTCAGTGCAGGGAGCCAGCAGGCTTTCCGGCAGCTGTATCATTATTTTTATCAGCGCCTCTATCATTTTGCTTTCTCGCTGATCAGGACCCGGGAACATGCCGAAGAGATTGTGGAAGATGTATTCATTAAGCTCTGGCATCAGCGGGCCGGTATCACAGCCATCGGCAATCTCAAAGTATACCTCTATACCGCCACCCGGAATACTGCCCTTAACTACCTGGAACGCAGGGCCAGGGAGAATAGCCTGCTCTCCTTCGGGGAGGTGGATATCAGCCTGGCGGAGCCCGGGTACTCACCAGAACAATTGCTGATCACAGCGGAGATCTATGGAAAGATCCGCCAGGCCGTGGAGCAGTTGCCACCCCGCTGTAAGCTGGTCTTCAAACTGGTGCGGGAAGACGGGCTGAAATACAAAGAAGTGGCGGAAGTGCTGGGCATCAGCATTAATACCATTGATGCACAGATGGCCATTGCGGTGCAGCGCATTGCTGAAGCGGTGCGTAAGGATTTTGAGCAGCTGCCGGCCAGGAAGGCGGCGCAGAAAAAAGATGCCTCCTGAAAAATAATCCTATTTCTCTTAGTAGATGTTTTCCTGCTGCCTGTCTTAATAGACAAAGCTTGCCATCCTCATGCAGGATCAACATATCTATACACTGATTGCCCGACAACTTTCCGGCGAGGCCAGCGAGGCCGAACGGCAGGAGCTGAACGCTCATCTGCAGCAGCATGCCGGCGATCAGTACCTGTATGAACTGCTGGCCGGCTACTGGGAACAGCAGCCAGGCCTGGCGGCTCCCGGCCAAAGCACGGAAGAGCAGCGGTTCCAGCACCTGCTGAAGGCCGTAGAAAATCCGGCATCGGCGGTTGATCTCCAGACAACAGCTGCCGGCACATCCAATCCCGGACAGGTTTCTTTCCAAACAAACTTACCTGTAACCAACGATCCCGAAATTGCACCTGCCGAAATAAGGTCACCTCTCAAAGATCTTCCAGGGACCATCGTTGCAGCAACGAATGCCATAGGTTCGTCCCCAATAATTAATCATGGAACAAGCGCTTCCGGCACAGACCATTTTCAATCAACTATTGCCGTAGCCAGTTCAGAAACAGCCGGTGCAGCAGCAGCCATAAAAAATCTCTCCTGGCTGGCCCGCTACAAATGGTGGGCTGCCGCCGCTGCGGTATTGCTGCTGGCCAGTGCAACCCTTTACTGGTTGAATGATCAGCCGGCGCCGGAGGATTTGGTTCGAACCAAAAAAAGTACGCCCAATGAAGTAGCCGCCAGCCCGGGGAGCAGGTCGCGACTGGTACTGCCCGATGGCACAAAGGTCTGGCTGAATGCACAGAGCAGGCTCACTTACCTGCCGGACTTTAACCAGGCTCACCGTGAAGTACAGCTGGAAGGCGAAGCCTTTTTTGAGGTAGCGCCCGATGCACGTAAGCCTTTTATAGTCCATACTTCCGGCATCGATATCAAAGTCCTGGGCACAGCTTTCAATGTCCGGGCTTACGCCGCAGATCCTACCATTGAAGCTACCCTGCTCCGCGGCTCTATTGAAGTGGTCAGGAAAAATGATGTGAACGCACCGCGGGTGATCCTGCGACCGCAGGAGAAGCTGGTCTTTCATAAAGAACCTGCCACCGAACGGGGAGGCCTGAAAGGACGCGACCTGCTGCCCGCTTCCGCCACACAACAGCCCGCAGCAGGCATCGCCGTGGTCAGCTTACCCGGCAACCAGCCGGATAGTATCCGTAAAGAAACTTCCTGGATCTACAACAGGCTGGTATTTGATGGCGACAGCTTTGAAGAGCTGGCGGCCAAAATGGAAAGATGGTACAATGTGCACATACAGATACACTCAGAACAGCTTAAAAGGCAACGATTGAAAGGCGCTTTCGAAAAAGAGAATATCACCGAGGCCCTGGATGCGCTGCAATTCACCGCACCTTTTGATTACAAAATAAACGGGAACGAGATCGGGATCTTCAGCCGATAAGGATAGCCGGAAAAACAAGGGAATAAAAAAATAGCTATGACGTAAAAAGCGGAACCCCGTTGCAGCGGAGTTCCGTCAGGTATAAACTTGAAACCTGTAACCTGATTTGCCGTCGGGCAGGCTTCGCATTGGTAACCTTACAATATAAATGTATGAAAAAAAACACACCTCCCCCGAGGTATGCAATTCCCCCATTGCTATGTAAACTGTTACTGGTTATGAAGTTTACCATCCTTTTCATCCTGCTGGGTATGGCTCAGGTACAAGCCAAAGTACATGGGCAGGGAAGTATTACACTGGATCTCCAGCAAACCTCCATTGAGAAAGTGCTGAACAGGATAGAGAAGAACGGGGAGTTCCGTTTTCTCTATAACTACGACCTGCAATCGCTTCGTAAAAAGGTTTCCATCAAAGTGGAACGTTCTTCCCTTTCGGAAACCCTCCGGAAACTGTTCCGGGATACTGACCTGGCCTACAAAGTGCTGGCCAATAACCTGGTGGTGGTGATCTCCACCAATGCTGCCAGGCAGGATATCCGCATTACCGGGAAAGTGACAGGACCAAACAATGAACCACTACCCGGCGTATCCGTCCAGGTAATTGGCGCTACTACCGGCACCTCCACTAATAACGATGGTGAGTATGCGCTGACGGCTGATCCTAAAGCTACTTTGCGCTTCTCCTATATCGGTTATGAAAGCAAAGATGTACCTGTCAATGGCCAGAATATTGTGAATGCTCAGCTGGCCGCTTCTGATAAGCAGATGGATCAGGTGGTGGTAGTGGGTTATGGCGCCCAGCGTAAAGGGGATATCACCGGCGCCGTAGCTACCGTGCGGGCCGCTGATTTCAACGACCGGCCCATCGTCAATGCCGCCCAGGCCCTGCAGGGTCAGGCAGCCGGCGTCAACGTAATGGCTCCCTCCGGTAAACCAGGCTGGGCGCTGGCGGTGAGCATTCGCGGTAATACCTCGCTCAACGCTGTAAACGATCCGCTCTATGTGGTGGATGGTGTCATTGTCCGCAATATTGATTTTCTCAACCCACAGGATATTGAAAGTTTCTCGGTACTCAAAGACGCCTCCTCGGCCGCTATCTATGGCGCCAGCGGCGCTAACGGTGTAGTGCTGATCACTACCAAGAAAGGGGCGTCCGGCCAGGGAAAGATCAGCATATCGGCCTATACCGGCTTCTCTAATTTCCCTAAGACCATGGGCGTACTGGACCGTCAGCAATACCTGGACCTTATGTCGGAACTGGAATATACCGATAACAATCCCGGGAATACCGACTGGCAGAAAGAAACCTTCGGCACCGGCCGGGAGCATAGCCTGCAACTGGCGCTTTCCGGTGGCAATGCCGGCAACCGCTATTATGTATCGCTGGGTTACCAGAAACAAAAAGGCGTGGTGGCCCCGGCCGATTATGGCCGGTACTCAGCCCGGGTAAACCTGGACAGCAAAGTGAAAGAATGGCTGAGCTTTACCACCAATATCAACTATGCCCGTTCTGAATTTGTGGATGTGGCCGATAATGCCGGCGTAGCCCGGGGCGGAACTATCCTGTCGGCCCTGACCTCTCCGCCTACCATCGGCATTTACAATGAGGACGGCACTTTCACCTCCAATCCCAACAAAGGCGGTTGGGAGAACCCCATTTCCGCGGCATTTGGGCCCGATCAGAAAAGCAGGGACAACCGCTTCATCGGTAACCTGACAGCTGATGCACGCATCATCCCCGGTCTGAACTTTCGCTCCAATTTTGGTGCAGAGTTCCAGAGCACCCGCTGGGATTATTTCCTGGACCCCTATCGTACGGACTATGGCAGATCCCAGAAAGGATATGGGAAATCCACATCCACCCAGCGTTTTGTCTGGCTCTGGGAAAATACCCTCAACTATACCAAAAAATTTGGTGAGCATAACCTGACGGCATTGGCTGGTACTACTATCCAGGAATCCCGCTGGCAGGAGACCTATGGCGAAGGAAGGGACTTCCCCAATGCCGCTGTCCGCACGCTCAATGCGGCGGCCATTAAACTGATCAACCGCACCAATGAATCCGAATGGGCCAAAAGATCTTACCTGGGCCGGGTGAACTATGGCTATGATGATCGCTACCTGCTCACCGCCAATATCCGGTACGACGGTTCTTCCCGTTTCCCCGGTGATAGCCGCTATGGCTGGTTCCCCAGTATTGCCGCCGCCTGGCGCATCAGCAATGAATTGTTCATGGGCAACCAGGGCCTGTTCTCCGACCTGAAACTGCGGGTGGGCTGGGGTAAGACCGGTAACGATGAAGGCATCGGTGATTATAACTACTATCCGCTCTTTGTGCCCGACGGGCTGGGCGGTATTGAGTTCAAGAACCTGCCCAAACCCGGTCTCACCTGGGAAAAAACAGACCAGACCAATATCGGCCTGGACATGTCCTTCCTCAATAACCGCATCAGTATTGTGCTGGATGGCTATATCAAAAAGACCACCGATCTGCTGGTCAGCGTACAGCCGCCACCCTCTTCCGGGTTTGAGCCACAGGTATACAATGTAGGCGCTATTGAGAACAAGGGCTTTGAATTTTCTGTCAATGCGCTGGCCGTAAATACCAACCTGAAATGGACTATCAACGCCAATTTCTCTACCAACCGCAACCGGGTCACAGATCTCGGTGAGTTCACCCGCACGCTCAGCTATGCCGGCGTGTATGAACGCGGTGATGCTATCCGCGTAGAGAAAGGCAGGCCGCTGGGCGCTATGTATGGTTATGTGTCCAATGGCGTAGACCCGGCCACCGGTATGCTGGTCTATGAAGACCTGGACAAAGATGGTTCCATCACTTCCGAGGGGGACAGGACCTATATTGGCAATGCACAGCCCGATTTTATTTACGGGATCACCAACAGCTTCCGCTTTCAGCAGTTTGAGCTGAGCTTTTTCCTCCAGGGCACGCAGGGCAATGACCTGTTCAATGCCTCCCGCATTGAGCTGGAAAGCATGAACGATTCCAAGAACCAGAGTACGGCTGTGCTGGACCGCTGGAAAACAGCCGGCCAGCTGACCAGTATTCCCAAAGCCATCAAAGGCTCTACGGAAAATACACAGATATCTTCCCGCTATGTGGAAGATGGTTCCTATCTGCGCATGCGGGCCATTACCCTCAGCTATGCTTTCCGTCCCACCCTGCTGGAATGCTGGGGGCTCAGCCGGCTGAACCTGTACGCCACTGCGCAGAACCTGTTCACCATTACCAATTACAGCGGCTTTGATCCGGAAGTGAGCCAGTTCAATAATGACCGCCGGCAGATGGGGATTGACTATGGTACCTATCCGCAGTCGAGGTCGTTCATCTTTGGGGTCAACGTGGATTTTTAAATCAAACAACAACGGACTATGAAACGAATTACGTTATATACCTGCATGACGGTCCTGTTCCTGGGCCAGTCCTGCACCAAAGACTTCCTGGACAGGGAGCCCATCTCCGATGCCCTGCCTACGGAACTGAATGCTGAATCGCTGTTGACCGGCGCCTATAACGGGTTGTATGATGAATACTATACCTCCGATTTTATGGCGGGGT
Source organism: Candidatus Pseudobacter hemicellulosilyticus (assembly GCA_029202545.1). Taxonomy (GTDB): domain Bacteria; phylum Bacteroidota; class Bacteroidia; order Chitinophagales; family Chitinophagaceae; genus Pseudobacter; species Pseudobacter hemicellulosilyticus. Next base: position 1,611,669 of record CP119311.1, read on the forward strand.
CAGATGTCCGCTCGGACAATGCCTATGCCGGCGGGGACAACCCCAATATTTTCCAGATTGAACAGTTCAAGGAAAACGCCGTGAACCAGGTGGTGCAGCGCGATTGGGAATACCTCTACAAGAACATCAAGAATGTGAACGTGATCCTCAACTATGTCCCGGATATGGAGGACAGCAGGCTGTCGGCAGAACGGAAGGATGAGATCCTCGGCGAAGCCGCCACCCTGCGCGCCTGGCATTATTTTAACCTGGTGCGTTTATGGGGATCAGTGCCCATTGTCATCAAAGCGCCGGATAATGTGGCCAGTACTTTTGAATCCAAAAAACCAGTGGAAGAAGTATACCAGCAGATCATCGCTGACCTGGAATATGCCCTGCCCAAAGTACGGACCGAAGTGCCCGATAAAGGCGTAGTGTCCAAAGGTGTGGTCAATGCCCTGCTGGCTAAAGTATATGCCCAGAAACCCAATCCCGACTGGGCCAAAGTAAATACTTACTGTGATGCCGTGACGGCGCTGGGCTATAACCTGGCAGGTGATTATGCGGCCCTTTTCCAGGTGTCCGGGGAAAACAGCGTGGAAGCTATCTGGGAAACCCAGTTTGATGGGGTACAGCATGAGAACTGGATCGTGGGCATGATGACGCCCTGGATGTGGGGCGACTGGAAGAAATTCTATATCCCCACCCATGACCTGGCCAATGCTTTTGATGCGGCAGGCGATGCTGTCCGTAAAGTAGTCAGCATTAAAAGAGAAAACACTTCCTGGACCGATGATTTCTGGCCACAGCCGGTAGCCCTGGTGAGCAAATACCCTGAGGCCAAGGTCAATACGCACCGCCTTCGCTATGCGGATATCCTGCTGCTGAAAGCAGAAGCGCTGGTGGAAGCCAATCAGCTGGATGACGCCCTGGAGATCATCAATGAACGGATCCGCCAGCGGGTAGGTCTTGGTCCCAGGACTGCCGCCGATCAGGCTGCCGCCCGCCAGGTGGTCTGGCAGGAACGCAGGCTGGAACTGGCTTTTGAAGGCCATCGCTGGTATGATCTGCTGCGCACCGGGACGGCTGTGGCTACCATGAACGCGCAGAAAGACGGGGACGGGAACCTGTTGGGGTATGCTGTTACGGAGAATAAATTGTATTTTCCAATACCACAAAACGAAGTGGACAGAAACCCGAACATCAATAAATAAAATCGGTTCCTGACATATGAAACAGTCCATCCTGATCAGCTCCATCCTGCTCCTGCTCACGGCCTGTCACGAGCAGGTGAACAAAGAGATCTCCGCCAAACTGGCCGATACGGCCAGTTTTTCTGCCGGTGGCAAAACCGCCCTGGTATATACCACAGCAGATACTGCCAATTATCGGTTGTCTATTACTGATAGTGTCAGCTTTGGCGCTTTTGGCCAGCCATTGGAAACCCAGCCCTGTGTATTTGTAGATCCGGCCAGGACCTTCCAGGAATTGCTGGGTATTGGCGGCGCCCTCACAGATGCTTCGGCGGAGACCTTTGCCAGACTGCCCAAAGAACAGCAGGCCGCTTTCCTGCAGGCCTATTTTGATCCGGCCAAAGGGATCGGTTATTCACTGGCCCGTACCAATATCCATAGCTGCGATTTTTCCAGTGGCAGTTATACGTATGTAGCGGACAATGATTCTGCGCTGGCCTCCTTTAGTGTGGACCACGACAAACAATTCCGGATACCCTTCATCAAACAGGCCATTGCTGCGGCCGGCGGATCCCTCACTTTGTTCGCCAGCCCCTGGAGCCCACCGGCCTGGATGAAGGACAATAACAATATGCTGTTTGGCGGTAAACTGAAACCCGAACACCGCCAGGCCTGGGCCAATTACTATGCAAAGTTCATCCGGGCCTATGAAGCCGAAGGCATACCGGTATGGGGCCTCAGTATCCAGAACGAACCCATGGCCCGCCAGATCTGGGAGTCCTGCATTTTTACAGCAGAAGAGGAAAGGGATTTCCTGAAAGAATACCTGGGCCCCACTTTGGAGAAAGAAGGCCTGGGAGCGAAGAAGATCATTGCCTGGGACCATAACCGCGATCTGCTGTACCAGCGCGCCAGTACCCTGCTGGAGGATCCTGCCGCAGCTAAATATGCCTGGGGCATCGGGTATCACTGGTACGAGACCTGGACCGGCGGCGAACCCCAGTTCGATAACCTGCGCCGGGTGCAGGAGGCTTTCCCGGAAACCAACCTGCTATTCACCGAAGGCTGCAATGGTCCTTTCAACAGGAATGAGCTGGGCCTTTGGAAATGGGGCGAGATCTATGGGCGGAATATGATCAATGATTTCAACAACGGCACGGTGGGCTGGACAGACTGGAATATCCTGCTGGATGAAACCGGCGGACCTAACCATGTGAAGAATTTCTGTTTTGCGCCGGTGCATGCGGATACAAAGACCGGTGAGCTGATCTATATGAATGCCTATTACTATATCGGTCACCTGTCTAAGTTTGTGCGGCCGGGCGCCCGGCGTGTGGCGGCTTCCGCCAGCCGGAGTGAACTGCTGACCACGGCTTTCCTCAATAAGGACGGCCAGCTGGCGGTGGTTGTGATGAACCAGAGTGACAAGCGGCTGCCCTACCGGTTATGGATTGCCGGGCAGGCGGCGGAGCTGGTGAGCCTGCCGCATTCCATAGTGACCGTGGTATTATAAACAGTTCCGGATGGAACTGCATTGGCAGTGGCGGAACCAAAACGGGGTTTAGATAGTAGACATAACGCTGCCGGGGAAAAAGAACAGGTGCCTGGGAACGATAAGCGAATTTTTACCCGGTAGAGCGCAAAGAAAGAGGCTGTTTCCAACAGGAGACAGCCTCTCTTTTCTTTTGTGGTATGCCAGGTTATTGATTGGCCCCGCTGGGGAGCTGGTAAGGTCTTATTCTTTTTTTGCCAGCATGGCGCCGCCGGCAACAAGGCCAACAACCCCGGCGCCGATCATCAGCCAGGCGCTGGTAGTATTGGGTTTGTCCTTGGCGGAGATCTCCAGGTCGCCGATCTTGACATCCGCTTTGCTGTTGTCCAGCTTGGTGAAGCCATAATAGCCGAGGAGGATACCTACAACGATCAGGATTATACCGATTATGCGCATAGGAGTTTATTTGAAAATACTATGCAAAACATATACCAGGGGGAGGGTAGAGAAGATGGTTGGACAGTGCAGTTCGGATGTGTTGGGTTTGATGTAGGAGCGGCGGCAGGACTGGCTGGCCTGTTCTGTGCGGAGGGGTAGGACCTGCTGTTGGAACCGGGGCAACAAGGATAACAAATTGGTGTGGCGGGAATGGGCGCGCAACAGGGAGGCCGGGCTTGCCTTGAAGCAAGCCTGATATCAAATAGCTTCAGCCGGTGAAATGGCTGTATAGCAACTGGTGCAAAGCAGGGAAGAACGGCAGGGCCGGCAATTTACCGTGCGTCAAAATCCACGATCACTTTCTCTGTGCGGGGGTGGGACTGGCAGGTGAGGATAAAACCCTGTTCAATTTCATCGGTTTCCAGGGCATAGTTGATATCCATATCCACTTTGCCTTCCAGGAGCCTGGCGCGGCAGGTGGCGCAAACCCCGCCTTTACAGGCGAAGGGCAGGTCGGCGCCCTGTTTGAGGGCGGCGTCCAGGATGGAGTCCCCGTTGAACGGTAATTTAAAATCGAAGCTGATGCCATCCAGTTTGACCGTGATCTCGCTGCTGGGGCCGCTGGCAATGGTAGAGTCGGTATTTGCCTGCTGGCCGGCGTTTTTCTGTCCCGGCGTGGTGAATAGCTCAAAATGTACTTTCTTTTTGGAGATACCTTCCAGCTCCAGCCAGTCGCGCACGCTGAAGATCATTTCTTCAGGGCCGCAGAGGAAGATCTCGTCCATCTGCCGGATATCGATCAGTTTCTGGTTGAGCTCCTGGCATTTTTCCAGGGAAATGCGACCATGGTTGACAGGGGCGTCTGTTTTTTCCCGGCTGAGGATATGATGTACCACAAAGCGGTCCATATACCGGTTCTTGATGGCTTCCAGCTGTTCCTTGAAAATGATGGAGCCGCGGTTGCGGTTGCCATAGATCAGCGTGAAGCTGCTTCCGGGCTCGGTGGCCAGGGTGGTCTTGATAATAGAAAGGATAGGAGTAATACCGCTGCCTGCGGCAAAGGCCAGGTATTGCTTCTGGTGAGCAGGGTCCAGGTCCGTAAAGAACTTACCGGAGGGTGGCAGCACTTCCAGGGTATCGCCTTTATGCAGGGCGGAATTGGCCCAGGAGGAAAAGCGGCCGTTATCCATTTTTTTGATGGCAATACGCAGTTCATTGTCAGAAGGGCTGCTGCAGATGGAATAGGAGCGCCGCAGCTCTTCGCCGTTGATCAGCATTTTCAGGGTAAGGTTCTGACCCTGTTTGAACCGGTAGGTCTCTTTGAGTGCTTCCGGCACATGGAACACCAGGGAGATACATTCAGCGGTTTCTTTTCTGATGTCTGCAATCGTTAGAGGATGAAAATGCGTTGCCACAAAATTTTATTGATGAGTAAATGCTATTGTTTTTTCAGGCCGCCTACCAGGATCTGTACCATATTTTCTTCCAGGCGGTCGCCGTCAATCTTTCTTTTACTGCGGTGCCAGGATTCAATGCCGCTGACGGCGTGCAGCATGATGAGTACGGCGGTGGTGGCATCAATGGCTTTGATCTCGCCCTTGCGGACGCCTTCCTCAATGATCAGTCCCATACGCTGGCGGTAGGCACGGCGCTGGCTCTGCATATTGGACAGATAAGGATCTGTCAGGTGTTTCCACTCGCGGTCGCTTACATAAACTTCTTCATAGTTCTCAATCATCTGGCGGATATGGAAGCGAAGGATCTGTTCAATTTTGTCAATGGAAGCTTTGTTGCTGGCATCTACCTCTTCAATGAACAAAACGAACCGGGTAGCTACCCGGAAACAGATATCCTGGAGGATCTCTGCTTTGGAGCTGATATGGTTATACAGGCTGGCGGCTTCTACGCCTACATGCTCAGCCAGGTCGCGCATGGAGGTTGCGCTATACCCTTTTTCACGGAACAACTGGGCAGCTTTGGCCACGATCATTTCCTTGCGTGTGCTTGTCCGGTTACTTTTAATTTTTGCCATACGTTGTACTGAGGGGGTCAAAGTTAATAAAAGCTAACAACTGTTAGGTGAAAAACGAGTGAAAGTTACAAAAAGAAACGGGGAATAGGGCTAACAGGCGATACCCGAAAAGGAAATGGTTTTCGGCAGGGGGTTCCCGGACTGCGAAAATTCGTGTAGGTTTGCACAATTTTAAATTTTTAAATACCAGCGAATAATATGTCATTGATCGTTGTAGGCACCATGGCCTTTGATGCAATAGAAACACCTTTCGGCAAAGTGAACCAGATCATTGGAGGCTCTGCCACCTATGTAGCCTATGCTGCCAGTAATTTTGTGCAGCCTATTAAACAGGTATCCATAGTAGGGTATGATTTTCCCAAACAGGAAATGGAAGCACTGGCCAAAAGGGGCGTGGAACTGGAAGGCGTGGAAGTGGTGCCCGACAAAAAATCATTTTTCTGGAGTGGCCGTTACCACCTGGATATGAATACCCGGGATACGCTGGTGACCGATCTGAACGTATTGCTTGATTTTGATCCCAAGCTGCCGGCTTCTTACCTGGATGCGGAATTCCTGATGCTGGGCAACCTGCATCCTGCCACCCAGAAAAAAGTGATTGAGCAAATGCCGCAGCGGCCCAAGCTGATCATCATGGATACCATGAACTTCTGGATGGAATCCGCTATGCCGGAACTGGAAGAAGTGCTGAAAATGGTAGACGTGCTGATGATCAATGACAGCGAAGCCCGTCAGCTGAGCGCACAGTTTTCCCTGGTGAAGGCTGCCAAGAGCATTCTGGCCATGGGACCTAAATACCTGATCATTAAAAAAGGGGAACATGGCGCCCTGTTGTTCCATGAAGACAAGGTGTTCTTTGCTCCTGCCCTGCCCCTGGAAGATGTATTTGATCCCACCGGCGCCGGCGATACTTTTGCCGGAGGGTTTGCAGGACATATTGCCCGCACAAAAGATATCTCCTTCGATAATATGAAAACGGCCATCATTGTAGGTTCTGCCATGGCTTCTTTCTGTGTACAGAAATTTGGCCCTGAGCGCCTGAAAGAACTGAACCGCGAAGACATTGAAGGCCGTATCCAGCAGTTTGTGAACCTGGTGAATTTTGATATTGAGCTGGTATAGATAGTGGCTCACTGATAGCCTCAGACAGTAGTAAAATAATACAACGTAAGCCTGGATGCTGTAGGCGGATAGAAAAGCACCTCGTAGCTTGAGAATGAATAACAGCGTGCAAAAGGAAATACAGTTCTCCAACTCATAAGAATGGATTAGTAAAATGCTCCCTGACTTTTGACGGTCAGGGAACATTTTTATTGGAAAAAAGGCGACAACTGAAAAGCTTTGCCGGGTTCCTCTATCGGTGCAATAATAACGCCAAACTAACGCTTTTCCTTAACCTAAAATTTGGAAATTTGTTAGTGCCGGTTTTTACTTTTATTCTTCCCTGCTAAATTTTCTTCTAAGTGTTTTGTTGTCTGTGAAGGGCCGCTGTACACCTTATTCAGATTGGCATTGTGCTATCATCCGGGGGCTGACCAGTCTTTAGTGAAGTTACCGAAAGGCTGGCAGGAGGCCGTTTTCAGACAAGCATAGTGATGCCATTGAAGGGCTGACCGGACGCCTTTCAGATAAGCATGGTATGCTATTGAAGACCTGGTTTGCCGTCTTCTGTATAGCTGCTCAGCTCAATACAGGCAGACAGGCTTTCCCTGTGGCAGCGGGATCGGCCGGCCCAGCGCATGAGCTGTTTCCATCCACTGGATCAATACTGTTTCTGCTTTATCAAGCGCTTCCCGGTAGGTCTTTCCCCTGGCCGTGCAACCGGGAAATTCCGGCAGCTCGGCAACAAAACAGGTGTCTTTTTTATTCCAATAAAGGATGATGGCATATTCAATGTTTTTCATGGCTGATTTTTTTGATAGTTATTGGAGCCTGCCTGCCAGGACTACTACCTCTTTGGACCGCCTGCGCTCACCTTGCAGGGAATAGAGTTCAGTCAGCAGGATATAGGTGCCCATGGGCAGCTTTCGGGACTGATCATCCAACCCATCCCATCGGAAACTGCCCTTGGTACCCAATAGCGCTTGTTGAACGAGGTGGCGGACCGGATGCCCTTGTACATTGAATACGGTGATGCTGGCCTTCCAGCCCGGGCCGGGCAGCTGGTATTGGATCAGCAGCAGGTCGTCCAGGCCGTCCTGGTCCGGTGAAAATATTTTAGGTGAACAGCTGATCAGGCCCTGGGCATCATTGGCCGTGGCCGATTGTGAATTGCGGTAGCCCGGTGTGCCAAAGCCCGCGGTGGAAGCGGCTGAGGCCCAGTTATGGCTGTCCATGGCCGGCAGGCGGTAATGAATTCTTTCCAGGGCCACACCTTCTTCCTGGCTGATCCAGGCTAAGTGCCAGCGATGATCATAGCGTACTTCATCCAGGATGCGTCCCCTTGCATCCAGCAGTGCCAGGCTGCCCTGGTCATTGGGCATAACAGGCAGGGCGCTCACCGGTAATAAGGCCGTGGGGTCTTTAACCCAGTAGTGGGCGCTGAGCCATGCCGGCACGGTGGTCAGTACTTTGTATTCACCCGGGAAAAAGAGATAAGGCGTTGGAGAGAGAGCCCTGCTGTTGGAAAGCTGGCCGGTGGCTGAGCGGCTGGCCAGGTAAAGTTGCCGGAGGTCCACAGGCTTCGGGCCATCATGATACAGTTCAATATAGTCATCGCCGCCAGGCGCAGGATTGAACAGGATCTCGTTGATCTTAACTCCCGGACTGTCCGGTGGCACAGGCCAACCCGCTTTGGCTGTGTGCCGGACTCCTGCTGTATTTCCTGCGCAATCCCTGACCTGGCGGACAATGACCCTATGAACACCAGCCGAATCCATTAGCCTGTTCAGATACAATGTCACTTCCTGGAAGAGCGGTGGCGCCGGACTGGCTTTGAGAATAGTATAGTCCGTGCCGCCTTCTTCCCGTGTAAGGATATAGTGAGCCGGTACAGCAGCGCTTGTGCTGTCCAGCGGTTCATCAAAAACAGCCACTACGGCGTCACGCCGTAAGGTATAGGTCCTGATCAGTGAAGGCCCTGTTTCATCCGGGTTATTGCGGCTGATGCTGTTTTGCCGGCCTGGCGTGCCGCCCGCAGGATCAGCACTGGCTATCCAGTTACTGCTGCCCTGACAGGGCGAACGCTGATCCATCATTTCCAGGGAAAAGCCGCCCTGCCTTTGTACAGGATTGCTGAACCAGTCGGCTGAATAAGCTACCGCATGAATGGTCATGCCCTCCGGCGACAGCAGGCTGATACAGTCCCCTTCATTATTCAGGGCAGGCCATGCTGTGAGCCCCACTGTCCGGCCCAATGGCCGGTACAGCGGTACTGATGCGGCAGCGCAAAGGATGGCGAAACTATCGGGCCGCAGCAGGAAGCTCTCCTGTACCCGGGCTGTGCTGCTGCCGTCCGTTAATTGCCATCCTTTCAGGTCAATGGGCCGGTCTGAACAGTTGCGAACCTCTACAAACTCGGCCGCCGGCAATCCCACTGCCGGCTCAGGATCAGGCAGCAGCTCCGTGATCAGCAGCTCATGCCGGAGCGCTGACCGGGAAACAGAACCGGGCCTGCCGCTGAGCAGCAGCAGGAGGAAGAGGACTATGATAAATGGTACCTGCATGTTTGCGTATAGGGATGACTGATTGATAGAGCGAATATAGATAAGCGTTAATTTATGGCGAAAAAATTGGACGCCTATATTTCCCAAATTTTGATGGGAAAAATCACGGAAAAAAATGGGGTTTACCGCAAGGGATGGGGTTTCAGGAGTTGAACCCCTCAGGTTCTGTCTGTTGGATGTTAGTGGAATTGATCATGCGGAGTAACGGGCTGCGGGCCAGCCGAAAGGTTTCTTAAAAAAAACGGCAGCCTGGTTGTCAGATACTGTTTATTGGATGTCAGCGAAGTTGATCATAGTGTGCAATGAGACCAGGCCAAAGCAAATATTTTTTTAAACGGGGAACAATCTGGTGGCCTGATACTTTATTGGATGTCAGCGAAGTTAATCCCAGCATGCAGTGAGCGCTGAACAAAGCCAATATTTTTTAAACAGGGCACAACCTGGTGGCCTGATACTTTTATTGTCAGTATAACCAGGCGCTCGTCTGCTCATTGTTTAGCCGTTGCAGGACCAACTTGTCGGGTGTTCTATACAGGCAACCTATATTTTTACCATCCTTTCAGCTGTCAGACTGTACCGTATCAGCAGTTCACAATAATATAATCCGGGACCAACCAGTTGTAAGTGAGCCACTATTGCCGGGCCGCTCCGGGCCGCTGCCCTGTTCAGGCTGGCCATTGTTTCTCCGCCGGCCCGCCCTTCTTCCCAAATCTTTTCTTTTAATTCCCTCCGGAGAAAAATTCCAAAAATAAATTTGCACACGATTTTTTTGCACACTACTTTTGATCTCGTTATGCAAAAACTGATGAAACATACGAAGCGCACCAAGAAACATTCCGGTTATCGGGAAGGTTGAGGACGATTTTGTATGTCACCATATTTGAGGCCTTCCCGTAACAGGAAGGCCTTTTTTGTTTTCAATTAATAAACCATATAAAACAGCGTTAAACCAATGAAAGTTGCAGTAGTAGGCGCCACCGGATTAGTAGGCACCAAAATGTTACAGGTACTGGCCGAAAGGGATTTCCCCGTTACCGAACTGATCCCCGTAGCCTCTGAAAAATCAGTAGGTAAGGAAATTGAATTTAAAGGCAAGAAGTACGAGGTCGTCAGCATGGCCGATGCAATTGCCGCCAAACCTGCTGTAGCACTGTTTTCCGCTGGTGGCGGCACTTCCACCCAGTGGGCGCCCAAATTTGCCGAAGCCGGCATCACCGTGGTGGATAACTCCTCCGCCTGGCGCATGGACCCTACCAAGAAACTGGTGGTGCCCGAGATCAATGCCGATGCTATTGGCGTGGACGACAAGATCATTGCCAACCCCAACTGCTCCACCATCCAGATGGTGGTAGCCCTCAATCCGCTTCACAAGAAATACAATATCAAACGCGTAGTAGTATCTACTTACCAGAGTGTTACAGGTACCGGCAAACAGGCCGTGGACCAGCTCATGGGCGAACGCAGTAAAGCCGTTACCGGCAGCAATGGTGAATATCCCATGGCCTATAAATACCCGATCGACCTTAACGTGATCCCCCAGATCGACGTATTCCTGGACAACGGGTACACCAAAGAAGAAATGAAAATGGTCAATGAGACCACGAAGATCATGCGGGATGATAGTATCCGTGTTACTTCCACTACTGTCCGTATCCCCGTAATGGGCGGTCACAGTGAAAGCGTGAACGTGGAATTCAGCCAGGACTTTGATCTGGCCGAAGTAAAGGAATTGCTGGCCTCCGCCCCCGGCATAGTGGTGGTGGACGATCCTACTGCCCAGCAATACCCCATGCCCAAAGATGCACATGACCGCGATGAAGTGTTTGTTGGCCGTTTACGCCGTGACGAATCACAGCCCAATACGCTCAACATGTGGATCGTGAGCGATAACCTCCGCAAAGGCGCTGCTACCAATGCGGTGCAGATTGCAGAATATCTCGTTGGAAAAGGACTGATCTAAGGATCCGGTCCTTCCTTTCCGCTACTATTAATAATGGTAGAGCGCATTACTGCTTCCGTTCTCATGGCGGCGGTAAAGGGAATACCCAAAGGGAAAGTATAGTCAATGGCGGGGAGCCGGTGACCGGAATCAAGAACCGGTAACTGGCTCCTTCCTTATTCCAGGGACATGTTGATGAACTGTACCAGTGGCTGCAGGGCTTCAAAGGCATCCACTGTCTGCTTCAGGAATTTTGGACTGCTCACCTCGGCCTCACTCAGTTCCCTCGATGCGATCCAGCTCTTCAGCTTCAGGTATTCCGCCGCCGGATTGTCCTTGTCGAACCCCTGGGGTACCTTGCTCAGGGAAAATCCTTCCTCCCGGTCCAGGCCCTTATAGACAGATTTGAATTTTTTACCGGTGATCAGCTGGTCAAACTCCTCGAAGCAGTAGTCAATCTCCTGGCGGATCTTCTTCAGTTCGGGCGCCATGGGCATCCAGATACCTCCGCCAACAAAGCTGCTGCCCGGCTCAATATGAATATAGTAACCCGCAAAGATGGACTTTTTGCCACCGCGGCCCATGCTGGCGGCCAGGTTGGTCTTATAGGGCGCCTTGTTCTTGGAAAAGCGCACATCCCGGTTGATCCGGAACAGGCAATTCTTAGCGGTCAGGTCGCGGATATCGGGTTCTTTGGCGCCAAAGCGGTCCAAAACCGCCTGGGTAAAGGCTTCCATGTCCTTTTTGGCAGCTTCATAGTCGTCCCTGTGGGCATCAAACCAGGACTTATCATTATTTTTTTTCAGCTTTTTCAGAAAGCCAAGCGTGGAGGTCTGGATCATATTATCAGGTATTTAACTGGAAGCTGCAAATGTAAGCAGCGGGACAATAGCCCGGTCAGGGGAATATGGGAACCGGCGAAATGGGCCGACGGGCAGGAGGAAACACCGGACAGGTCCGCCTGCCCGGGTATTGAATGGTGACACATTGGTTCTCCCCGGGTACCAAAAGGTAGCCATAGAGCATGGCCGTATTGGGTGGGCCAGCTACCAGTTTACTAACGGTAGGGCAGGTCAAAACCGGAAAAGGATAGCTGCCTTTGCGTTAGATCAAGAGATTAAAATAAGATTAAAAAACGGGCTTAAACCAGGTGATCTTACCAACCGGCGGGCTTCATAGTAATACCATATTATATATGGTCTGGAGGAGGTGCTTTTTTACCGGGTTAACCCGGGCTGCCCGGACCGGTGGACAGCTGCTGTACAGGAAAAGGCGATGGGCGGAACAGCAGCTGCCGGAAAGGGGTCAAAAAAAGTGGTGTGAATTGAGCGCCGTCTCATTTCACACCACCGAGGCTGTTTAGCACAGCAGTTAGCTTGTTAGCTTTTGATCCTTCCCCAGTTTTCACCACTCTTGATGCGGTACATGGTCATTTCACTGACGCCGTACTTCTCAGCAAGTTTTTTAATGGTGATCTTCCGGTTCTTGTCGGTCAGCACTTTTTTAATGCTTTTGACCTGAGCAGCATTCAGCTTCAAACCCTCTGTGCGATTGGCTTGTACCTTTTTGTACGCAATCTTCGCGGGGCTGTTTTGCTGATGCTCGATCATTGTTTCAAGCGTAGCCCATTTGAGGTTCTTCACGTTGTTGTCAAGCTTGTTGTGATTAGAATGGATCACATACTTGGCCTTGGGTGAAGCTTTCTTCAAAAACAAACGGGCAATTTCACGGTGGATGTACAACGTACCGTTGTTACCGGGCCGGTGCAGGTTCAGGGTTCGGTAACCAGTGGTCAGTGAACCCTGGAGCAATTTTCCGTCTTCGATTACATCTTCCGTGTAGCTGGCTATGCGACCGTGGGAGGACAGCGCATACTTTTTTCTGAGGTGCTTCCAGCCTGGAAACTGTAGGGGTTTCCACACCTCGTTAGGGAGTTTTTTTATCATCGCCTTTTCCTTTTGGCTAAAGTTACAAAAAAAGAGATGCGAATATCAAAAAACAATAATAAGATTCAATCAGCGGTTAAGCATTTGCAGGAACTCTGCTTCAGTGATGATCTTCACTGAAGCGATCTTTTTGGCCTTTTCCAGCTTGGATCCGGCGTCATCTCCCACAACCAGGTAGTTGAGCTTGCTGCTTACACTGCCCAATATCTTGCCCCCGTTACTCTCAGCCAAACCCTCTGCCTCACTACGTTTCAGGGTAGGAAGGGTGCCGGTGAACAAAAACGTTTGTCCCACAAGGTTGCCCTGGACCTCCAGATTTCTTTTATCATTTTTTAATGTTAGCCCCAATTCTTCCAGCGTTTTAAGCATTACAATATTGTCCCAATTATGGAAAAACTGGTAGACACTGCCTGCTACTTTTGGCCCTACATCTTCGAGCTGTTGCAGGTCTTCCATGGAGTATTGTTCAAATTCCAGCAGGTGTTTGACAGCGTGAGCAAGTACTTTTGCGGTAGTCTCCCCCACATACCGGATGCCCAGCGCAAAGATCAGCCGGTGCAGGGGCTGCTGTTTGGAAGCCTGGATAGCCGCCTGCAGATTGGTGATGCTTTTCTCCCCAAACCCTTCCAGGGAGCGGATCTGGTCAAAGGGCAGGGTATAGATCCCGGGTACATCCCGGAGCAGGCCCAGGTCAAAAAACTTACGTACGTTAGCATCTCCAAATCCGCGTATATCCATGGCATCCTTGCTGGTGAAGTGGATGATGCGCTCTACCACCTGCGCAGGACAGCTGATATTATTGCAACGCCATACGGCTTCGTCTACCGGCTTCACCAGTTTGTCGCCACAAACAGGGCATACTGTCGGGAAATCAATGGTAGTTTCAGCGCCTGTCCGCAGTTCGGCCAGGGGCTTTACAATATAAGGGATCACATCGCCGGCCCTTTCTACCAGTACCGTATCACCGCGCATCAGGTCTTTCTCGCGGATCACTTCTTCATTGAACAGGGAAACAGAGGTCACGGTAACTCCGCCGATGCTCACCGGTTCTATCTTGGCCACCGGCGTAATAGAGCCGGTGCGGCCCACCTGGAAGTCCACGTCTTTCAGCCTGCTGGTGCCCTGCCGCGCCTTGAACTTGAAGGCCATGGCCCAGCGGGGGTGGTGGGTGGTCATACCCAGGCGGTCCTGCAGGTCAACATTATTGACTTTTATCACCATCCCGTCTATCTCGTAAGGCAGCTCGTCCCGCTGCGCTTCGTACTGATGGCAGTATTCAACCACCGCTTCAATGCCTTCGAATACTCTTTTCTCCTTCCTGGGACTGCGGAAACCCAGGTCCCAGAGCATTTCCAGGCAACCGCTATGGGTTTGCAGGCTTTGATGGGTGTCCTTTTGGGGCGTGGTGACAAAATAGCTGATATTATAGAGGAAGGCTTCCAGGTTGCGGCGACTAACCTCCCTCGGGTCTTTGATACGCAATGAGCCGGCGGCGGCATTGCGGGGATTGGCCAGTGGCGGCAGGTTCTGTTCGGCCAGCTGCTCATTGTATTTTTTGAAATTCTGTTTGTTCATCAGCACTTCACCACGGATCTCTATCTGCTGAACATCGTATTCGGAAAAACGGGCGGAGAGCGGTACAGAGCGGATCTGCCGGATATTGGTAGTGATCTCATCGCCGGTAACGCCGTCGCCCCGGGTGGCGCCGCGGACCAGGTAGTCGTCCTCATAGATCAGTGAAATGCTGGCCCCGTCAAATTTGGGCTCCACACAGTATTCAACCTGATCCAGGCCTGCCCCTTCACGGACGCGGCGGTCCCAGTCTACCAGGTCCTGTTCATTATAGGAGTTCTCCAGGGAAAGCATGGGGACCAGGTGCGGCGCTGCGGGGAACTCTTTGGTGAGGCCTTTGCTGACGCGCTGGGTGGGAGAGTCAGGAGTCACCAGGTCGGGCTGCATGGTCTCTACCTGTTCCAGCGCTTTGAAGAGCTGGTCGTATTCAGCATCGGAGATCAGCGGGTCATTTTCTATATAATACCGGTACTCATGGAAGCGCAGGATCTCCCGTAGTTCCAGGAGCCTGTCCGGCCCAATGCCCTGCTGGCCTGCTTTTAAAAGGTCTATTGTCTGTTGCTGTAATGATCGGCTCTGCTCTGGTGAAAACATAGTGCTGTGTTTGGGACACTGCAAGGTACATGTTCTGGCTAAATACCGGAATGGCGCAAAGGCAGGTTACGGCGGCCACGGGCCCGCAGGCGCCTTCTATGGTCTTCAGTATTTGGGACGAACCAATGCCGCTATGGGTGTAAAAGGAAGCATTGCCACCTGCTCCTGCATGCGCCTGGGTTAAGCTTTTTTTAAGGTGGGGACGAACCAAGGGCTATAGATCCATGTCACTATATTTATATAGGTACAAGCAGCTGTTCCCGTCAACGGGTTAAGCTATTTTTAAGATATGGGACGAACCAATGGTTGCGTTTTCAGTTTTTTCTGCGGATCCGCTTCAATATAGTATAGGAGCAAACAATGGTTGCGTTTTCAGCTGGCCTATTGATGGGAAGCTTCCCAAACTAATACTTGTTCTTATTAATATGGTACGAACCAATGATTTCCTATCCAGCCACCACCTGTATAGGAGTAAACTATACATGTCCGTTAGCTGAGCCTCCCGCTGCTGCAGCGGTAAAACCGGCTGTCTGCCCGGCCCGGCGGGCAAGCCGGCAGCACTAATTTTCAGCAATTTTTTCGGTGGTTGGACATTGAGTGTTGTGGACAATGGACAAAATCTTACCTTGCACCCGGAGAATGGCAATGCTACCCCAATAGGAACATTCTCCCAATCCAACCCCGTCACAGCGTCCATCTACTATTAATGCAAAATTCGCCTGACCGATCCACTGGTCAGCAGGTCCCGGTTTCATGAAGTTTTCATGGTCGCCGGATCCTACTGGCTTTCCTTATCCTGCGGGTGAAGGCATGAACAGCCTACCTGAACCTGGATCCACAGGCGATCAGTTGTTGCCGATACGCAAGCGCTTGCCATATTAAGGTGCACGGACGGCAGCCAGCTATTCCCGTGGCTGCCGCCATTGGCAGCTGCCACTGTTTTCCTGGTTTCAGGCAAACAATCAAAACATTCCTCAAAAAATAATAGCAACTAACGATGGGTACCGCTTTGCAGAAAACTATTCAGCAGTTAAGATCTGAGAACAGGGAATATTTTCAGTTAGCCCTTTCTGTAGATTGTGTCATCTTCGGCTTCGAACACAACGAGTTAAAAGTATTACTGATCAAGTCTGACCTGGAAGAGTTCCAGGACCGCTGGTCCCTCCTGGGCGACCTGGTGCGGATAGATGAGAACCTGGACACCGCCTCCTACCGTGTACTCAAAGAGCGCACCGGCCTGGACGATGTATACCTGGAACAGGTACATACTTTTGGGTCGGTGGACCGACATCCTGCCGGTCGCGTGATCACCGTAGCCTATTATTCCCTCATCAACAGTAAGGACCACCAGCTCAAACTGGCCCATAATGAATTGCACTGGCATCCCGTAAATGATATCAGTACCCTGGCCTTTGATCATAAAACCATACTGGACACCTGCATCCGCCAGCTGCAATCCAAAATAGAAGAACATCCCATAGTTTTTAACCTGCTGCCCGAAAAATTCTCGCTCCGCGAATTGCAAAGCCTTTACGAAGCGATCCTCGGCGTAAAAATGGATCGCCGCAACTTCCGGAAGAAATTCTTCCTGATGGGCTGGCTCATAGATGTCAACGAACTGGAGCAGGATGTGCCGCATCGCCCCGGTAAACTGTACCGCTTTGATGCCGAAAAGTTTCCCAATGGTCAATTCAAAGGCCAGATATCCGCTGAACCCGAACTGGCCCTTATGTAGTTATCGTTCCCTTTTTTCCCGGTTTGCCCGTAAAAAACGGGCAAACTTTGTGTTGCCCATACGCCTTGACGTAAGGATAGCTAACTGTATGTCATACAGCTTCTTCATCCCGCCCAAACGCCCGCCTGTGGCTTGATTCCGGTCATTCGGTACCGCAACATTGATTTGGCGGAGGCCCGGAAAAAAATTAGATTGTGTAAATCGTACGCAATTTTACACACCAAGATAGCATCTGTAGCAACCTCCTCCGTACCGGAAACAGCTTCCGTACCGGCATCGCTTCCGTGCCTGCATTTTTGTCCGTGCCACAGTTACACAGGGACCTTTATTAGATAACCAATTTATTACCATCAGTATGATCATCCAACGACTGCTTGCAGCATGTTGCATGCTGTTGCTGGCATTATTGCTACTGCCTGCCAGCCTTTCCGCCCAGGAAAAGATCATTTCCGGGAAAATCACCGATTCTAAAGATGGCTCACCCGTTACTGGCGCATCCGTGGTCCCCAAAGGATCAGGCAATGTCACTTCTTCCGGACAGGATGGAAGTTATCGGTTGATCATATCAGGTAGTGCTAAAGTATTGGCGTTCTCTTCTGTAGGTTATATCAATCAGGAAATTGATATTGGTGAGCAGACCGTTATCAACGTAGTACTGGCGCCCAGCAATATTGATCTGTTCATTGGGGGCCGGGCTATTCCCTGGGAATATGGTAAGCCGGCACGTTCCTTCCTGTTGCAGAATGATGGCGCCGGGAAGTTTATAGATGTCACTGCTGCCATGCTGCCCGGCATTGACCCCGGATTTGTAACAGCGGCGGTCTGGTATGATCTCAATAAAGATGGATATACTGATCTCCTGCTTTGCAGTGAATGGGGTGGCATAGTAGCTTATATCAATAACAAAGGAAGTTATATTAAGAAGATGCTCACCGAAAAAAAAGGCTGGTGGAATTTTTTGCTGCCGGTGGATATAGACCAGGATGGCGATATAGACCAGGATGGCGATATAGACCTGGTGGCGGGTAACCTGGGACTGAATAGCCGGTTGAAAGCATCTCCTGAACAACCGGTAAGGTTATACTACAACGACTTTGACGACAACGGTAAGAAGGAGCAGGTACTGTCCTATTATGTACAGGGAAAAGAAATTCCCTTTGCCAGTAAAGCCGACCTGGACAAGCAGTTGCCGGGTCTGGTGAAGAAGAAATTTTTGATGGGCGAAAAGTTTGCTTCCGCTACGATGGAGGAATTGTTCACAGCGGATAAATTGAAGTCGGCCGTGTTGCTGACAGCGGATTATTTCTCCAATGCCATCCTGATCAATGACGGGAAGCTCAACTTCCGGGTGCAGTCCTTGCCCTGGGAAGCGCAGCTGAGCTGTTACCGGGATGCAGTAGTAGTGGAAGCAAATGGAGATAGTTTGCCGGACCTGCTGCTGGGGGGTAATTTTTATGAGAATACCATTGAGATGGGAAGATATGATGCGGACTATGGATTGCTGCTGCTGAACAGGGGCAAGGGAAATTTTGAGTGTGCCACCTTGAATGGATTGGCCATCAAAGGGCAGGTGCGGCATATCAGGCCGGTAAAGCTGAAGCAGGAAACGGCCTATATCCTGGCGCGTAACAATGATAGCACGCGGGTGATCCGTTTCAGGAAACCGGGACACAGATCTCCGTGATCCATCGTTGAACCTGGCTGTTAGGGTTGAAGTTTGTATTCTTTAGTCAGTGATTCTACCGGTATGCGTAGC
The DNA here is from genome assembly GCA_029202545.1 of Candidatus Pseudobacter hemicellulosilyticus. Classification (GTDB taxonomy): domain Bacteria; phylum Bacteroidota; class Bacteroidia; order Chitinophagales; family Chitinophagaceae; genus Pseudobacter; species Pseudobacter hemicellulosilyticus. Next base: position 1,630,010 of record CP119311.1, read on the forward strand.
AGTTTACTGAATTTCCTGATCATTGTCAAGGAGAGGGCCTGTTTATAGTTCAGTACCTTACTTACAGTGCCCTTATCTCCATAGGCTTTGGCCAGGTCGGCAGGCTTATAACCAAAATCTTCCATTCGGATCTTGATGAGCTCAATAGGATTCAGTGTGGGGTGATTCCACTGTCTAACTTCATATTCATTGATAAGCAGGGCCAGCAACATTTTTTCTTTGTGGTCCTTGGTGCCGGATTTTGCCTCCCGGACCTCTTCATAGCGTTGGGTAGCTGATTGGTAGTCAGCTTCCGATTCAATCAAAAACCATTGTTTCATATGCTTATATTTTTGATGGGTCAATTTTGTCGTAGTCATCATGGGTGCCGATAAAGCGGACTTCGGCAATCTGGTCCTCGTAAAAGATGTGGGCTATCAATCTGTAAAGGGTATGAACTATTTCAAACCTTGCACGGTTGTTCCGGATCATTTTAGCTCTTGGAAAATCCTTGAGAACGTCCTGTTTTTTACGCCAGCTTGCTTGTTCCACAGCTGTTTTCCAGGCAATCAGACTTCTTCTTGCATTGGCGTGTTGATGCATAAAGCTGTTGAGGCGCTCCAAATAGATAATGGTCATAGTTAAATGTTTTAAGGATATTCCTTTCTATGCCATTTCTTTTGGGTACTCTGCTTGTTGTTGTAGACCACAAAATTATCAAAAGTTGGCAATATGCCAACTTTTTTACTCGCTTTTTTCTTCTTTTCACGCCTTTAAGCGGAACAAATGCTTTCGGATCCAGGCAGCATATTTCAATCCTGTCAAAATTTTTATTGAAAATCAGTCTATTGTAAAGCTGCCCGTTAAAATACCCTTCATTTCCTTGGCTTTTCCCCCTGCTTCTTCCTACCTTTGCGACCCGTTTCATAATTCACCAGGTTGGTGGTGATTGAGGCGGGAATAGAACAATTAAAATAAAGTAACAAAATGAGCAAACTTCATTTCACAACAAAACATGCGAATGCGGCTACCGTACAACGCAACTGGTATGTTGTAGACGGTACCAATCAAACCGTGGGACGCGTGTGTGCTAAAGTAGCAGCTGTTCTGCGCGGAAAGAACAAGGCATATTACACGCCACACGTTGATTGCGGAGATTACATCATCTTTATTAATGCCGACAAGGTGAAATTCACCGGCAACAAACTCGAGGACAAAGAATACCTGACTTTCTCCGGTTATCCCGGTGGTCAGAAGGCCGAAGCAGCGAAAGACCTGCTGAAACGCCGTCCTGAAGCGGTGATTGAGCGTGCAGTAAAAGGCATGTTACCTAAAAATCGTCTCGGTCGCAAGATGTACAAAAAATTATTTGTGTATGCCGGCGACAAGCACGAGCACTCTGCACAGAAACCTCAACCTTTAACTTTCTAATTGTATATACTACATGGAAAAGCAAAAAAATGCAGTAGGACGTCGTAAAGAAGCTGTGACCAGGATCTGGCTCTCTAAAGGGAACGGTAAGATCACAGTGAACGACAAAGACTATAAAGAATATTTCTCCCTGATATACCTGCAGAACCAGGTTGAGCTTCCCCTGAAATCTATCCAGTCCCTGGATAAATTTGACGTGAAGATCAATGCTGCCGGTGGTGGTATGAAAGGTCAGGCTGAAGCTGCCAAACTGGGTATCGGCCGTGCGCTGCTGGAAATTAGCGAAGAATATCGTCCCGCCCTTAAAGCGGCCGGTGTGCTGAAACGCGACCCGCGCTCTGTTGAACGTAAGAAATTCGGTCACAAGAAAGCCCGTCGCAGCTACCAGTTCAGCAAACGTTAATCCCTTTATTAAAATTAATCACACGATAAAGAAATGGAAAATAACACTTCACTACAACAGCAATTATTGGATGCAGGTGTACATTTCGGACACTTGCGTAAGAAGTGGAATCCTAAAATGTTACCTTATATCTTCGCTGAGAAGAAAGGTATCCATATCATTGATCTGAACAAAACCACGGAAGCCCTGCAGGAAACTGCTGCTGCCCTGAAACAGATCGCCCGCAGCGGTAAAAAGATCATGTTCGTTGGTACTAAAAAACAAGCGAAAGAGATCGTTACTGAATGCGCCCGTAAAGTAAACATGCCCTATGTTACTGAACGTTGGCTGGGTGGTATGCTGACCAACTTCAACACTGTTCGCAAGAGCGTGAAGAAGATGCAGAGCATTGACAAGATGCTCGGCGACGGCAGCGCAGAAAGCCTGACCAAAAAAGAGAAACTCACCCTGGGCCGCGACCGCGATAAAATGGACAAAGTACTGGGCGGTATCGCTCAGCTGGGCCGTGTACCAACCGCCCTGTTCATCATTGACATCGGTCACGAGCACATCGCCCTGGCAGAAGCAAAACGCCTTGGTATCATGACCTTCGGGATGGTAGATACCAACTGCGACCCCAACAAGGTTGACTTTGCGATCCCCGCCAACGATGACGCTACCAAATCGATCGCTATCATTACCCAATATATCACAGCTGCCATTGCTGAAGGTCTGGCTGAACGTCAGGCTGCCAAAGATGAGGATGTAGATGATTCAGCTGATGACGAAAAAGAAAAGAAAGCAGCCCGCATGCAGGCAGAAGCTGAAGCTGAAGCCGGCCGCGGTGGTAACAAAGGCGCTGGCGGCGGCGGTGGTCGTCACCAGGCTAAACGCCGGGTACCCGGTGGCGCAAGCCGCAGACCTCAAGGTGGTGGTGGAAGATAATTCTTCCCCCACATCCGGAAAGGGTCGTGATCAAGTATAACAATACATCATTTTCAAATCTCTGATTATGTCAACTGTTGCAATTACAGCCGCTGATATCAACAAACTGCGCCAGATGACCGGTGCAGGTATGATGGACTGCCGCAAAGCGCTGACCGAAACAAACGGCGACTTTGAAGCAGCTATCGACTGGCTCCGTAAAAAAGGCGCCAAAGTAGCCGCTCTCCGTGGTGACCGTGAAGCTAAAGAAGGTGTGGTGATCGCCCAGACAACAGCCGATAACAAAACTGGTATGGCTGTATGTGTAAGCTGCGAAACTGACTTCGTGAGCAAGAACGCCGACTTCGTAGCCTTCGCCCAGTCTATTGCTGATGCTGCTATCGCCAACAACGTAAAAAGCCTGGATGAACTGAACAGCGTTACCATTAACGGCGCCAAAGTGGCCGATATGGTAAATGATAAGCTTGCCTCTATCGGTGAGAAGATCGGTATCACCAAGTTTGAGCGTGTGGACGCTGACTTTGTTTCTTCCTATATCCACGGCGCCAACCGTATTGGCGTACTGGTAGGTATGAACAAAGCCGCTGCTGAAGCCGGTAAGGACGTGGCCATGCAGATTGCTGCCATGAACCCCGTTGCTGTTGATTCCGACGCAGTTCCTGCTGCTACCATCGAGCGCGAAAGGGCTATCGTGGTTGAGCAGATCAAAACCGATCCCAAAATGGCCGGCAAACCTGACGAAATGATCGCCAAGATCGCTGAAGGTAAGCTGAACGCCTTCTTCAAAGAAAGCACCCTGGTTAACCAGCCTTTTGTAAAGGACAATGGTAAAACCGTAGGTGATTACCTGAAGAGCGTGGACGGTGGTCTGAAAGTGATCGAGTTCAAAAGAGTAGCTTTAGGTTAATCAGTAACCTGCTCACAATACCGGAGGCAGCCCGCAAGGCTGCCTCTTTTTTTTGCCTGGCAGGTTGCCTGGTTCTCCGGCAGACGCTGGCCTGCATGGTGATAGCAGGACCGGCGGCAATATTGGTTGTCCTGTTGTGCAGCTTACTATTGACAACCTTCGGGAAACGCTGGCCGTGTTCACCCTGTTTGATGTCCCAACTGCCAAGCGCTCAAATCCTTACACAGCGTGTGTTTCATACAAGTTGAGGCCATTCTCCCAAAAAAACCCTTTCTTTGCACAGCAATAAACCAGCTGCCACCAGGCAGGGTTTCATCTTTCCGAACTCAAAAACTACATTTTTTCATGCTGCCTAAGTACAAACGTGTTCTGGTAAAGTTATCGGGTGAGTCTTTGATGGGTGATAAGAGCTTTGGTATGGATTCCGTGGTCCTGGAACAATACGCCCGCGACATCAAACAGATCGTTGAACTGGGTGTACAGGTGGCCATCGTCATTGGTGGTGGTAATATTTACCGCGGCATGAATGAAGCTGCTACCGGCATCGAACGCGCTCATGGCGATTATATGGGCATGCTGGCCACTGTGATCAATGGTATGGCCATGCAGGCCATGCTGGAAAAGATCGGTGTATACACCCGCCTGCAAAGCGCCATCAAAATGGAACAGATCGCTGAACCCTATATCCGCCGCCGCGCTATCCGCCACGTGGAAAAAGGTCGTGTGGTGATCTTTGGAGCAGGTACCGGCAACCCTTACTTTACTACTGATACGGCTGGTTCACTCCGGGCTATTGAGATACAGGCCGATGTAATCCTCAAAGGCACCCGTGTAGATGGTATCTATACGGCCGATCCGGAAAAAGACCCTACTGCCCAGAAATATGAGACCATCACCTTCCAGGAATGCATCTCCAAGAACCTGCGTGTAATGGATATGACCGCCTTCACACTTTGTATGGAGAACAACCTGCCCATCATCGTTTTTGATATGAACAGGCCCGGCAACCTGCTGAAAGTGGTGTGCGGTGACCGCGTTGGAACCCTGGTGAAAGGCTGATTGGCCGCATAAAGGGAAAAAAAACATTGTCGCGGCTTGTATATCTGCGATGAACCTATTAATTTAGGCCATGAAAAACCACCCCGACAGGTGGTTTTTGCATTCTTCCCCACCCCCGTTCAAGTCCATTGAAAGCCGGTTCATTAGCCAACAACCGATGTGCAAGTGAAACTCTGAACCTTATGTATCCATCGCTCGTCATTCTTGGGATCACGTTTACAATTGGCGTTACAGAAATGCTCGTCTTTCTGTTCGGTGCTATTGTATTGGGATTCTTTATTCATTTTTTCCTGGTACACCGCCGCTCCCTGCCGCGTAACCTGGGGGAACCTTCCGTCATTGCCCAGTCGGCCATTGACCCGGACGAGTGGAAGCTCAAATACCATGAAGAAATGGAGGTCCAGGAAAAGGCCCAGAAACAGCTGCGCCGGGAACTGGCAGAAGCCCAGGAAAATGAGGAACTGCTTTCCCTGGAGCTGACCGAACTGAAAAAGGAACTGGCCCAATTACAGGAAGAAAAAGAAGCCCTGGACCAGCAGCCGGCGACTTACTTCGGCCAGTTGAAAATGGCGCAGGACAATCTCCAGGAACATAACCAGAACATCGCCCGCCTGCTGGAACAGATAGAGACTCTCAAAGAATCCGATAAAAGACATGCAGAGATCCGGCAGGCCAACGAACTGCTGAGCGCACAGGTACGCGAACTGCGCAGGACCAGTTTTGACCAGGAAGCATTGATCCGCCAGCTGCGGCAGGAGCAGTTCCTGGAAGGAGAAATGAAAGATCGCCTGCTCAATACCCAGGAAGCGTTCAATGCATTGCAGGATAAGCTCCTGAAAATGGAGACCTACCTGGCGCATCCGGAACACCGGCAGTTTGAGTACGACGAACTGCAGGAGAACTATTTCAAGATCACTAAAGAATATGACGAGGTGCGGATGAAACAGCTCACGCTGCTGGAAGAGAACCAGCGCATGCTGCGCCTGATTGCAGATACAGAAGACAAACTCCGCGAATCCAATTTTCAACGCCAGCAGCTGATGAAAAAAGTAGGCTTCCTGGAAGAACTCAACAGGGACCTGCAACAGGTAACTGAACAGAATAAGAAACTGGAGATCCAGCTGAAACGCATCACTGAAATTGAATCCCTCCTGGCCCGGGCGGCCGAACAACGCAGGTCAGAAAAAGGAAATATCGGGTAAACCGGTAATATTTATATAACAGATGGCCGAACAATGATTTGGCTGAGGGTTTGCTTATATTTAAGAAAACTATCAACCATGAATCTCATTAACCGCGCGAAAAACATCCTGCTCACCCCCAAGACAGAATGGGTGCTGGTGTCAGGTGAATCAGCGACTCTTTCCTCCCTACTGACCACCTATGTACTGCCGTTGGCCGTTATTCCGGCTGTGGCTGCATTCCTGAGCACCCTGTTCTGGACCGGCCGCTTATTCGGGTTCAACTATGCCCTGTTCTCTGCTATTTCAACCTATGTCAGCGCCGTGATCGCTTTTGTGGTCACCAGTCTGCTGGTAGACCTGCTGGCGCCTAATTTTCAATCTCAGAAAGAGATAGGCGGCTCTTCCCAGCTGGTTGCCTATTCCGCCACAGCTGTCTGGGTAGCCAGTATCCTGGGTATTGTGCCCGGACTGGGCTGGCTGGGCTCCCTGGCAGGGTTTGTATATACCGTTTACCTGATGTACCTGGGCCTTACCCCGGTCAAGAAAACACCGGAAGACCAGCGGGTAGTATACCTCCTGATCATCTTTGTGGTGTATGTTGTATTGTCTATGCTGCTGACCTGGCTGATCATGGGCGTTGTTTTTGCCGGCATCCTGGGAGTAGCTGCTACCTCCCTGTTTTGACAGCAGGCATTTCTACGATAAGTTATTTCAGCACCATTTATGAGAATGGTGCTTTTTTATTTGTGGCGATTATGGGAACTTTGAACCGTAAACGCCCAGCTTATGAAAAAGTCCGTTGCAGACATCCGCACAGATTATCAGAAAAGATCCCTGTCAGAAAAAGACGTACAACCCACGCCCATGCAGCAGTTCGACAGCTGGTGGAAAGAAGCGGTGGAATCTGAATTGGAAGAAGTAAATGCCATGACGCTGGCTACGGCGTCGGCCGATGGCGTGCCTTCCGCGAGGATCATGTTACTGAAAGATTATGATGAGAAAGGATTTGTTTTCTTCACCAACTACAATAGTTTCAAAGGCCTCACATTGGAAGAGAATCCCCGGGCCGCCCTGGTGTTTTTCTGGAAAGAACTGGAAAGACAGGTACGCGTTACCGGCCTGGTAGAAAAAGTGGCGGCAGCAGAAAGCGACGAGTATTTCAACAGCAGGCCCGAAGGCAGCCGCATAGGCGCCTGGGTATCGCCGCAAAGCCAGGTGATTGAAAACCGCGATTACCTTATTGAGCGGGAGAAGTCCGTGAAAGAAGCGTTCAGCAGCAAGCCTGTTACACGTCCTCCGCACTGGGGAGGATTCCGTGTAAAGCCGGTGATCATTGAATTCTGGCAGGGCGGGGCAAGCCGGCTGCATGACCGTATCCAGTATACTCTACAGGAAGATAACAGCTGGCTGATTGAAAGGCTGGCGCCTTAAACACATAGCTATCAGACAGATGACCCGGGACTGCAAAGCCCGGGTTTTTTGCACAAAAAAAGGGAAAACTACCTTTCCGGTAACCATCCCTCTCAATGACTTCAGGCTGCGCCTGTTGACGCTGAAACCATGAAGCTCAATTATCTGCGCTAAGGAACTCCTTATTTAGCGTCTTTCTTGGCAAATACCTTCTTGGTCCTTGCAGGCCTGCTTTTGCCAAAGCTCGCTTTGAAGATCTTTCCTTTCTTGGTTTTTTTATCACCTCTGCCCATGTTGGAATCAATTTATGAATGAAATAATGTAATGAAGCGCAAAAATAAGCAATCTAACCGATGGTATACCCCTGAAAAAAAAGCTCCGGCACTATTCGTACCGGAACTTTCCATGCAGTTGGTGCAGCATTATAATTTAGCTTGCAGTTCTTTACCTGCTTTGAACCTGGCAACTTTTTTCGCTTTGATCTTGATAACAGCGCCGGTCTGAGGGTTGCGACCGTTACGGGCAGCTCTCTTGGAAACAGAGAAAGTACCGAAACCAACCAGGGTTACTTTACCACCACCTTTCAGGGTCTTAGTAACTGCTTCAACGAAAGAGTCCAGAGAAGCGTTGGCTTGAGTTTTAGTAATGCCTGCGTCATCGGCAATCTTTGCGATTAATTCAGCTTTGTTCATAGTGTAATGTTTTTAATTATGCAGGAACAAATTTAGCCGCTTTTTCATTCCAACAAAATTTTTCTGCGCAAAAATTAACAATTGCTCAACCGCCGCTAACCCGCTTGGGGCAAGGATTGTGGGAAAAATACGATGTCTGCTCCTGGTAACCTGTCAGTAATGGGATCTGCTGAAACGCAGTGCTGACAAGGGTTTTGCGCTTGTTCGCCTGAAATGCTTGTCAGCAGTGGGTTTGAAAGGAATATACAAATATTTTCCATTGACAGCTGAACTAAATAATCTTATCCACACTCAGTTCACAATCTCCATTACGCTCCGGAAAGCAATGAAAAGATCGCCCCATTTGTCCATGCTTTTCTGGCGGATGGCGGGACTGTGATGTTCTATGTACACGTCATAATCATTCCGCGATGCAGCATAATACTGGGCGGCATAGGTAGGTCCATCTTCCTCGTCCACCTCCAGGAGCTTTACCAGCTGGCTCTTGTAAAAGCAGCCTGTAGCCAGCACTTCAGGCATATGCACTTCCTGCATCCATTGCAGCCAGGCTTCCTGGATGGGCCAGGCTACCTTTATAGTGACATTGTAGATGATCATTTTTTTGCTTTTTTTCCGGTTACTTTCAGTTCCAGGTATACCGGGCAGTGATCGCTGTGCTTCACGTCCGGAAGTATCTCTGCATCCTTCAGCTCGTCTTTCAGTGCGCTGGTGACATTGATATAGTCTATCCGCCAGCCTTTGTTCTGCAGCCGTACACTGGGGAAACGCTGGCTCCACCAGCTGTACCGGGCCGGTTCGGGGTGGAACTCCCGGAAGGTATCAATCCAGCCGGCTTCATAGAATTTATCCATCCAGGCGCGTTCTTCAGGTAAGAATCCGGATGATTTTTTATTGCCTTTAGGATCATGGATGTCAATCTCCCGATGGGCTATGTTGTAGTCCCCGCAAAGGATAAGCCGGGGATGTTCTTTCCGTAAATTCTCCAGGTATCCGAACAATTCATCCAGCCAGCTGTATTTGAAGGTCTGTCGCTCATCACCCGAAGTACCGGAGGGAAAATAGGCGTTGATCAGCCGGGTATCGCCAAAGTCGAGCTGCAGCACACGGCCTTCTTCATCACTCACTTTATGCCCGGTGCCATAAACAATGTTGTCGGGTTTGATCTTGGTGAAAACGGCCACACCACTGTAGCCTTTCTTTTGTGCGCTGAACCAGTAGTCGTGGTATTGCAGATCGGTGAATTGTTTATAATCGACATTGTCCCGCATGGCTTTGGTTTCCTGCAGACAAATGATATCCGCAGGGTCTGTCTTCAGCCAGTCGATCAGTCCCTTGTTCATGGCAGCCCGCAGGCCGTTCACGTTGTAGCTGATGATGCGCATGATATAATTGATTAATTTGGCCGGCAATTTACAGTTTTGATATGGAAGCAGCATCAATCAAGAAGGAGTTAGCACCTATTATCCCCGCAAAGGAGCATGTTTACCTGGATGGCCCCAAGAGCCGTGGCTATGAGCTGGCCTTCACCTGGCGCGTAGCCATGCAGTTCCTCAAGGCTTTCCGTACCCTGCACTTTTTGGGCCCCTGCGTTACCGTTTTTGGTTCCGCGCGTTTCCGGGAAGACCATCCCTACTACGATGCCGCCCGGAAATTTGGCGCCCGCATCGGAGAAATGGGCTTCACCACGCTCACCGGTGGCGGCCCCGGCATCATGGAGGCCGCTAACCGCGGCGCTTTTGAAAAAGGCTATAACTCGGTTGGCTGTAATATCATCCTGCCCTTTGAACAGAAGGCTAACCCTTACCTGCATAAGTTCATCAACTTTGAACATTTCTTTGTCCGCAAAGTAGTGCTCGTAAAATACTCCTACGCCTTCGTCATCATGCCCGGCGGCTTTGGTACCCTTGATGAATTCTTCGAGACCCTGACCCTGGTGCAGACCAAATCCATCTCGCAATTCCCCATCGTATTGTTCGGTAAAGAATACCATAAAGATCTCTGGGAATACCTGGAGTTCATGGCCGAAGCCGGCACCATTGCCCGGGAAGACCTTAAATTGGTGTTGCTTACCGACGATATTGACGAAGCTATGGCGCATATCCACTCGTATATCCAGGCTAATTTTACCGTAAAACCACGAAGGAGGAATTGGTGGCTACTGGAGAAAAGATAGTAATTTTGGGAAATTATTTCCCCTACTATGCGCAAGTGGCTCGTGAAAGGACTGAAGATAACCGGAGTATCGGTTGGCAGTCTGCTACTCCTGATGTTTCTCCTCCCGTTCCTGTTCCCCAATTTCGTAGAAAAAAAGATCAAGTCCTGGGCTAATAACGCCATCGTGAGCGATGTGGATTTTTCCAGGGCGAGACTGTCGTTCTTCCATCACTTCCCTTCTCTCACCCTTACGCTGGATGATTTTATCCTGCATGGCTCGCCGCCCTTCCGCAAAGATACCCTGGTGGCCGCCAACGAAATTGCACTGGGCATTGACCTCGGTTCCATTTTCTCTAGTTCCCTCAATATTAACCAGATCTTCCTCAGCGACGGCCGTATTGAGATCAAGGTCAACAAAGAAGGCCTGGCCAATTACAATGTCTATAAATCAGATTCTGTCCAGAGCGCCAGCGTGGACACGGATTCCGGCAGCGCCTCGCTCCGCCTGGAGAACATCCACCTGGACCGGATCAACCTGACTTACCGGGACCGGTCGATCCCCATGGCCATCACCGCCAAAGGGCTGCATTATGCCGGTAAAGGGGATCTCAGTAAAGCCATCTTCGACCTCTACTCCGAAATTGAAGTAGATACTTTCCGGTTCTCCTATGATGGCGAGACCTACATCAGTAACAAACAGGTACGCGCCGACCTTATTACCAAGATCAATACCCATTCACTGGCCCTGCTCTTTGAGAAGAACGACCTGATGATCAACCAGCTGCCTGTACAGCTCAGCGGCAAATTCGAATTCCTGGCCGATGGGTATGATATGGATTTCAAGCTGGTATCCCGTGAGACCGACCTCCATGATGTTTTCACCGCTTTTCCGCAATCCGTTTTGCAATGGCTGGAAACTACTGACGTGAAAGGATACACCGAGATGAATGCTTCGCTCAAAGGAAAATACAGCGCCGCCACCAATACCTCGCCCGACCTGCAGTTCAACATGAAGATCAGGAACGGCTCCATTGCTCATAAGAATGCTCCGCTCCCGGCAAAGAATATCTTTCTCAATATGGAGACCCGGCTGCCGTCGTTGAATATGGACAGCCTGTACGTTAACATCGACAGTGTCTTCTTTAATATCGACCAGGACCGTTTCAGCGCACACCTGCAATGGAAAGGCATGCAGGAGCCGGCAATCAAAGCCAAAATGAATGCCGACCTGGACCTGGACAAATGGAACAAAGCTTTTGGTATGGCCTCGGCCGATCTGAAAGGCAGGCTCAGGCTGGATTTCAAGGCCGATGGCCTGTTTGCCCGCGGCCCGGATCCCCATAGCCTTCGCAAGGATACAGTGATCACCCATATCCCGGCATTTACCCTGACCTCTTCGCTTACTGATGGTTATTTCAAATACAGTTCTTTACCACAGGCAGTGCAGGACATCGGTTTCCAGCTGGACGCCGGTTGCGCCGATGGCATTTATGATCATACGCAGATAGCGCTGAACAGCCTCCAGGCCAAAGTGCTCAGCAATTTTATCAAAGGTCATTTCCATATTGATAATATCAGGGATTTTCCGGTAGAAGGCAGCCTGCAGACCGTTTTCCACCTGGCAGATGTGAAACAGTTCTACCCGCTGGATAGCCTGGACCTGGCCGGTGACCTGCGCATTGATATCACCACCAAAGGAAAATACAACCCTGCCAAAAAACTCTTTCCGGTAACCGAAGGACAGTTCCTGTTAAAGGACGGCAGCATCCAGACAAAATACTATCCCAGCCCTATAGAGAAGATCCAGGTAGAAGCATCAGTAACGGATACCAAAGGCACGCTGAGCGACCTCAAAGTAGCCATCAGGCCCATCTCCTTTGAGCTGGACCAACAGCAGTTCCTGGTGCAGGCCAACCTGCAAAATTTCAACGACCTGGAATACAATATCACCTCCAATGGTGTGCTGGACCTGGGCAAGCTCTATCGCCTCTTTGCAGTGGATGGTTATAATGTGAAAGGTTTTATCCAGACCGATCTTGCCCTGCGTGGCCGCCAAAGCGATGCCATGGCCGGCCGGTATGGCAAGCTTTACGGTAAAGGCACCATGAAAGTGCGGGACATTGCGCTGACCAGCGAACTGTTCCCGCAGCCGTTTTTTGTGAACACCGGCCTGTTCCGCTTTGACCAGGACAAGATGTGGTTTGAAGCCTTTACCGGCCAGTATGGCAAAAGCAAACTGGAATTGAAAGGTCATCTCAACAATGTCCTGGGTTATGCCTTGCAGCCCGATCAACCGCTGCGCGGGGATTTTGAACTGACCACCCCTTATTTCCTGGTAGATGAATGGATGGTCTTTGCTGGTGATTCCAGTTCAACCCCTGAAGCTGATGCCGGTAATTCCGGTGTGGTGATGATCCCTGCCAACCTGGAATTGGTCTTCAAGGCTGCCGCTGGAAAAGTGGAATACAATGGCCTGCTGCTGAAAGATTTTAAAGGACAGGTAGAACTGGCCAATGGCAAATTGCAACTCAAAGAAACCGGCTTTAACCTGGCAGACGCGCCCATCAGTATGGAAGCCAGTTATGCCAGCACTTCGCCATTAAAGGCTGTTTTCGATTACCATGTAAAAGCCGATACCCTCAACGTTAAGAAGGCTTATAACCAGATCCCCATCTTCCGGGAAATGGCGCCCGCTGCGGCTGGAGCGGAAGGGATCATTTCGCTGGACTATTCCCTGTCTGGTAGGTTGGATGCCAACATGATGCCGGTATATCCTTCGCTGAAAGGCGGTGGGGACCTGGTGATCCAGAAAGTAAAAATGAAAGGGTTTAAACTAATGAATGCTGTAAGCGCCAGCACCGGCAAAGAAGATATCAAAGACCCGGACCTTTCCAAGGTGACGCTCAAAACAAAAATTGCCAATAATATCATCACCATCGAAAGGGTAAAAATGAAAGTGGCGGGCTTCCGTCCCCGTTTTGAAGGACAGGTGAGCTTTGATGGTAAATTCAACCTGACGGGCCGACTGGGCCTGCCGCCGCTGGGTATCATTGGTATTCCTTTTACGGTAACGGGAACAAGGGATAATCCGAAAGTGAAGCTGAGAAAGGGTAAGGAGACGGATGAGCTGGAAGAGACGGAGGATGAGGAGGTAGAATAATTTGTGGGAATACACTAAAATGCTGTTGTGCGATTATACTAAAATGATGTTGTATAGACAGAAAATCAAAAGGCCTGCAACTCTGTTTGCAGGCCTTTTGATTTATTAATAAAGTTGACTGCAAATCACACATCATACTCCAACACCGGCCTCAACCACTTCTCTACTTCTTCCACAGGCATATCCTTCCGCTGTGCATAATCCTCTACCTGGTCCTTTTTGATCTTGCCAATACCGAAGTACTGGCTTTGCGGATGGGCAAAATACCAGCCGCTGACGGAAGAGGCGGGATACATGGCCAGGGATTCGGTGAGGGTGATGCCGGTGGTCTCCTGGCCGCCCAGCAGATCGAATAGTTTGTATTTCTCGGTATGGTCCGGGCAGGCGGGATAGCCGGGAGCAGGACGGATGCCGGAATAGGATTCACGGATCAGGTCCTCATTGCTGAGCTGCTCCTCTTTGGCATAGCCCCAGAACTCTTTCCGGACACGCTCATGCAGTAGTTCGGCAAAGGCTTCCACGAGGCGGTCGGCCAGGACCTGCAGGGTGATCTTGTTATAGTCGTCGTGGTTATCGATGAAGCGTTGCAGGTGTGGTTCAATACCCTGGATGGTGGTGGTGAAGGCGCCCATATAGTCCGCGAAATGGCCATTGGCATTGGCCGGAGCGGGTTTTATAAAGTCGGCCAGGCTGATATTGGGCTGGCCGGGGGCTTTCTTGATCTGCTGACGCAGGAAATCCAGTTGCACCAGGTCCTGGTTGTTCTTGATCACCACGGTATCGGCAGCGGTGGCCTGGGCGGGCCAGAAGCCGATCACGCCACGGGCGGTAAGCCATTTTTCACGGATGAGCTGGTCCAGCAGGACTTTGGCATCCTCGTATAGTTTAGTGGCTTCCTTACCTACTTTTTCATCGGAGAGGATCTGCGGGAATTTACCGTGCAGTTCCCAGGCAATGAAGAAAGGTTGCCAGTCGATGTATTGGGCGATCTCTTCCAGCGGATAGTCTTCAAATACTTTGGTGCCTGTAAAACCTGGTTTTACAGGTGTGAAGCTATCCCAGTTGATGGCCACTTTGTTTTGCTGGGCCTCTCCAAAGGATAAATATTGCTTGACGGATTTCTTGCTGCTGAAGTCTTCCTTGAGTTTGATATATTCCGTTTTGAGCTTGCCGAGAAAATCGGGTTTTTGCTCCTGGCTCAGCAGGGAACCAGCCACCGTAACACTGCGGGAGGCGTCCAGTACGTGTACAACGCCATTTTCGTATTCAGGTGCTATCTTAACGGCAGTGTGCATCCGGGAAGTAGTAGCGCCGCCGATCAGCAGGGGCTGGTTCATATTGCGGCGTTTCATTTCACGGGCCACATGCACCATCTCATCCAGGGAGGGGGTGATCAGACCGCTCAGTCCCACGATGTCTACATTTTCCTTGATGGCTGTTTCCAGGATCTTATCGGCAGGCACCATTACTCCGAGGTCAATGATATCATAACCGTTACAGCCCAGTACTACACCAACAATGTTCTTACCAATATCATGCACATCGCCTTTTACGGTGGCCAGGAGTATCCTGGCAGCGCCGCCCTTCTGGGCCCCGGGGTTTCTTAGTTTTTCTTCTTCGATATAGGGGGTGAGTACAGCCACGCTTTTTTTCATCACGCGGGCGCTTTTCACCACCTGGGGGAGGAACATCTTACCACTGCCAAAGAGATCACCTACTATGTTCATACCATCCATGAGCGGTCCTTCGATCACTTCGAGCGGGCGGGCAAACTGCTGCCGGGCTTCTTCTGTATCCTGGTCGATATAGTCGGTGATACCATTTACCAGGGCATGCTTGAGGCGTTCTACTACGGAGTTATTGCGCCAGGCTTCGTCCTTCACTTCTGTTTTGCCTTTGGCTTTGACGGTCTCGGCAAAACTGATGAGGCGGTCGGTAGCGTCCGCGCGACGATTCTGGATCACATCTTCGCAAAGCTCGCGGAGCTGTGGTTCTATTTCGTCATAGACCATCAGCTGGCCCGCATTCACGATGCCCATATCCATGCCGGCTTTGATGGCATGGAGCAGGAATACGCTGTGCATGGCTTCGCGGACATGATCATTGCCGCGGAAGGAGAAAGAGATATTGCTGACACCGCCGCTGATCTTGGCCAGGGGCATTCTTTGCTTGATGAGGCGGGTGGCTTCAATAAAGTCAACGGCGTAGTTATTGTGTTCTTCAATGCCGGTGGCTACAGCAAAGATATTGGGGTCAAAAATGATGTCCTGTGGTTCAAACCCAACTTCTTCCGTCAGGATCTGGTAAGCCTTGGTGCAGATATCCACGCGGCGCTGGAGGGTATCGGCCTGGCCGTTTTCGTCAAAGGCCATTACCACCACGGCGGCGCCATACATTTTGCAGATATTGGCTTCACGGATAAATTTCTCCACGCCTTCTTTCATGGAGATAGAGTTCACGATACATTTACCCTGTACGCATTTCAGGCCGGCTTCAATGATCTCGAACTTGGAGCTGTCGATCATGATGGGTATCCGGGCGATATCCGGTTCACTCTGCACCAGGTTGAGAAAAGTGGTCATGGCTTTTACCCCGTCCAGCAGGGCATCGTCCATGTTCACGTCAATGACCTGGGCGCCGCTTTCCACCTGCTGGCGGGCTACGCTCAGGGCTTCTTCGTATTTGTTTTCCCGGACAAGGCGCGCAAATTTCTTGGAGCCGGTCACGTTGGTCCTTTCCCCAACGTTTACGAAGTTGGTTTCGGGACGGACAATAAGGGGCTCAAGGCCAGAGAGGCGGAGGTATGGTTTGATATGTATCGTCTCGCTCATGTTATTGTTGTTGAAGGGGCGCCGGATTATAAACTGGGTTCCAGGACGGGCAACAACCTGGGTTGAATGGTTTTGACGTGCTGGGCAATATGCCGGATATGGTCCGGGGTGGTGCCGCAGCAACCGCCAACGATATTGACGAATCCTTTTTCGGCCCATTCTTCAATGAAATGGGCGGTCTGCTCGGGTTGCTCATCATATTCACCCATGGCGTTGGGCAAGCCGGCATTGGGATAGGCGGATGTATAACAGGCGGCTATCTGGCTCAGTTCCTCAATATGGCTGCGCATCTCTACAGCGCCGAGGGCGCAGTTGAGGCCAATGCTCAGGGGACGGGCATGCGCCACAGAGGTATAGAAAGCTTCCAGGGTCTGCCCGCTCAGGGTGCGGCCGGAGGCGTCTGTGATGGTGCCGCTGATCATGATAGGCAGTTCCGGTTTGCCGCTGTCCCGGAAATATTTCTTGATAGCGAAAATGGCGGCTTTGGCATTCAGGGTGTCAAAGATGGTCTCAATCAGCAGGAGGTCCACGCCGCCTTCGGTCAGTCCTTTCACCTGCTCGTAATAGGCTTCCATGGCCTCATCGAAGGTAAGCGCCCGGTAACCGGGGTTATTAACATCCGGCGAAAGGCTCAGTGTTTTATTGAGCGGGCCAATGGCGCCGGCAACAAAACGGGGTTTGGAAGGGTCTTTGGCGGTATAGGCGTCAGCAGCCTTACGGGCGCATTGGCCGGCGGCTATGTTCAGCTCAAAGGCAAGGGCCTGCATACCGTAATCCGCCTGGGCAATGGATGTGCTGGAAAAAGTATTGGTCTCTATGATATCTGCTCCTGCGTCCAGGTACTGACCATGGATCTCTTCAATGATCTGCGGCTGTGTGAGGCAGAGCAGGTCATTATTGCCTTTGACATCGCTGGGCCAGTTGGCAAAGCGTTGCCCCCGGTAGTCGGCTTCGGTTAGCTTATACCGCTGGATCATGGTACCCATGGCCCCATCAATGATCAGGATGCGTTTTTCGAGTGCTTGTCTGATGTCCATACGCTTTTGTTTAGGTGGTGCAACCGTTTATCCGTTAGGGTAAAGCGGTGCTCTTCCATTAACAATCCGGCGGGTAGTACTGTTTGGCTATACCAATAGGCGCTGGCAAACGGAGTAAGCCATAGCTTATTCACTATTGAACTATAAACGCTGGGAAACAAAAGGAGAAGTTTTCCTGTCGTTTATTAGTTCCGTTTGTGGGCAGGCCGAACAATAAACAAATCCGCCTGTGAATTGAAAGACAAATTTACGGGATATCCTGATAATAGCAAACAATCGGCTTTTTACCGGTTGGCCACATAATTTTCAACGGGGAGCCGGTTGGTGATAGAGCGGGCCAGGGTCATTTCATCGGCATATTCCAGCTCCCCCCCGAAGGCGATGCCCCGGGCAATGGTGGTGACCCGTACAGGCAGGGGCTGCAGTTTTTTCTGGATATAGTAAATGGTGGTATCGCCCTGGATATTGGGGCTGAGGGCAAAGATGATCTCTTCTGTTTTCTCCTGCCGGACCCGCTGTACCAGGGCTTCAATATTGAGCTGGTCAGGGCCTACGCCGTCCAGTGGGGAGATAATGCCGCCCAGGATATGGTAGGTGCCGCTGTATTGCTGGGTGCTTTCAATGGCAATAACGTCCCGGACATTTTCCACCACGCAGATCAGTTCCTGTTTACGGAGGGGGTTGGCGCAGATGGAGCAGTTGTCAGCGTCGGCTACGTTAAAGCAGCGCTGGCAGAACCTGATCTCCTTCCGCATCCTGGTAATGGTATCCCCGAAGACCTCCACTCTTTCCGGTTCCTGCTTCAGTAAGTGCAATACCAGTCGCAAAGCGGTCTTCTTGCCAATACCGGGTAGTTTGGCAAACTCATTCACGGCGTTCTCTAATAATGCGGAAGAAAATTGCATACTACAAAGATAACCCCCGGCAACCGTCTGCCGGTGCCGGGGGTTATCTTTTTTACGCCCTTGCGGGCCGCTATAAGGTGATGTCTATTTCGTTATCCCAGTTGGCTTTTATATTGACTTTCCGGGGGACAGGCATTACTTTTTCGGGCTGGATCTTAGTGCCGAAGAAGTCGCCGGGATCCCAGATGCCATTCCGGTTCCTGTCCAGCAGGATGCGAAGCTCGTATTCGCCGGGTTTGAAGAGGCGGGCATTGAAATCACGCGACGTGAATACATGCGAGTAGACCACTTTTTCACTCTGGATAAACTGTAATACGGGGTGCTGTGCCAGGTCCAGGTTGATAAAGCGCAGGCGAACCAGGCCATATTCACTTTCCTTCTTGGTGCGGAAGGCAAGGGTATCGGTCTTTGGCAGCCGCAGGCCTAAAGTATCTTCTGCAAACAGGGTATCGAGGATGATATTATAGGCCGTATTGGGCGTCCATGAATAGATGAGCGAGACCTTGGTATTGGAGGTATCCCTGATGAAGCGGTAACCCGTCAGGGGTTTGTATTTTTCATCCGTGAACTGCAGTCTGGTAGAATCAAAGAACCGGAGCGGCGCCGTTCTGAACTGGAAACTGAGTGTGTCCAGCAGATCAAACTGGCCATTGGACGTGTTGGTCTCTATCCGGAATTTCCGGCTTTCCGGTGCCGGGGGCTTATTGCCCTGCCGGCCGGCGCCGGTACTGGGTTTCTTTACAGGGACGGTATCCTTTTCCAGGTAAGCATACAGGGTGATATTGCGGGGTTCCTGTGTATTGATGGTGGAGTCGGCAAAGGCAAAAAGCTGTGTTTTGCTCATGTATTTGCGCTGGCCGCCTTCGTCTTTCAGGGCATAGATGGAAAAGATGCCGGGAGGCAGGTTCCTGAACTGGAAATTGCCGGAGCTGTCCAGTCGCGCCACATACCGGGGGCGATCCTTGATCATGGCGGAATCGTCCTGGCTGCTATGCAGCAGTACAATCAGGGTGGAGTCTGTTTTACCATTTTCGGCGATGATCACTTTACCGGAAAAGCCGAGGCTGTCCAGTTGGGGGCCGGTGGAATAGATATACCTGAAGTTGCGCAGTGCGTTGCCTTCATTCACATCTTTGATGGCTTTGCCAAAATCTATGGAATAGGTGGTATTCTCTTCCAGGGTATCCTTGATGGTCACGGTCACTGTACGCAGCTTACCGGTGACAATAGGATTGATCTTGGGAGTGGGTGATACCAGCAGGTTTTCCTGAACATTGTCTATCTGGACAAATTCATCGAATTCAAATACGATCTTGTTGCCGGTGAAGTTGCGGGTGCTGTCCAGTGGTTTAACAGTTACCATCCTGGGGGGCAGGGAATCCTTGGGACCGCCGGTGGGCTGGCCCATATTAGCGCAGCCGGTGCTGCTGATCATATTGCCGGCAACAAGGGATCCTATCAACAGTACGAATAATAAACTTTTGATCTTTACCATATTAACGAAAATGCAGGATGCAAACTTAGCTCGTTTATTGAAAATATTATCTTAAAGCGATTAATTGTCGGTTTCCTCTTCTTCCTGCAGCTCGTGCAGGGCTACCGCCAGGTTGTTGGTCTTTACAAAATTACACCAGTGACAGGTCTCTTTACCGCAGCCGGTGTAGAAATCGCGGGCCTGCACTTTCTCCCAGACCATTTTGATCTGCTGGGTCACGGTGGTTATGTCCTGTGGTGAGATAACCACTTTTTCCTTCCGGTACTGTTTCTTTTTATCCGGCTCAATGAAATCAAATTCTGTACTGACCACTTTCCAGTCCTTCTGCTCGTAGTTATCCACCAGGATCTTGTAGAAAACAGCCTGCCGCCAGTAATCGCCGCCATTAGGCTCTTTTTCATGGGGAGGCTGCAGCTTAGGTCTGGCCTTATCGGGATCGCCGGTCTTGTAATCCACCACATTGGCCGTTTTTCCGTCAAATTCCAGTTTGTCCAGTTTGCCTTTAAGGGGCACTCCGGCCACTACTACGTTGCGGATATTTCTTTCCACGGCTACAATCCGGGTCCACTTGCCCAGGTAGTTGTCGTAGTAATTGGCCAGCACTTCCTGTCCGTATTCCATCCGGCGCTGGAACTGCTCGCGGGTAAAGCTTTCGCGGTGGCGGCGCATATACCAGTTAAAATCGTCAATGAATTCTTCCTGTGCAGGAAAGCGATCGCCATTCTCCTGCATTTTCCGGAATAGTTTTTCCAGGGCATGGTGAACGGCCGATCCAAATTCTGTGTTTTCATTTTTGGGAGAAGGGATGCGGATCAGGTTCTGGAAATAGAACTCCAGGGGACAGTGCAGGTAGTTATTGAGGGCGGTAACGTTCATCACGAATTTGTCCAGCAGGTGGCCAACGAAATCTTCTTCCAGCCGGCCAATTTCCGGGGCGATCCCTTCGCTGAAGGCCAGGGCCTGGAATTCAGCCTGGATATTTTCATCAATGATCATTTTTTCTACCGGCAGCCGGTGCTGGTCCTGTATCTCGGCAATGAAGATGGAGGGCTCCAGCTCTTTGCCATCATTCTTAAAGCGGCTATAAGAAATATGAAGATTGACGGCGGCCCGGGTGAGGGCTACATAAAAGAGACGGCGCAATTCTTCGAGATCAGCGTTGGTAGCGGATTTGCCGGCTGCGGGTGGGGCTTTTGCCGCAGCCCTGGAAGCTGCGGTCGCCCCTTGGTTCGTCCCAAAACCATTGCTTTCTACACTGCCTGTGGCAGCAGTGGGTTGATCTCTGTCAGCCTGCGCTGTGGCCTGCGCAGGCATACTGAAAATAGTATCGGGCAGTTTGTAGCCGCCGCCGGGTTTTCTTTTCTTTTCCCAGAAGGCGGAGTTGGCGCCGGCCAGGAATACATGTTCAAATTCCAGGCCTTTGGAGCCATGGGCGGTGAGCAGGTTAACGCCTTTATCGCTCCCGCTGATGCGCACCAGCGGCAGGGGCAGTTCTTCCCTTTCCATCAGTTCAATGGTGGTGACCAGTTGCTGTACATTGAGCAGGGGCTGACGGCGGGTTTCTTCTTTTACAAAATCGAAGAGACCGTTGAGTACCTGCAGGAGCCATAGTTTTTCCGGGCTCTGCATGATATGGCCCAATACACCG
The DNA here is from genome assembly GCA_029202545.1 of Candidatus Pseudobacter hemicellulosilyticus. Taxonomy (GTDB): domain Bacteria; phylum Bacteroidota; class Bacteroidia; order Chitinophagales; family Chitinophagaceae; genus Pseudobacter; species Pseudobacter hemicellulosilyticus. The sequence continues at coordinate 1,651,229 of CP119311.1, forward strand.
GCTTCGCGGACCAGGGCTTCAAATAATTGCTGCAGGGTAATATTGGATGCCAGGCCGATCAGCTTCTCCAGTACCAGGCTGGCTTTGCGCAGGCCTTCATGGGTAGCTGGCGTGAACAGGTCCCTGGGAGGGGTATTGGCTTTTTCATGAAGGAGGCGGCGCAGGGTGGTCTTCTCCCCGCTGAACTGCCGGTTGCTGGTTTCGGCGGTCAGTCGCGCAATTTCAATAGGTGGAATGCCGAACCAGTTAAAGTGCAGGATCTCGAACAGCATTTCATCGCCGCTGTAGGGAATATCATGTTCGGTGGCCAGGTATTTCAGCACCAGCATGATCTGCTGAACCAGCGGCAGTTCCAGGATATTGAGGTTTCGTTTGCTGTAGACAGGGATATTCCTGAGGGTAAAATACTGCGCCAGTTCTTCCCCATATTTATTTTCTTTATAGATGATGCCTATATGGCCCGGCTGCACCCCCTGATCCAGGAGCTGCTGCACCTGCAGGGTGATGCCGATCATTTCCTGTTGCTGCGATTCATATTCCCTGATAGTGGGCGCCGCCGGTTGTGCCAGGGCTGCCAGTCGTGGATGGGAGCTGACCAGGTCCTTGGTCAGGCCTTCCAGGGTATTGACCAGTCTTTTATTATTCTGGCTGATGAGTGTTTTGGACACATCCAGTATGGGCTGGGTAGAGCGGTAATTATTGGTGAGTACTACCTTCAGCAGGTCCTCCCGGTACTGGCGGGCAAAGGCTTCCATATTTTCCACGTTAGCGCCCTGGAAGCGATAAATGCTCTGGTCGTCATCGCCTACGACAAACACGTTGGGTTTGTCCCAGTAGTTGATCAGCAGTTCCACCAGGATATTCTGGGTACCGCTGGTATCCTGGTATTCATCCACCAGGATATAAAGGTATTGCTCCTGGTAGCGGGCCAGCAGGTTCTTATTGGTGCGGAAGGCCTGGATCACCCAGTTGATCATATCATCAAAATCATAGCGGTTGCGACCGCGCATCAGTTGCTGGAACCTGTCAAATTCATTCACGGCGGCGCGCAATTTGTCCATGCGCTCTTTTTCTTCTTCTATTTTTTCTTTTTTTATATCACCGGCCTTGAATTGTTTATAGGCTCTTTTATAGACAAATTCCTCGCGGTTAGGGAGGTCTTCGAGGTAGGCGTCGATACTGCTGTTGATGAATTCCGGTGTCCAGCCTTCCTTTTTCATGGTACTAAAAAGAGACTGAAGATTGTGGATCTCAAAATAAACATCACCTCTATAACGTTTTAGCGGATGGTTTTTGGGAAAACTGTCAATGAGCTGGGTGAAGATCTCGATCTTTTCCAGGTCGGAAACCGGGTCCAGTGAGGTCTTTTCAAAAAGAGATAAATTCTCCTGGATAATATCATTGCAGAACGCGTGAAAAGTGTAGATATTTACGCGGTAAGCGTCCGGGCCAATGAACTGGACAAGGCGTTTGCGCATGGCTACTACGCCGGCGTCCGTATAGGTAAGACAAAGGATATTGCCGGGAACAACGTCTGTTTCCAGCAGGATCTTGCCGATGCGGCTGGCCAGGATCTGGGTTTTACCCGTTCCCGGTCCGGCGATGACCATAACCGGCCCCTCGATAGTATCGACGGCCAGTTGTTGTTGGGGATTGAGTTTCTGGTATTCTTCCTGGAACTTTTGGTGCAGCTGCTCTCTTTTGATGGACATAGTCCAAAGATACAGAGATGTTGGCAGGGAGATCCCGGTTGGCTGAAGCCAAGGCTGGGAGGGAGTTGTAGCGGTTGATTTGAGACAAGTTTTGACCGTTTTGGGGCAGTTCCCGAAAAAAGAAAAGATTATCAATTGATAACAAGTGGCTTATGATTACGGAAATATGCTTATTTTAGAATTGGGAAAATTCTGTTTCCGGGAATAAAAGCAGTGCTTTTAACGTTAATAACCACAATCCTTTACAGATGAAGAATCAGAACGCGCTTAGGATATTTATCCTTGAAGATGATATGTGGTATGGGTCCATGCTGCATCATTATCTTTCGCTCAATCCTGATTATGAAGTAAAACGCTTCGACAAACCTTCCGAGTTTTTCAATCACCTGCACGAGAATCCCGATGTAGTAACGCTGGACTATTTCATGCCGGACATGGATGGCAGCACCGTACTCAAAAAGATCCGCGAGATCAACCCGGATATTAAAGTGATCATTATCTCAGGGCAGGAGGACCTGCGTACGGCCGTGAGCCTGGTGACCAGCGGCGCCTTTGATTATATTGTAAAAGATAATGATACGCGCGACAGGCTCTGGAATGTCTTGCTGCACCTCAAAGAGATTGTAGGTCTGCGCAAAGAAGTGGAAGACTTAAAAGAGCAGGTAGGCAAACGCCATGACTATTCAAAATACCTGATCGGCAAGAGCGATGTGATGAACAAGGTTTTTGCCCTGATAGAAAAAGCATCCAAATCCAATATCACTGTATCGGTAAATGGAGAAACGGGTACGGGCAAGGAGATGGTGGCCAAGGCCATCCATTTCAATTCCGAGCGTAAGAACAAGCCGTTTGTGACCGTGAACGTGGCGGCCATCCCGCATGACCTGATTGAAAGTGAGTTGTTCGGTCACGAAAAAGGTTCCTTTACCGGCGCTACTACCCGGCGGATCGGCAAATTTGAAGAGGCGCATAACGGCACCCTGTTCCTGGATGAGATCGGCGAGCTGGACATCAGCCTGCAGGCCAAACTGCTGCGGGTATTGCAGGAGCGTGAGATCTCCAGGATTGGCGGCAATGAAGTGATCCCGATCAATGTCCGGATCATTGTGGCCACGCACAAGGATATGCTGGAAGAAGTACACCGTAAAAATTTCCGAGAGGATCTGTACTACCGTCTGATCGGTCTGCCTGTCCTGCTGCCGCCGCTGCGCGACAGGGGCAGTGATATTGTGTTACTGGCTAAATCGTTCCTGGACCAGTTTTGTCAGGAGAACCATATGACCAAGAAAGTGCTGACCCCTGAGGCGCAGCAAAAGCTGTTGCAGTATAGTTTCCCGGGTAATGTCCGCGAGTTGCGTTCCGTCATGGAACTGACCACCGTGATGACGGATGAGGATAATATCCTGCCTGAACATGTTATGATCAACAATGCACCTGTGAGCATGCATAATTTTAACGGGGTGGAAAAGAGCCTGAAGGAATACGAGATACAGATCATCCAGCATTATCTTGATAAGTACGATAAGGATGTGCTGCTGGTAGCAAAGAAACTGGACATCGGCAAATCAACCATTTACCGGATGATCCAGGCCGGGGAACTGAGAACAAAATAAAACGCAACCTATCCCATGTTACAGGAAATTAATTTCAGGACACTTGGTAAAAGGAAGATACTGGTAGCGGAAGACGTTGCGGTGAACCAGCAGCTGGTGCGTCGCATTATGGAATCATGGGGTGTTGAAGTGGACATTGCCAACAATGGCCGTGAGGCCCTGTTAATGCTGGAAGCACAGGACTATGATATGGTGCTGATGGATATCCAGATGCCGGAGATGGACGGCGTGGAAGCCACCCAGCGAATCCGAAGTCTGACCGATGGCCGCAAATCCACTATTCCCATTGTAGCCCTGACCGCCAATTTCCTCAAGGGCGACCGCGAACGCTATAAAGCAGCGGGCATGAATGATTTTCTACCTAAACCTTTTAATGAATCGGCCCTGTTTGTGGTGGTTTCCAATAACCTGCATCCTGCGGGTAACTATGGTACTACAACGGTAGCCCCGCCCCGCCAGGAAGCGGCGCCGGCCAGGACCCCAGATAAATTATACGACCTGACAACGGTCAGGAGCATGTCCGGCGGCGATGAGAATTTTGTACGCAGCCTGGTACAGTTGTTTGTGAATACCACGCCCGAGACCCTGAAAGAAATGAACAAAGAAGTGGCGCAGCATAACTGGGAGGCTGTGGGCCGGCTGGCGCATAAGATCAAGTCTGCCGTAGATGCCATGGGTATCCAGTCGGTGCATGAGTTGTTGCGGACTATCAGCGTCAATGGCCGGAGCGGTGCGGACACAGACCAGCTGCCCGGGCTGGTGAAGCAGGTTGTAGAGCGCCTGGAGCCCTGCCTGGCCGCTATCCGGAAAGATTTTCCGGCATAGGCTTAGCCTGGCCGCTGCTGTTTCAGGCATAAAAATTATATATCTTGGATGATGGCAGTACATTCCCTCAAAACAATACAGACCATCCCGGTCAGCATGGAGCAGGCCTGGGATTTTTTTTCGAGCCCGGTCAACCTGGTGGCGATCACGCCCGAGCGGTTGGATTTCCGGATCATTTCCCTGCATCATGGTGAGCATATGTATCCCGGCCAGATCATTGAATATACGGTGCGGCCGCTCTGGGGCATCGCCTGGTATTGGATGACGGAGATCACACATGTGGAGCAGGGTCGTTATTTTGTGGATGAGCAGCGGTATGGGCCTTACATTCTGTGGCATCACCAGCACCATTTCCGGGAAGTACCCGGTGGCGTGGAGATGACAGATATTGTGCATTACAAAGTGCCCGGCTGGTGGGTGGGCGATGTGTTGAATGCGGTTCTGATCCGTAAAGAGCTGCAGGAATTATTCCGTTATCGCTATGAAAAAGTAGTGGAGCGGTTTGGGGGTTGGGAGGGGCAGGAATGCGTAGTGCGGTTTAAGTGAGGGAAGGCTCCTGTTGAGTGCTGCCTGAAAGATTTTGTATCCCAATTCATCCTGGCTTTTTGTGTTGTTCCAGTATCCGGTATTTCTTTTTCCTTATAAATCTTTGTAAAAAAATCCGGACAAAAAAATAGCCAGCTGTTAAAGCTGGCTTATATGCTTTTTTTGAAAAATTCTTTTAACCAGGGATTCTGGAGATATATTTCTCGATCTCTTTGATCTGTTTAACGATCTCGGGGCTGGTAGGCTTCAGGGCTTTTGTTTTGCGGAAGAACTCTTTGGCGGCCCTGAACTCGCGTTTGTTCATCATGATATTACACATCTGCAGGTACGCGGCTGCTTCGTTCTCTTTATCGGGCAGGCCTTCACGGATGGCCTGGCGTATATAGGTCTCCCCTTGTTTCATATTCCCTTTTTGCAGCGATATCATACCCATCTGGAGCATGTTGGCGCCTTTTACCTCTTTCATGGGAGTGCCGAGGGCGAGGCCTTTTTTCATATTGGCTTCGGCGCCGTCGAAATCCTGTTTCATCATGGCCAGCTGTCCTTTGAAAGTAAAGTAGGCTGAGCGGATGGGCTTGTATAAAAGGTTAGGGAACTTAACTGTGTCAAGAACTTTTTCAGCGCCTTCCAGGTCGCCGGCTTCCATATAATCCTGGAGCAGGCGTAAGGGGCCAATAAAGAAGTGACCGGCGATCATGATCAGACCGACCAGGTAAATGGGAAATGCCGGCCAGAACCCACTCCACACATTGGCGGCTACACCGCCGAGTATCAGGACGATCCCGAGCTGTAAACGATAGCGGATAATCCAGGTATAAAACTTCATATAAACGCTTTAGACTTGAAAAGGGTGGCAAAGATAGCTGAAAAGTTCGGGAGAAATGCGGGGAAAGTTGGGTAGATGGAGGCTGGGATGGCGGTTTGGAGGGAAAGTGGGCGGAATGGATGGCTGTCAGGCGGGGAAATGGCTGGGTTAGGCTAACGGGTGTGGACGGCCTGCTGTTCCGGATCGCGGAACCAGAACTGGCGGATACCGTCGGGGCTTTGGGTGACGGCTGATTAGGACGATTGGCTGTATGATGGGCTTCTATTCCTTGTCATGAATAGCCGGGTAGTTCGAATGGTTATGGATCGGGCTGACGGGCAGGATCAGGGAATTTTTGGGTAATCGTCATTGATCTCTATCCAGTAGCCGTCCGGGTCGCGGAACCAGAGCTGGTGGATGCCGTCGGGGCGTCGGGTGACGGCATTCTTTTCGCCGGCCCAGTTCTCATAGGGGATGACATGCTGTTGAAGCCTGACGATGAAGTCGTTAATGGACGGCACGCTGAAGCAGGTATGGTTATTTTTATTGTGTTCCGTTTTGGCGGTAGCGCCCTGGATCAGGTGCAGCTGGCTATGGGGTCCGATCCTGAACCAGGTATGGAGCCCATCGTGGAAGGGCTCGGGGATGCTGTCCAGTCCGATGATTGTAGTGTAGAATTCCGTGCTGGTCCTCAGGTCTGTTACATATAATGCTATATGGTTGAGCATGCTGGGCTGGTGGCTGGTTTTGGTGGATGTGCTGGATTGCTTTTGGGACTGCCCTGCCGCTTGCTTTTGCTTTTCTATTGGTTGTTTTTGCTGCTCGATTGACGGCTGGCTTGGGGCTGTCTGGGCGGATAACTGACTTGTAAGCAGTCCGGCCGTCAGGCAGCAGGTGAAGATTTTTCTCATATGATCAGGCTTGTGTATAGAAAGATAAGAAGAAAAAAGGGTGGGACGAACCAAAAAGGCAGCGATAAAGCAATTGTTGTGTCGGGGCAGGATATGTAGCGTGTAGCCAGTCGGGAGGAAGTCATAACGGTTGCTATCCCGGCTGCGTCCAGGCGGGATATGTCAGATTCTGCCAGCCTGGGCGCAGGTTGCCCTTTTTGTCCTGAGGCTTTTATCCGGAGATATTTGAATGGCAGGACTTATATAACATGCGCATCTGTCTCAATGAAAGGCAATCCGGCTCCTGGAAACTTAAAGATTGATGCCTGAATATCCGGGAAACCCATTATTTTTGCGGTCCGTAATTTATTTTGGATTACGCGGCCTTGTAGTTCAATGGATAGAATAGAAGTTTCCTAAACTTTAGATCCAAGTTCGATTCTTGGCAAGGCTACTTGGTTGTAATCGATTCATTTTTAGTGTTTTTTGGATTTAGCCAAGCATAATGTATTACTGGATACTATTGCGTGATGAGTGTTGATTACCGGTTGTCATCAATGATAATACCGCATTTTACTATGAATATTCCAGTCCCACCACATAACCACAAGCGCTAAAAATATAGTCATGATATCTATTAGTCTTATCCTACTTCGCATCAATAAATAATGGATAACCAAGAATATCATGGCATCGATATAATATTCCATCGTTGTGAGTAAAGCATTGTTCGTCGGTCATATATCTTAAACGATAGATAGTTTCAATATCTCTTTCACCAATGTTAACCGCACCTATTGATTCTAATTTTTCTATTGGATGTTGATTATTGTGGCGACCGAAGAATTCAGGACTCATGCTTTTAATTATTGGTGTACTATTGGTTACAATATTTGCCAGCGCTTGTAACGCTGAACATCCGGAAAGAAAACCTCCTTTATAGATTCCAGTATCGTAAAGTGTTTCAATCAGGTATAGAAACGAACCAGAAACATCCCACTTTTCAGATCTTTCGGATAAAACAGAATATTCAGGTTCTGATACCCAAACTACAAGATGGTGTAAACCATGAATTTCTGCTAAATTACTTTTAGGAAAGAATAACTTTGTTGCAGTCACTTTTTCATGAAAAAACTGGACAGTTCGTTCCCAGGGCCAGGAAATAAGCCTTCCACTTTCTATCTGATTATTTTGAGTTAGATATTCTTTAAGGATATCCAGTTTTTTTAATGTCGATGAGTTTTTTTTATCTGCTTCAAATGTTTGCGAATATTTTGGACCAGACAAAGAAAATTCTATTGTTTTTTTTGACTTAGTTATCTTCTCGCTGTTACGATTTATTTGATCAAAATAAAAATCGATTTCATTCTTGTTTAGATATGGAGGATTTCTTAGCATAATTGTAATTGTTAGTATTTGATTCGACAGGGAAAGTTATTGATTCCGATATGAAACTGCTGTACTTTAGTCATCCCCGTGGGTTTTATTTTTCTAAAGATAATTATTCGGTAAAGTTTTCATGGTAGTTTACGGTAGCAATGTCTGGTGTTTTGTGAGCGCTAATTATTATAATATTTTATCCAATCGTTCGAATTCTTCTACAATTTCTGCATCGGAAATAGGCATCCGGGTGTCCCGAATTAATTTAAGGTTAATTGGGGAATGCCCGCATCAGGTCGCGTTTGTAGCTGATCAGTTCTGATGCCTCAGTCAAAAGAATAATAGCACTATTTCGTAGTTTTAGATTGTTCTTGATCAGAGTCAATTTTTTTATTGGTTTTACAATAGCCCATATTATATGATCTAATTGTAGAGGGAGAAATATTTTATATGATTAAAATAAATTATTTATGTAAAAAAATTGAAATCTTTTTGAGAGTATAAATAACAAATACACTTAATCACTCACATAACGCATAATTTAGTAAGTCATAACTAACCCTAACGCTTAACAGATGGCTACTATTATTATTGAGAATTTAAAAAACATTAAACACTTAGAATTTAAAATTCCGCCCCGGGGAGTACATGTATTAACTGGAGCAAATGGCAGCGGAAAAACCACTTTACTTGCATGTCTGGAACGACTGGCACATTCCAACGCTTTTCCCAATCATTTTAAAACCAGTGCAGCAAACAGATTTGACGACTTTTCAGCTGCCAGAATAAAATATCATCATAATAACAAGGAGGTTTGCTATCGGTATAGTAATACCAGATGGTCCCCTATACCAAGAGCCAATGCCGATGTGTTATCCAATATGGGTTTTGCAGAAACATTTCATTTGACTTCATCTTCCGAACGGTTTTATGTGCAGACCAGCACATTGCCCGATAGGATACGGCCGGCCACTCCATTTATCCAAGAGAGTATGAACGAAATATTTCAAACACAAAAATTTGACGATCTGCGCAGGATAAAACTTCCAGGCAAGGGTTTAGGAGAAGGGCGGTCCAACTATGGTTTCCTGCTTCCGGCGGGTAACCGGCAATATTATACAGAAAAGAACTTTAGTTTAGGAGAAATCCTTGTCTTAAATGCCCTGCATACACTGCAGCATATTAGAAATAACTCACTATTGCTTATTGATGAAATCGAACTCGCCTTGCATCCCAGGGTGCAAATCAGATTTTTTGACTTTTTGGAAAGGTTATCCAGTCAAAAACAACTGACCATCATTTTGTCCACCCATTCCAGCAGCCTGATCAAAAAAGCCAAGAAGCTGATCCATCTTGAAAAAATCAGTACTGGCGAGGTCATTGTGCATGAAAAAGCCCTTCCGGCATTTGTCCTGAAGGAAGTAGCTTTTTCTGAAGATTTTGTACCGGATATTATTTGCTGCGTGGAAGATCACCAGGCGGCGCATTTACTCAAAGCGTTGATTGACCGCTTTTTTGTTTTAGTCCCCAACCGGAACAGGCCGGATTTTTCGATCATGCCGGTTGGTGGTTGGCGGGAAGTGATCAGTTTCCGGCACCGCATCATTAATACACTGTTTCATATAAGCGTCCGCAAAATTGCGGTTCCAGATCAGGATGCTGAAGACGACATACAAGCATTACGAAATAAAGCGGTCAGGCAAGCCTCAGAGCAGGACTTATTGAATACTATTAATGCATTGGGAAGTGATTTTTGCGTTCTACCTTGTACGCCGGAACTAGGACTACACCAGTTTTTTGGTGATAGAAACCGCAATTTTGATCAATTCTTTCAAACAAAATTTAATGCCGGACATCTATCCTTCTCCCAAATTGTGGCCGCAGAACACCAAGCAAATGGTGCCAACCGATCAAGTAAGCCAAGAGATGCCGCGAAGGCGTGGAATTACCATATCTGTATGAGTATTCAAACGGTCACCGGTTTACATCCTGATATAGTACAGCGGTATATGTATGAGATATATGTAGAACAATTCTTTACAGGCGCTCACCAGAATACTCTTACACAATTTGTGGGAAGTTTATTGGTGTGAAGCCACCCATATTTGGATGCAGCAATCTTGATTAACTATTCCCATAGAATAATAATCCTTGGTTTCTTCATATAATAACATGCCTGCCGCGAACTTCATTTATAACTATTGATATTGATTTAGTGCAGTATAATATTGTAGAGCCCACATCTATTGCCGAATCTCCAGTAATCGTTCGGACGCAAAATAAATAACTCTTAATACAGGACGGACCATCTTTGCATTATCGGGAAATAAAGAACTTTCAAGGTAGCAGCAATTATGTGTTATGACCTATGATCGGCTTTCATTATGAGCACGACGGCTGATTATATTCCAAAGGGTTCTGAGATTCCGGTACAGGACTTTTAAATCTGGGAAAGATGGGTCGAGATTATAAATTATTCTCCCGCTGCTTCCTTTAAAAATTCATCAGGAGTATACACGGGTAAAGTGGGAATGGATGCTTTTTGCAAGTCTTTGTCTCTGCTAAGGAAATAATCTACTTTGTGATGGATAGCTGTGTAATACTGAAGCGCATCTTCAATATCCTTTATTTTGGAGTGCAATGCCGTTAAGGTTATTTCATGGTCGATATCTATCACACTCACATCGGCCAGCAGCGTTAGCAATAATTCTTTTGCCTTGGCGTTGCCATACGCCTTGGTAAGCCAGTAGCCAACGATATGGACGATAGAAGGGGTAATAAATGCCTGCACCTGTCCGTTTACTGCCAATTCCATTATTTTTCTGGCGACAGGGTAGGCCTCCCTTTTTAAGGTAAAATCAAGCAGGATATTGGCATCCAGGAATACTTTAGAAGCCATATTTTTCAGATTGTTCCTGATAAAACAGTTCCTTCAAGTCAGCTTTTGGATCAGTAGCGGGTGCTTTCAGTTGATCTACCAAATGGAGGATATTTTTCCTCTTAGCAGGCCGGGAGATTCTTTTGAAGTAAGTTTCCACCAGTTCCGAAACGCTGGTATGCTTGTTGGCGGCGTAAGCTTTCATGCTTTCCAGAAGCGCTTGGTCAATAGTCAGGTTTAATCTCGTTTTCATATAATTTCCCCTTTGTACTACAAATATACGCATGTTTTTAAATTATGCGCATGTTTTAGGGAAATACAGCTCCATATCAGTCAGGAAAAGACAGGACAGGTCTGTTCGTTCGTCCGCAGGATAATATCTCAAAATGCCCCCATTTCTCTCAAATCCTGTAATACCTGGTTCGAGTCTTCGACCCTTGGGGCTACGAAGGTAAAAAAGGTGTCAAAATCAATGGATTCTGACGCCTTTTTTATTTGCAATATTTGTAAGCCAGCCATTAATAGCTATTTTGGATTCGATTCTTGTTGGCTTTACCAGTTGCTTGTAATAAATGGAAAACCATCGCTCTCGCGGAGTAACAGGTTTACGTGTGCGCACCGCTGGTTCATAAAAGCAAAAACGGAACCGCCGGAAAACCCCAATCCCACCACCGCTATGACAGTTCGAAAAGTAATACTATACTCCCTCCTGCTTCCTGTGTTGATTTTCCTTAGTCTTATTACTATCAGCCTGATCAAGGATAATAAGTTTCCTGATATTGACTACCTGATCTTTCTCACTGCAGGACTATTCCTTCCCTGGGCGATCGGAGTGCTGCTTGGGGTATTCGTGACTGTTCTGGTCAGAAAGCCAAAGCTGGAACCCTGGTTTTACCTTTCTGGTCAACTATTAGTGGTTACAACTATCGTTTGCTTGTTGCTGGTCAATGCCTACAGGCAGGCTGTACACCGGCAAAATTTTGGGAATATCGAACACAATCACTATCTGGTGGATCTTGACAATAAGTATTCTTTTTCAGCAAGGGACCCCTATGTTCAAACAGCCTTCAGAAAACTGGAATCCAGCTTCGCGAACCCGAATGATTTTCGCCTGTCCGCTTATTTTTCCCAGGTAACAGGCGAAGACAATACTGTACCTGTTTATTTCGTGTACTTCTCTTATAAACGAAAAGGTAGGGGAGAATTTTTTTCGAAGATCAGGGTTTTACAGGATAGCGCCTTCGTGGAGATCCTGGGGGGAAATCCTAAAACTAACAGCGACTTTACCCGGCAAAAATCCAGGAATGATAGTATTCGAAATGTCGAAATACAAGCATTGCAGGATGCTCTGCAAGACCTGCCAGACTCGGCCCGGAATGAAATAATGAATAACCTGGAAAAAAGCTCTTACAGGAGCATAGAATTTCGATAAGAACTCCCATTCCCAAAAATTAGGTTAAAACTTAAAAGTCAAATGCAATCCCTTCCACAAATTGTATTTTGGTGCAAAATCCCATTACTGCGTGAAGACACTGCTCACAATTATTCCTGTTCTGTTTATATCCTGGAGTTGCACAACCCCTGCAGCAGAAGACTACATCGATTTTATAAATATTGGTGATCATGTCTGGGCAATAACCGTAGACAGTAGTGTTGTCAAATTTGATCTTAAAGGAAAGCAAGGGATAAAAAAGGTATTTGATGATAGTATCAAGGTGACAGTCATTGCAAAGGACCGGAATGATAATATAGTAGTGGTGGATGCAATGAACAGGATTGGTAAATATGAAGCAGGTAAATGGCGTTTTGCCAATACGGGCCAAAGCAACATCACGGCGATTTTTTATACCAGCAGCAATAAGGAATACCTGGTAACTGATAGCGGAATTATTAACACGGAGAGTAACAAAACTTATTTTCCTGATAGTGCTTTAATTGCCCAGATGGGAAGATATTATGGAATGATGGAATATACTTCCGCCTTATTGGATAACCGGGATAATATCTGGTTAGGATATAATTATGGAGAATGGGGTGGAAACATTTTTATTTTCAATACAGCCGAAAACCGGTTTATCCATCCATCCACCAGGAATATGAACCTTGAGGAGTATCCGATATTTTCATTGGCACAGGGTCCTGATGGCATATATTTTTCAGGTGGATTAAGTCACATGAAAATTACCATGGGGTATATCGCAAAATTCAGGGATTCTACGGCATTTGTGGTTTTTCACAATCAGTATCATGAAGAGAATAAAAAGCGGAAAGTTCATTACGTAGGGCCAATAGCATACAATAAATGGGATAGCTATCTTTATTTTTATTCTCAGTATGGATTTTTCAAAGCAAAAGTGGATAGTGAGCTGTGGAACGAAGCCTATTGGACCAGTTTAGCTAACCCTGATCTGCCATTTACTTATGGTCAATCGATGGCGGTAGGTTACGGAATGAATATTAAGAAGATTGTTGCAACTGGGCCGGATGCTGTGCTGTTCCTGACTGAGAATAGGTTAATAGGCTATCTCGTCGGAAAGGAGGTAAAACTGTATTGATGTTTTGGTGCAGACCTGTAATGGCGTGGTCTGCAAAGCATCCGTGATCTGAATGCTATGTAATTTTGAAGTCAATGCATCTATAGTCTAAATCTTAATTATGTTACGACTGGCCCTTTTTCTCCTCCTCTTCTTCCCAACCTTATTACCAGCGCAAACTCCTGAAAAGCTGCCGATCGAAATTGGTTATAACAACAGCTATACATATGGCCTGAAAGGGAATAAAATATTGAAGAAGGCAGACGAGAAGGACCAGTGGACATATTGCTTCACCTTACCTTATTTTCCCGGTAATGGTAACCCCTCCCTTGTAAGCGACCGGTTACAATATGCTACCAGCGATTCCCTTTTCTCCTTTGACCTTTCCGGAAAATTGAAGAAGAAGGTAGCTTCCAAAGACCTGGTGAAGGCTTTTACAGCCACTGGTATTCAAAAGATCATCTTTTCCTATACTGTGGGTGGATGTTTTTCTTATAGTAAATTTTACGTGGCATACTCCCCTTCAGGTAAGAACTTTGGCAACCCTAAAGACAGTGGAATGGCCGGATATGCTAAAAAGCCACTTCCTGAGTACCCACCTGTAATAAAAGCTGAGGTAATAGACCAGTTTATAAATAAGCTACCCCTTCTGTTGCTGGGAAGAAATACTGCCAAACTGGAAGATCTTGCATTTACGGAGGCTGATTACAAGCAGTGCAAAAAGGATATCCTGGAATTTAAAGAATTCCTGAAACATCCTAATGAACAGAAAATACCACTGTTTACCTATCATTGGAAGGGGCTCGACTTTGACCTGTTAACTACCCTTGTAGATGCTATCAGATCAGTCGATGCCGGACACTTGAGAGATTTACTTGCCAGCCTGGCCGGGAGGTCCAGCACCGATTACGCGTTCAAAGAAATTCTACTTGTCAATAAGCAGAACGAGCAATTGACCTTTCAAACCAGCGATCTGGTGGGAAACCCATTCTGTCTGCCCTGGACCATTTCATTGAATGGGTTCACTATAGAAACCAACGATTTCATGATGAACAGGATGATCGGACAAATTTATCCTGGCTTCATAGATCCAAAGCAGAGAAGGGTCATCGCATTACATGCTTTTGTGAAACAACTTTATGAACAGCAAAAGCCACAAAAGTAATATAGAAAGGCTAAAAACGAATGCGCCAAATACCGGAATCCCGCAGGGCGCTTACTTCAGCTCCTGCGGTAAAACAGCCACACCGCAGACATATACACCGGTTTTATCATAATAACTGGCAGAAACAGAGATGTCATGCTTTTTAAAGACTGCCAGATTTGGATCTGTCTTAAGAATATTGATCATATTTTCTCTGGCGCTGAAGATCATGGAAACGGTATCCACGTCCTCCTTATACAGTGTGGTGAGCTGGTAGTTGTAATGTAACCTGTAATCAGATGTCGCCACGCAGTTGGTCAGTGTGATCATACTGTCTACCACCAGCGGGCAGCGCTTATTGATATTACTGGCTACTTTATCTAACTGCTGGCTAACAGGAGCGGGGCTGAAAATGATCGTCAATCCTTCTTTTATAACGGCACAGGCGACAAGGAAGATCACAATCCTGAGGACAATGCTTTTCTTTTTTTTAGGAACCAATTGGTACATAGGTGCAGGGTTATAGGGTATATCGGATGGGAAGCTAAACAAAAGATATAAATTGTCCAAAAGCAGGATAATCAGCACCCGGTATCCCTCAAAGAAAGCGCCGGGACAAACTGCCCCGGCGCTTTCTTTTTTACAGAATACCCTACTTCCACCCACCCCCTAGATCCCTATACACATTCACCACGGCGTTCAGCTGCTGCTTTTTCTTCTCAATCAATTCCAGCTTTGCTTCCAGCGCATCCCGCTGGGTCATCAGGACCTCCAGGTAATCCGCCCGGGCATTGCGGAACAGATCGTTGGAAATGTCGATGGACTTTGTGAGGGCGTTCACCTGTTGGGATTGCAGTTCGTAGCTCTTGCTCAGGTTGTTGATATTGGACAGCTGCGTGGCTACCTCCAGGTAAGCGTTCAGGATGGTTCGTTCATAATTATACACTGCCTGTAGTTGCCGGGCGTTGGCATTGTAAAATTCAGCCTTGATAGCATTGCGGTTGATCAGTGGCCCGGCCAGGTCGCCGGCTAAGGAGTACAATAAAGATTCAGGGGTTTTTACCAGGTAGGCCGGATTGAAAGCCTGGAAACCGATAGCTGCTGAAATACCCAGGGAGGGATAGAATTCTGCCCTGGCTACTTTTACATCCAGCTTAGCGGCGGCCAGGTCTAATTCTGCCTGTTTGATATCCGGCCTGTTGGCCAGCAGTTGAGAGGGAATACCTGCGCTCACTGCGACCGGAAGCCCATCCTGGAAATGTTCCTTGTTCCTGGCAATGTCCCGTGGGTAGCGGCCCATCAGCAGGTTGAGGCGGTTCTCCGTTTCCTTTATCTTTTGCAGGATATCAAATTCCATGCTCTGCGATCGCAATACTTCTGCTTCAAATTTCTGTACTGCCAACTCGGTAGCCCGGGCTGCTTCCTTTTGTATTTTAACTATGCCCAGCGCATTTTTTTGCAGCCCGATATTCTGCTGTACAATGGCCAGCTGATTGTCCAGTGCCAGCAATTCATAATAGCTGTTGGCCACTTCCGCTATCAGGTTGGTGAGGACAAAATTCTTTCCTTCCACTGATGATAGGTACCGGGTCACTGCCGCCTGCCTGGCATTGTGCAGTTTCTTCCAGATATCCACTTCCCAGTTGGCATAGAGGGTGGCGGCGTAATCCATCAGGGGATCCGGCATTTCTTTGCCGGGCTTGATCTCGGTGCTGGCATCGCCAGCGCCCTGGCTGGTATAACGACCAACTTTTTCTACGCCCACACCCGCCCTGACGCCTACGGTTGGCGCCAATGGTCCCTGCCGCAGCCGGATATCATTCCTGGCCATCTCCACTTCCTGCAGGGTGATCAGCAGTTCCTGGTTGTTCTTCAGTGCTGTATCTATCAGGCTCACCAGGTTGGGATCCGTAAAATATTCGCGCCAGCTCAGTGTGGCTGTATTGGTTGTATCCTGGCTGCTGCTATAGGTCGCGGGGACAGCTTTGCTGGCTTCGCGGGCTGTAATAGCCGGGGCTTTACAACCTGCTATGGCCAGGAATAAGATCAGCAGCCAGCTGTAATGATGTATTTTCAGTTTAGACATTGTGATCAATTTCTTCAGTTAACGGGTTTTCTTCTTCGTCTTTTATCAGCAGGCGTTTTTCCGCGATCTTACCAAATATGTAGTACAGTCCCGGGATGATCAGCACCCCGAATACGGTGCCGAATAACATTCCACCTGCTGCAGCCGTACCGATGGTCCGGTTGCCGATCCTACCGGGGCCATTGGCAAATACCAGTGGGATCAGGCCCGCAATGAAAGCGAAGGAGGTCATCAGGATAGGCCTGAACCTCACCCGCGATCCTTCCAGTGCTGCCTCCAATACTGTGGATCCGGAGCGGTGTTTCTGCACGGCAAACTCTACAATCAGTACGGCGTTCTTACCCAACAGGCCAATCAGCATCACCATGGCGATCTGCGCATAGATATTGTTTTCCAGCCCCATGATCTTCAGCAGCAGGAAGGCGCCAAACACACCTGCCGGCAGGGAAAGGATAACAGCCAATGGCAGGATAAAGCTTTCGTATTGTGCCGCCAGGATCAGGTATACAAAACCCAGACAGATCAGGAAGATGTATACCGCCTGGTTACCCTGTCCCACTTCATCTTTGGAAATGCCTGCCCAGTCGATCCCGTAACCACGGGGCAGGGTCTTATGGGCCACTTCATTGATGGCGTTGAGCGCTTCACCACTGCTATAGCCGGGTGCTGCAGAACCACTGATCTCGGAAGCGTTGTACATGTTATGCCGCGTGATCTCTGAAAGTCCATAGACCTTCTCCATTTTCATGAAGGCGGAAAAGGGCACCATCTCGTCCTTATCATTCTTCACGTACAGTTTCAGGATATCATCAGGCAGGGCCCGGTATTGGGCGCCAGCCTGGACTATCACTTTGTATTGCCGGCCGAAATTGATAAAGCTGATCTCGTAGTTACTGCCCACCAGGGTGGAAAGGGTATTCATCGCATTCTCGATGGAAACTCCTTTCTGCTGGGCAATATCATTGTCCACTTTTAACAGGTATTGCGGAAAACTGGCGCTGTAGAAACTGAATACGGAAGACAGCTCCTTTCTTTTCTTCAGCTCTTTCACAAAATCATTGCTCACAGTTTCCATCTGCTTATAGTCGCCCGAACCGGCTTTGTCCAGCAACCTCAATTCAAACCCGCCAGCGGCGCCATAACCGGGTACGGCAGGAGGCAGGAAGAATTCAATATTGGCGCCCGTGATGTCCTTCGATTTTTCTTCCAGCTCGGCAATGATCTCCTGTACCGACTGTTTGCGGTCTTTCCAGTCTTTCAGGTTGACCAGGCAGGTGCCCGAGTTGGAGCCGGTACCTTCGGTCAGGATCTCATACCCTGCCAGGGAGGATACGGATTGTACGCCATCTACGCCTTCGCAGATCTTCTGCAATCGCTCCGATATCTCATTGGTCCTTTCCAGGGATGAACCCGGTGGTGTCTGGATAATGGCATAGAACATACCCTGGTCTTCGTTCGGGATAAAACCGGAGGGTACACTTTTATGGAGGAACCAGGTGCCTACAGAAAAACCGATCAGTACCAGGAAGGTCAGTGCACGTCTTGCTACTACCCGGTTCAATACCAGCTGGTATTTGCCTGCGGCACGGTGGAAGCTGTTGTTGAACCAGGCAATGAACCGGTCCAGGATCGATTTCTTTCTCACCACACCATGGTTATTCTTCAGGATCATGGCACAGAGGGCAGGTGTGAGTGTTAAGGCCACAATGCCCGAGAGGATGATGGCTGTGGCCATGGTGATAGAGAACTGCCGGTAAAAAGTACCCACTGGTCCGGACATGAAGGCTACGGGAATGAATACGGCCGCCATGAGAAAGGTGATGGCAATGATGGCCCCGGCAATCTCGTGCATGGCTTTTTTGGTGGCCCTGCGGGGCGACAGATGCTCTTCTTCCATCTTGGCATGCACCGCTTCAATCACCACAATGGCATCATCCACCACCACCCCGATGGCCAGTACCATAGCGAAGAGTGTGATCAGGTTAAGGGTGATGCCAAAGAACTGCATGAACATAAAGGTGCCGATCAATGATACCGGCACCGCCATGGCGGGGATCAGGGTGGAGCGCCAGTCGCCCAGGAACAGGAACACCACCAGCCCTACCAGGATAAATGCTTCCACCAGCGTGTGCAGTACTTTTTCAATGGAGGCGTCCAGGAATTTGGACACGTCATAGCTGATCTCATAGTTCATGCCCTTGGGAAAGGAGTTTTCCTTGATCTCTTTCATCTTGGCCTTGACATTCTCAATCACCTGGCTGGCATTGCTGCCATAAGATTGTTTCAGCACGATGGCTGCCGAAGGCTTGCCGTTCAGGTTGGAATAGATATCATACATGGAGCTGCCAAATTCCACGTCGGCCACATCTTTCAGGCGAAGCAGTTCGCCATTGGGATTGGAGCGTACCACCACGTTCTCATATTGTTCTTTGGTACTGAACCGGCCGGAATATTTCAGTACATATTCAAACGACTGGGAACGCTTACCAGAGCTTTCGCCGGTTTTGCCTGGAGAGGCTTCCAGGCTCTGCTCACCCAGGGATTTCATTACTTCGTCGGCCGAGATCTTGTAAGCCAGCATACGATCTGGTTTCAGCCAGATCCGCATGGCATATTCCCGGTTACCGAGGATGTCGGCATAGCCTACGCCATCCACCCTTTTTAATTCCGAGAGGATATTGATATCGGAAAAGTTGAACAGGAATTTCTGATCGGTGCCGGGATCCTCACTGTACAGGTTGATGTACATGAGCATGTTGGACTCTTCCCGGGTGATCTTTACGCCTTCCCGCACTACCAGAGGCGGTAGTTTGTTGACCACGGAGGCCACGCGGTTCTGCACGTTCAGGGAGGCCACGTTGGGATCAGTACCCAGGTTGAAGACCACCTGTATGGTTGCTTCTCCATCATTGCCTGCATCGGAGGCCATGTATTTCATGCCGGGAACACCGTTGATGGCCCTTTCCAGCGGGATGATCACGGATTTGATCATCAGCTCACCATTGGCGCCGGGATAATCGGCCACCACATTCACTTTGGGTGGGGAGATGGAAGGGAATTGGGTGACGGGCAGCCCGGTAATGGCCAGCACACCGAGGAAAACGATGATGAGCGAGATAACGATGGACAGGACAGGCCGCTGTATAAATCTGTTAAACATTGTTTGTACGAATTAGTTTCTGGGATTATTCCGCTTTTAAGCGCAGGTGCGCCATTACTTCAGCAGGTTGTTGGTACTCGTAAGCGATACGGTCGTCATCTTTTACTTTCTGCACACCTTCCAGCAGGATGCGGTCATTTTCAGAAAGACCATTTTCTACCACGTAGAGATCAGGCATGCTGGCGCCTACAGTAATACATTTGGAACGTAGGACATTGTCCTTGTCCACTACAAAAACATAACGCTTGTCCTGGATCTCGTACGTGGCTTTCTGGGGAATGATGAGGGCATTCCGGAGGGGCATGGTCAGTAACACTTTTCCTGTTTCTCCATGCTTCAGGAGCTTGCCGGGGTTCGGGAACCTGGCGCGGAAAGCGATATTGCCGGTTTCGTTGTCAAACTCGCTTTCTATCACTTCCACGGCTCCTTTCACTGGCAGCAGGGTATTATTGGCCAGCAGCAGGCTTACCTGGCTGTTGCCCCTGTTAGCGGTATTGGTCTGGTATTCCAGGTATTCCGGTTCGGATACGTTGAAATAGGCAAACATCTGGTTGTTGTCCGAGAGGCTGGTGAGTAGTTCGCCCTCTTCTATTACACTGCCCTGTTTTTTGGGCAGGCGGTCAATGGTCCCGTCAAAGGGGGCGCGGATCTCTGTAAAGGAGAGATGGAGCCTGGCAAGGGTGATGGCGGCTTTGGCCTGCTCCAGCTTGGCCTGGGCCATGGCCTGCTCATTGGGCGATACTACATTCTTTTCTACCAGGGCTTTTGTATTCTGCAATTCTATTTCTGCGGCCTTGCCTTCGGCTTCTGCCTTCATTAATTCTGCTTCATACAGTTTGGGCATGATGCGGAACAACAGCTGGCCGGCCTTGACATACTGGCCTTCGTCCACGTAGATATGCTCCAGGAAACCTTTCTCCTGCGCCCTGATCTCAATATTCCTGACAGAGCGGATCTGGGAAACATACTCTTTGGTGAATACAGTGTCCACGCGTACCGGGCTGGTGACAGCATATTTGCTCACTTCTTCTTTTTCTTCGGTTTTTTCCTTGCAGCCAGTTTGCGATAGTAACGCCAACAGGCTGGCAATAACAATAATGCTTTTCATGATTTGTAGGAGAATTTTTCAGTTAAAATGCTTTGTGCAGGCAGGCAATCGTGACATGGAGATACCTTGTCCTGTAAGAGCGGGGGACAGGATAGTATGCGGTATCTTGCTGTAAAGGGTAGTAGTTACCGGCTATGCCGGAGGATGTGTAAGGAATGAAAAGGAAATAGCGATCAGCTGATCATATGCGCAAAGCCCGCTGGATAATGTATTTGCAGGCAAGCTGGTTATTGAATAAACGCTGGTCCTTCAGCCAGTCGGACGGGTCATGTAAAAGCAGTACCGGAGAAACGGCGAGCCGGTACCGGCTGGTGGACGGGAATTTTCTGGGTGGTACTTTAGGCTCCGCCCCTTCTTCATCCAGTTCTTCGCAGAGCAAACAGTCTTTTGGCTGATAAACAATATTGTTGAAACCCGGATTGCCCTGTTGTTTGCTGTTTGCCTGATCCCAGTGTTTAAATGCTGTTTCGTTAGCCCTGTGCGGGCCGGCGTTGCCTGCATAGGCTTGTCCTGCTCCTTTACAGAACAGCACAATAAGGCATACCAGAAACAGCACACGGCGCATGGACTCAGTAAATAATTTTTTTAGAGAAAAGATGGATAAACCTCCGCCACAGTCAGGCTGACCGGGCGGTCAACAAAATTCAGGACTTTTCTGCGTTTATACGACATCGATTTGATTATTGAATGGTTAATGTCTGGTTAATGACTGGTTAACGGACCATCAGGAAAAGTTTTTATTTTTGCGGTATGAACCAATCTTCTCAGCCCATCATCCACCAGGACAAGACCTTTACCAATGTTAACTATGCTGAAAAAAGGCTTGCGGGCCGGGAGTTTATACATTGCCATTTTACAGGCTGCGATTTTTCAAAGAGTGATCTGCGTAACAACGACTTTGAAGATTGCCAGTTTACCCAATGTAATTTTTCCATGGCGCAGGTTGACGGGGTTGGCTTTAACAACGCCTTGTTCACCAATTGTAAAATGCTGGGAGTAGATTTTACCCGCTGTAATAATTTCATGTTCTCTTTTACTTTTTCCGGCTGCACCCTGGACTATTCCACTTTCCAGGGCACCAAGCTCAAGAAGACCAGTTTTAAGGGGTGTACCTTGAAAGAAACGGATTTTTCTGAAACAGATCTGACCGCATCGGTCTTCAGTGATTGTGATCTTACCGGCGCCATCTTTTCCAATAGCGTCCTGGAGAAGACGGATTTCCGGACAGCCAGGAATTTTGGCATTGACCCCAACCTGAATAAAATGAAGAAAGCAAAGTTTGCTGCATCCAATCTGGCAGGGCTGCTGCACAAATACAACCTGGACATTGATTTTGACAGCTGATACAATACCTTGTTATAACCCCTAAAGAGGATTTGCTAAAAATAAACGAAGGTCCTGGCAATTGCGTAATGTACTCCTGTCTGCATCTGGGACCCAAATGAAAAGTGGCCATCTACTACTTTTAAGACGGCCTCTTTTATTTTTTGGGACGAACCAGGAAGCAACGCTACAAATGTTACGCTGCTTCCTGGTTCGTCCCCTTATCCTCCTTCTTCAACGTCTATTTTTTACAGCCTGTCCCCGGTTCTGCGGGAGCAAACCCTGCTGCTTCGTATTTTGCGGCGTTAATTTTTCAAACGCATTACATTTCTTCCCAAAATAAAAATTATCCCGCATGTCCTACTGCAATGCTATTGAAACCATGACGGACGAGAGGAAGGCCCTGCACAAGGCCTATCATGATCACCTGTATGGTTTTCCTATTCATGACGACAATGAGCTGTTTGGTCGCCTGATCATGGAGATCAACCAGGCCGGGCTCAGCTGGGAAACCATCCTGAAGAAGGAAGCTGGTTTCCGGAAAGCCTATCATAATTTCAATATTAAAAAAGTGGCAGGGTATACGGAGAAAGACAGGGAAAGGCTTATGGGCGATCCCGCCATCATCCGGAACCGGCTGAAAATAAATGCAGCCATAGAAAATGCAAAGACCATCCTGCAATTGCAGAAAGCCTATGGCTCATTCGAAAAATGGATCGAGGCAAACCATCCCCTGACAAAGGAAGAATGGGTGAAGCTGTTCAAAAAAACTTTTCGCTTTACAGGCGGGGAGATCGTCAATGAGTTCCTGATGAGTACGGGCTATCTGCCGGGCGCCCATACTGCCGATTGCAGGATCTACAAGAAAGTGCTGGCGGCAAAACCCTTATGGCATAAGGGGAAGCGATAAAATTGTATCTGAAAAGAAAGAGGATGTATCGTACGATACACCCTCTTTCTTTTATTAGCAAAACAGTACTAAAGCTATGCTGTATTCTGGATCGTTTTTATTCAAATGCTTTTTTGATAGCGGCAGCTGCATACAATAACGCAGACTGCACGGCCGGTACATGGGCCAGCGGATTGAGCAGTCCATAGTCATGGATCATACCCTGGTACCGCACCAGGGTTACTGGTACCCCTGCTTCATTCAGCTTGCGGGCATAGGCTTCGCCTTCATCGCGCAGCACATCATTCTCGGCTGTTTGCACCAGCGTTGGCGGCAACCCTTTCAGGTCTTCCAGGCTGGCCTGCAGCGGCGAGGCATAGATCAGTTTGCGGTCTGCCGGATTAGGGATATAATGATCCCAGAACCACTGCATCATATTCCGTGTGAGGAATCGCTGGGTGGCAAACTGCAGGTAGGAGCCGGTATTGAAATTGGCGTCTGTTACAGGCCAGAAAAGGACCTGGAAACTGAGTGCCGGCCCGTTTTCGGCTATTGCCATCAGGGCGGTGGCTGCTGCCAGGTTACCTCCCGCGCTATTGCCTGCCACGGCCAGCTTTTTACCATCTACATCAATCTCATCGCCATGTTCTGCCACCCATTTGGTAGCTGCATAGGATTGGTTCAGGGCAACCGGGTAGCGGGCCTCGGGTGAACGGGTATAGTCTACATAAACGGCTACGGCGCCGCTGTTGACAACCAGATCGCGGATGAAACGCTGGTGGGTAGGAAAATCGCCAATTACCCAGCCGCCGCCATGGAAGAACATAAAAGCGGGTAAGGCGCCGGAAACTCCTGCCGGGCGCACGATCACCAGCCTGATGTCCATGCCGTCTGCGGTGATGGTCTTATCGGTAATGTCCACACCGGAGGTATCTACCAGGGCGGATTGCTGGGCGCCTTCCAATACTATTCTGGCCTCATCAGGCTGCATCTGCTCCATGGGTTTACCACCACTGCTGTTCAGTGCATTCAGAAATGCCTTGGTCTCTTTTTCAATAGCGGGATCCTGTGCCGCATCCACTGTCCTGCCGTTGGCGCCGCCGACAGGCGTGCCTGCTGTTAACGGGCTTTCTGCTGTACTCATGATAAATCAATTTTAAGTGTGAAGGTGCTTGATTGATCGTTGCCGCCGGGTACTGACTGAACTGCCGGTGAGGGTCAATGCGACTTCAGCCATTGATGGATGAAATCGGCATCGGCCGACCAGGTAGGCAGACCCAGCACATGGTGACTGCGGTCTTTGACTATAAATTCCCGGACGGAATTCGGGTCTTTGTACCGCTTGAAATTTCTTTGGTTAAGGGTGGCGGGGATACACTGGTCCTGTTTGCCAGCCAGCATCAGTAACGGATTATGCGGTTTGGCAAAATCCACTTTGCCAGCCTTCGACAATGGCCCCCGGATGGCCCTTTTGGACTCGGGGATGGTCAGCTGGTCATAGCTGCTCCGCTGCTCGTTCAGCGGCAGTCCATTGGTGAAGGCAAACTGCCAGGTCTTGAAAGGCATCAGGAAGGTCTTGTTGATATCGGTAAAAAATCCCAGGGATGCTCCGTTGGATCGTAAAAAATTGATCTCAATTGGAATAACGCCCATAGGTGGCACCGAATGCATGACCACTGCCGCCGCTCCAAGGTCTTTGTTCAGCAACAACTGGGCCAGCAGGCCGCCAAAGGAATGGCCAATGAGGATAGGCTTTTCGGGAAGCCCTTTAATAATAGCCGTGTAGTGGTTGATAATATCAGGCAGGGTAACCGCTGCCAGCTGTGGGTCCGGATGCCGGCTTCTTAAAGTAGCGGTATCTGCATTTTTGCCGGGCCAGGGTGGCGCCAGGGTTGAATAACCTTTATTGCTGAAATAGGTTTTCCAGTTGTCCCAGCAGGCATGGCTTACGTAAGCGCCTGTCAGGAACACAATTGTGTTGGCGTTAATGGTTGACATGTTGGTTGTAATTGGTGAGGAGGTCATCAAATCTACCGGGAATATCCACGCCAGACAATTGACAATCCGCTCACGGACATGCACAATCCGTGTATTTGTACTGCAGCAGGACAACGCCCGATGAGAACACCTGGGTAGTCTGTAACCGAAGGGCCAGCTGCTGGCGCAGTTCCCGGATCAGGGGTCTGCCACTGCCCAACAGTATGGGATGTACCCATAGCTGGAATTCATCCACCAGCCCCAGCCGGATCAGGGCGCTCACCAGTTTGCCGCTGCCATAACTGATGATATTTCCTTCTTTCAGTTGATGGGTTGCTTTGAATTGACGCAGGGCCTGGTCTACCGGTCCGGATAGCAGGGAACTGTTCTGCCAGCTCAGGGAAGACAGGGTATTGGAGAACACAATTTTATGACGCCGGTTCATGAGGTCGGCAAAGGGTATATCATCCCTTGCGCTGTTGGTGCTGATGGCCTGCTGTGGCCAGTAGGCGGCCATAGCCTGGTAGGTGACCCGGCCCAGGAGGATGCTGTCCGATCTGTTCAGCTCTTCTGTCAGCCGCTGCCCCATGCCGGCATCCCAACAATTGAAATGCCAGTCCAGCTCGCAGTGCGGCCCCGCAATGAAGCCGTCCAGCGTAGTGTTCATGGATACCACCAGTTTACTCATCATGGCAAAAATAGGCGTAGCCCCTTGTAAAGGAAGGGGGTGAAACTGACTAATGCCGGGTTGTTTGCGACATGTTCATTGCTTACCTTTACAGACACCGTAAAATTTACAGTCATATGAAAGATGTGGTAATCCTTGTTCCGCAGGAAGCGGTGATGGCAGGCATTGTGGATCCCAGGACCATGTTCACCGGGGTGAACGAGTTCCTGGAAACCGCCGGCAGGGAACCCCTATTCCGATTGCAGTTTGTTGGCCTTAGCCGCCAGGTAAAATTATACAACGGTCTTTTCAGTATCCATACCGATGCCCTGCTGGAAGAAGTGGAGCGGGCCGACCTGGTGATTGTCCCACCTATTGGCGGTGATTACCGGCAATCCATTGAGATCAATAAAGATTTCCTGCCCTGGCTGGTGCAGCAATATAAGAATGGAGCAGAAGTGGCCAGTCTCTGTTCCGGGGCTTTCCTGCTGGCTTCTACCGGTTTGCTGGAAGGCAGGGAATGTTCCGCTCACTGGATCAATGCCGAGCTTTTCCGCGAACTGTTCCCCAATGTCAGTTTTGTGGATGGCCGCATTGTGACGGAGCAGGACGGGCTGTATTCCAGTGGCGGCGCTTCTTCCTACTGGAACCTGTTACTGCACCTGGTAGAAAAATATGCCGGCCGCGAGATGGCCATCATGGCTTCCAAAGTATATGCGTTGGAGATCGACCGCAAGAGCCAGTCGCCCTTTGTGATGTTCAATGGCCAGAAAAAGCATGAGGACGAACCAATAAAGATGGCGCAGGAATTCATTGAGAAAAATTTCACGGAGAGGATATCTGTAGAAGAGCTGTCCGGGAAATTCGCTATTGGCAGAAGGCATTTTGAAAGACGTTTCAAGAAAGCCACCAACAATACCCCCATGGAATATATCCAGCGGGTGAAGATAGAGGCCGCCAAAAAGAAACTGGAGACCGGCAGCCTGAACGTAAATGAAGTGATGTATGAAGTGGGGTACGCTGATGTAAAAGCCTTCCGGACAGTCTTCAAGAAACTGACGGGCCTATCGCCGGTAGACTACAAGCATAAATACAACAAGGAAGCGGCTGTACACCAGGCCTGACGGGCTGCACCGATCTGGTACACCTGCTGTACCAAAACCGGACAGTTGACAGGCAATTGTTTTATTTAAGTCATTAAATGCTATAACCTTATTAGTTTGGTATTGCGTTGGTGGTAAAGATGACCAGTTCTGATTATCTTAATCCGCTGTAGTATGTTCAAAAGCTATCTTACCATCGCCTGGCGCAACCTCTGGAAAAACAAAACCTATTCCGCTATCAACATCTTCGGCCTTATGACGGGCATTACCAGTTGCCTGCTCATTGGTCTCTTTATCCAGCACGAACTCAGCTTCGACAAATTCCAGGAAAAAGGGGACCGGATTGTCCGGGTGATCATGAAATATGCTTTTTCCAATGGGGAAACCGAAGAAGGCACTTTTACCAGTACTAAAGTGGCGCCCACTTTTGTACGCACCTTCCCGGAGCTGGAAGCAGGCGTTAGGTTCTCCGAAGATGTTGAACTGGTGCGCCTGGGTGATAAGCGGTTCAATGAGAACAATTTCCTGTATGCTGACTCCAGCTTTTTTACGGTGTTCACCTATAAACTGTTGCAGGGTGATGCAAAGACGGCCCTGTCCGGTCGCTATAAAGTATTGCTGACCCCGGAAATGGCGCAGAAATATTTCGGTCAAACAGATCCGGTGGGTAAACAACTACTGATTGGCAGCGAGGGTACCCCCTATGAAGTAACCGGTATCATTGAAAAGATGCCTGCCAATTCGCAGATCAGTTTTGATTTCCTCGCTTCTTTCTCTTCTATGGGCGTGAACCAGGAAAACACTTACTGGGAGGCCAATTACAGGACTTACCTGCTGCTGAAAGAAGGGCAGTCGCTGGCGGGTTTGCAAGCTAAGATCAATACCTTCATAAAGCAGGAAACGAAGGATGATCATGCCACTATTAATTTTAGAATGGAGCCTTTCAACCGCATTCACCTGCACTCGCCATTTTCTGCCATGGTTCCTAATACCAGTATTCAATACATCTATATCATTGGGGCTATAGCTTTCCTGGTACTCAGTATTGCCTGTTTTACCTATATCAATATGAGCACGGCCCGCTCCATGGAAAGAGCCCGGGAAGTAGGGGTACGGAAAGTGATGGGCGCCGGGAAGGGACAGGTGTTCTGGCAGTTTGTGGGCGAATCAGTGGTGATCTGTTTTATTGCCCTGCTGCTGAGTGGTGGACTGATAGCCCTGTTGCTGCCGGCCTTTAACCAGCTGACAGGCGTAGCCCTGCAGCTGTCCTCCCTGTTCACGCCGGGTATCTTTATTACTATCCTCTTTATTATTGCCTGTATCGGTCTGCTGGCCGGCAGCTATCCGGCCATGGTCCTGTCTGCGTTCCAGCCGGTAAAAGTGCTGAAAGGCAGTTTCAGGAATACCAGTTCCGGTGTGTGGCTGCGCAAGACCCTGATCGTTTTCCAGTTTGTGATCTCCATCTTTATGATCATTGCCACGGTGATAGTGCAGCAGCAACTGCATCATATCCGGAACAAGGAGGTTGGTTATAACCGGGACCAGGTGCTGATCCTGCCGCTGGATGATGAGATGAGTAAGCATCTTGCCGCTATCAAGGTTGAATTTAAAAGCAATCCGGCCGTACAATCAGTTTCACGTGCGGTGAGTCCACCCAACAGGATCTACAGTGGCTATTCCATGCGGTCCGCTGCTATGGCCCCTAAGGACGAGATGTCGGTCAACGCCGGCCTGATCGATGAGGATTATGTGCAGACGGTGGGCCTGCAACTGGTGGCTGGGCAGGACCTGACCTTACAGGACAGGCTGGATGTAGAAGCGGCGCCGGATGGTAAGGAGTATTATCATTACCTGCTGAATGAGTCAGGAGCCAGGGCGCTTGGCTGGACGCCTGAGCAGGCCATTGGACAGAAAATGTTCATGGATGACGGCTGGCCTGGCGAGGTGAAAGGGGTTGTAAAAGATTTCCATTTTCAATCGCTGCATATCCCTATCAAACCACTGGTGCTGGCGCCGGGTGTGTGGGGCCGGGTATTGCTGGTAAAGCTATCGGGGCAGTCTGTGCCATCCACCATTGCTTTCCTGGAAAAAAAGTGGCGCACATTGGTGCCGCATCGTCCTTTTGAATACCATTTCCTGGATGAGGATTACAATAATATGTATGCCAGTGAACGCAGGCTGGGCCATATCACCAACCTGTTTGCGGGCATTGCCATCCTGCTGGCGGGTATTGGCCTGCTGGGCCTTTCCTCTTATGCGGCTCACCAGCGTACCCGGGAGATCGGCATCCGGAAAGTGCTGGGCGCTTCCCTGCCCGGTATCCTGCTGCTGCTGTCAAAGGATTTCCTGCGCCTGATCCTTCTTTCCTTTGTCATTGCGGCGCCCCTGGCCTGGTATGCCACCCATCAGTGGCTGCAGGAATATGCCTACCGGGTCAGTATTCACTGGTGGGTATTTGGGGCCGTTGGACTGGGCGCTTTGCTGATAGCCCTGCTGACGGTGAGCAGCCAGAGCCTGAAAGCAGCCCTTATGAACCCCGCCAAAAGCCTGCACAACGAATAAAACAGATCATTGTTAGGGTATCGACTGATTTTGGTCACCTGCATCCTGACCCGCTGCGGCTAATTTTATAGTTCAATCAAAGCTTATATGAAGATTGAGCAGATCTATACAGGATGCCTGGCACAGGGTGCCTACTATATCGAGAGCAATGGCGAGGCCGTTGTGATCGATCCCCTGCGGGAAGTAGGTCCTTACCTGGATAGAGCTGCCAAAAGCGGGTCCACCATCAAGTACGTTTTTGAAACGCACTTCCATGCTGATTTTGTATCGGGCCACCTGGATCTGTCCAAAAAAACAGGAGCTACTATTGTCTACGGTCCTACCGCCAAACCTGGATTTTCTGCCCTGGTAGCAGAAGACGGTCAGGAGTTTGCGGTGGGCAATATTCGTTTCAAAGTATTGCATACGCCCGGCCATACCCTGGAAAGCGCCTGCTTCCTGCTCATCAATGATGCGGACAAGCCCGTAGCACTTTTTTCCGGCGATACCCTGTTCATTGGGGATGTTGGTCGCCCGGACCTGGCGCAGAAAGCCGCCAATATGACCCGCGAACAGCTGGCCGCTATTTTATACCATTCCCTCCGCAGCAAGATCATGACGCTGGCAGATGATATCATTGTCTATCCGGCCCATGGCGCCGGCAGTGCCTGCGGAAAGAATATGAGCGCAGAAACAACGGACACGCTGGGACACCAGAAGCTGACCAACTACGCGCTGCGCGTCAGCATGACAGAAGACGAATTTGTAAAAGAAGTGACCCAGGGCCTTACCACACCGCCCGGTTATTTCCCTTTCAATGTATATATGAACCGCGAAGGGTATGAAAGCATCGACACCGTGCTGACCAGGGGCCGCAAGGCGCTGGCGCCCGATGCCTTTGAGAACAGGGCCAATGAAACAGGCGCCCTGGTACTTGATACCCGTTCCACGCAGATCTTCGCCAAAGGGTTTATCCCCAATTCCATCAATATCGGGCTGGATGGCAGCTTTGCTCCCTGGGTGGGCGCCCTGGTGCCGGATATCCAGCAGGAGATCCTTATCATCAGTGATGTGGGCAGAGAAGAAGAAGTGATCACCCGGCTGGCAAGAGTAGGTTATGATCATTGTATCGGCTACCTGGAAGGCGGATTCGCCGCCTGGCTCAGATCGGGTAAAGAAATTGATACCATTTCCTCTGTTTCCGCTACTGCTGCCGCAGACATGGTACGTACCAGTCACCTGCCGGTTATTGATGTGCGGAAGCCTTCCGAATTCAACAGTGAACATATTGAAGGCGCCATTAATCTGCCTTTAGACAATATCAACGAGCATCTTGCCAAACTTGATCCTAACCGGAAACAGCTGGTACATTGTGCAGGCGGCTATCGGTCCATGATCTTTATTTCCATTCTTCGCGCCAGGGGTATCAATAACCTGGTGGACATTCAGGGTGGTTTTAAAGAGATACAGAACAGTGGAAAGTTCCCGGTCACGGAATTTATTTGTCCTTCCCTCTAAAGACCTTGGTGAGTTCAACTGGCTGATTTAATCGCTGTCAGCCGGTTGCTTAACTCACCATCTTTTTCTTATCCCCGGGCGAGAGCCCATTCCCTATACGTTCACATGAGAGAAAACCATGTTCAGTAATGCTGTCGGTACATTTCAGTACCGGCAGCCCCTGAGCATCCGGGTTGATTTATTTCAATTTGCTTCAGTTTCAGGTCTGGATCCTTGGAATGCCAGGATTGGCGCAGCTTTTGTGGCGCCCTTACGCCCAATGATAAGCGTTGCTGAAAGCGGAGCTAACAAACAGTAGTTACCGTTATCAATAGCCGATTTTAAAATATTATCAGCAGATACAGACGCAGCCGGCTCGCTAAAGGAGCGGTTGGTCATCTATTTTCCGTTTCTGTTTTTTGCGAGGTTGAGAAGTTTGTAGTTTCTTCTCCTGTCATTGGCTTGTGGGTAGCCGGACACAAAAATGTTCCTGCCGGCCTGCCCGGCAGGAACGGGGGCATGGTAACTGTAGGCAGATAGAGAAACTGTTCAGCAGAATGCTATTGCCAATGCGCTCGCTTGGGTATGGTAACAGTATGCAGTCAGGTAAACAGGCTGGCTGTTCCGCAAGTTGCAGGACAACTTTATGTTAAATGGCCCTTCTGCAGGAGCTTATGCATCAATACCCGTAGCGGTGGCCAGCGGACGGACTGCTTCCAGTTCTTCCTGGACCAGTCTGATCTTGGCTGCTGCTGTATCATAGGCATCCTGTCCCAGGAAAAGATGCAGTACCGGAGCGCCTTTCTGTGCAATGGCGATCATGGCGATGGCCGCTTTTTCCGGATCACCGGGCTGGTTGTAGTTGATACCCTGCTGGTGTTGCTGCTGTACTTCACGCACCAGTTTGTAATCCGCGATCTCCTGCCGCGGAGTGCCGAGGGAGGTAGAGGCGTCCAGGAAGCTGGTCCTGAAATAACCGGGTGATACAATGGTCACTTTGATACCCAGGGGTCTTACTTCTTCAGCCAGTGACTCAGAGAAGCCATGCACAGCAAACTTGGTAGCGCAATACACGCCAAAGCCGGGGTACAGGCCGGAGAAACCACCGATGGAGGCAATATTGAAAATATGGCCCGACTGCTGCCTGCGCATATAAGGCAGTGCATGGCGGATCACATTGAGGGAGCCAAATACATTGACCTCAAAATTCTGCCGCACCTCTTCATCGCTTAATTCTTCCAGGCTGCCGATCAGTCCATATCCGGCATTGTTCACCAATACATCAATAGCGCCAAAATGTTCCACCGTAGCGGCGATGCTGTCAGCCACGCTTTTTTCATCAGACAGGTTCACCACCAGGGGAAGGAACTGATCTGTTTCATTGTCAACTGCCGCTTTTAAAGAGTCCAGGTTGCGGGTGGTGGCGGCTACACGATAGCCTTGCGCCAATAAGTTGCGGACCAGTGAGAGCCCCAGTCCCCTGGAGGCTCCGGTAACATACCATACTTGCTGTTTCATATTTTTTCTGTTAGTGTTTGTGAGAAATGGGATCAGATCCTTTTTTTATCAGTGTCTTGTTCATGAATGGGACAACACAAAGATAAAATGTCGGTCAGGCCTTGTTGTTATGGCATTGAAACCAATCATTGTATATTTCAAACAAGAAATTTCAATTGAGGCTGACTTCCAGGGGTAGGCTGCTGTACTGGTGTAGTTTGAGGATATAGTGAAGCAGTTCAATAAGGTATACCAGCTGCAGCTGTTTGGCATACCGGTAACCGGAGCCTTCTTCTTCAATCAGTCTTTTGAAGATCTTGCCGGCTTTCTCCTGCTCTGCTGCATTCAGCCAGTAACTGGAATGGGCCTGGTCGGAAAAGCCGGGCAGGTCAAGCAGCTGTGCCTGTAAGGAGGCAGGCAGTTCAGTGGCCATGAAAGTACATAACATACCATCAGCATGGCGGTCTTCAAAAAAGCCGATCACATGCTGTTCTGCTATGGTAGTGAGGATGATCATTGGAGGGCAATAACAAAGTTATAGACGGACCATGCCATGCAGCTTGCGGTATTCAATCTGATCTTTATATGATTCAAACATTTTGGTCCATGAGCCGGGGGGAGCAGAATTTGCTGCCAATGCCTGCTCAACAGCGTGAAGCTATTCAACGGGTCTGCTGAGGCAGGACCTAATTTTTTGGGACGAACCATGGGCTGGTTGTGCAATGATCACTTTCCTTCCAGGGGTGAATAGCTGATAGCATTCTCCGGAAGGTTATTGACTGGCATCTGGAGGGGTAAGGGATCGCTGGCCGGAAGCGGGTGCTGCCTGTTGCTCAATTCTCCTGGCTGGTATGGCGAAGGGTAACGCTTAGTGCCGGAAAGCCGTAGGGGTGGTATTGGTATGTTTCTTAAAGAAATGATTGAAGTGGGCTGGTTCTTCGAAGCCCAGGCAATAGCTGATCTCCGAAATATTCCAGTTGGTGTGTTTGAGCAGGGCCTTGGCTTCGCCTGCCAGTCGCTCCGTGATATGTTCTGTAGTGGTTTTGCCGGTGGTAAGGCGGATGGCGCGGTTGAGGTGATTGACATGCACGGCCAGCTGCTGCGCAAAATCCCTGGCGGAGCGAAGGGTAAAGCGCTGGCTGATGGATTCAATGGGGAATTGCCGTTCCAGGAGTTCGGTGAATACGGAGGTGATGCGTGAATTGGCATCCGTATGCTGGTAGAGTGTTTCTGTAGGTTGCAGCTTCAGGGCAAAATGGATGACCTCCATGATATAGTTGCGGATCAGGTCAAATTTGTAGACATAGTCGGACCCGATCTCGTCAATCATCTTCCTGTATATGGAAGCTATATAATCGTCCTGTTGCTGATCCAGCACATAAAATGGTTTATTGCCTGGCTGGAACATGGGCATTTCCTTGAGGCCGCCCCGCATATGACCGGTAAAGAAAGCGTCTTTAAAGATGCAGAAATAACCGGTGGAATCTTCGCTGAGGGGCTGGAAGGTATAGGGAACATTGGGGTTGAAGAAGATCAGGGTGGTGCCGGATACTTCCAGGCTTTTGTCGGCATAATGGTAGGCATGGTGCCCGCGGAGCAGGGACACCTTGTAGAAGTCGCGGCGACTATACTGCACCGGGGCTTTGCCGGGACCTGTACAGTCTTCCAGCCGGAACACGTTGAAATGCCCGATATCCTGTTTCAGGTTGTCCGGCAGCCAGTTGAATTTTTGCCGGTAGAAATCCTCGATGGTCTCCGTTTTTGCCATAATGCCAGTAATTATATTCAGCGTATACCCAAAGATACAGGGCTTTTGGGCGGTTTCAGTTAAGGGGATCAAACCAAATATTGCAAAATTCAAACATTTTGTGTAGATGGCGGCAGCTGCTTTGCTATGCATCTCAGGCTGTTGAGGCAGCGGGACTATGCCGCTGGCAACAGGTTGGCGACCCAATTAAACCCTGGCCCCGTTTGCCGGTCTACAGGAACTATGCATAAATACCTGTTGAGTATCCTGGCGATGGCCTTATTGGGTGGCGCCGCCAGCGCCCAGTACAATTTCACCAAACTGGACAATTGGCTACAGCAGCATGTTGGCGAATTGGGTGGTCGCACCTACCTGGTGATATATAAAGACGGAAAAACTATTTATTCAAAAGGGGTGAACGCCATGACCGGCAAGCAGAAGGCTGTTGTCAGGTTCCTGGCCAAACGGCAGGGAAAGGCGGCGGACCTCGCTGATTTTACCCTCCATAGCCGCCAGCCCATTGCCAGTTGCAGCAAATGGCTCAGCGCAGCGCTGGTGATGACCTTTGTGGATGAAGGCCGCCTGCAGCTCACGGATACTATTGGTTCGTACCTACCCATCTTTTCCCGCCAAGGTAAAGGGCATATTACCATCAGCCAGTGCCTGTCGCACCTGACAGCCATCAAAGCGCCTCCGCTGAAGGAGAGCCTGCAGGAGATGCGTGAGGTGAACAGTATGGAAGAGGCCATGGCCGGGATAGCCCTGTTGCCAATGGAAGGTGAACCGGGCAAAGTGTTCCATTATAGTAATATAGGATTGCAGATAGCAGGGGCTGTGATAGAAAAGATCAGCGGTCAGTCATTTCAGCAACTTTTCCGGGAAAGGATAACCCAGCCGCTGGGTATGCGGCAAACAGATTTTGGCGATGCCCGGGTTCCCCTTCCTGCTGGTGGAGCCTGGTCCACACCGGAAGATTACCTGCATTTCCTGGCCATGATCCTGCAGCGTGGGCAATACCAGGGCCGGCAGCTGTTGCAGGAAAAAAGTATTGCGGCCATGCAGGTCAACCAGTTGACAAAAGAGGTAAAGCAGGCTTATTCTCCTGCGGAAGCCACCGGATTTGGCTATGGCTTCGGAGAATGGGTGATGTCAGCAGCCAATGGTGCTGCTACCGGATCAGTGAGCAGTCCGGGTCTTTTTGGAAGTTACCCCTGGGTAGATAACCAGCGGGGTTATGCAGCTTTCCTGATGACCGTCAATATCAATAACAAGGGCCGGAATGAAAAATACCGGGAGTTGAAAAAACTGGTTGACGAAGCGCTGGAACACTGAGAGCCAACTATCGGACTCGAACCGACGACCTCTGCATTACGAGTGAAGCGCTCTACCAGCTGAGCTAAGTTGGCTGATGGGCGGGTGCGGTGTTTGAACTGGCTGTAAAGGTAAAAAGTAATTGTCTGATCATTCTATTTTCCTGAGCTGCTCATCATACAGGCCTACCAGCAGGCTATTGCCTTGGCTGTCCACTTTTACGCCGCCATATTTTGCCTTGTCATATTGCGCAGCCTGTCCTTCCTGGAAGAAGAAGGATTCAGCACCGATATTAATTTTCCAGTAATCCGGCGCCGTATATTCTATCAGGTGCTCGCCTGCGTTCAGCGGGGTCATATGCGGCTGGAACCGAACGCTGTCTGCTACGCCGCTGCTGTCCAGCTGCACTACGCAATAGCCCCGTTTGGTAAGGTTATCCGGACTATTCCCGGTGGATAATTTATACCTTAACTGCATATAATCCCCCTGCATCAGGGACCTGGGATCAACAGGCTCCAGTTCCAGTAATACCAGCTGGCCGTCCCTGATCAGTTCCTCTTTCTTTACCACTGAATGATTAAAGTACAGCAGCAGCAAAGCCAGGTTCAGCAGTATGAAAAGCCACTTATACTTCTTCATGAGCGGTTAGTTTTTTATGTGTGAAGAGATACAGGAGCAGGAAAACAATGCCTGAGGAAAACAGGAGGATCGATTTGGTCAGCAGGGTAAAATTCAGATCATAGTAATAGCGGGAAACAAAATAGATAAAAGCAACAATACCCAGCACAAAGGCTGCTTTGTCATTTACCAGGAAGCCAAGCAGGATAACTAACAGGCCGCCTGCAATACCGGGCGCCAGGGCGGTGGGCGCCAGTATAATAAGACAGAGGATATAAATACCGATCCTGTAAAAAGGTTTGAGCTGTAGGTTTTTTGTCAGCAGCGCTATCAACCAGATAATACATCCTGTAATGACCACAGACGCCAGCCAGCTTATGCGGGGAAACAGGTAGGAATATTTTGTTGTATTGAGCATTGCAAGGCCTGACAGGAAAGCCACCAGTAAGCCTGCCCGTACAGGGCGGTATACCAGGGATAAAATAGTACGGTCGGCAATAAGCTTTGCTTCCTTCAGGTAAACCAACAGCAGGATCACTGATAGCAGGGCTATGTAAAGCATGCCTGCTATACCAGGGGCTCCTTTAAACATGGTGAGCCAGGAAATACAGCCATGAACTATCAGCACAGAAATAAAAGAGAAAATATAGTCGCGGACAATGCAGAGTGCGCCAATAGCAATCAAACTGATAATAGTACAAATGGTAAATTCAGTAAATTTCACCGAACCAAGACCAGCGCCCAGCAACACAAGGCCCAGTAAATAGGCGGAAACGCTTGCTGTATCAACAATGATATGATCCGTAAGCCGGCTGGCCAGGATAGCGCCTCCAATAAAGAGGGTGCCAAACAACAATAGACCTTCCGTGGAATCGTACAGGCCGGTGATGCCCAGGGCGCCCAGGAACAAAACACTGGCAAGCAGGCCGCCAAAAATGGAGAGGATCTTGATACCCAGGGACTGGTCATTATGACTTTTTTCATACTCGGCGGCAATCGCTTCCTCATCAGCTATCAAAGGACTTTCTTCCGTGTGCCGGACCTGTTGCAGCAAAGACTGTATGGCTTCTCTATTGTTCATTTTTCCACTTTTGTTGAAGGTCAATTAGGTACTTGATAACAAGCGTAACGCTGGCCACTACAAAAAGCCCCACCAATAGAAGCATTCCTGCCTGATAGCTTATCTTCAGGAGGAGGGCGGCGACTATAGTGATCAGGCTGAATGCAATGATGGACAGGTAAAACCTGTCGCGGGTTTTTAATCCGAACCAGATGCCCGCGCCATACGCTATTGCAGTCAGGGCCCCCAGGACCGGCAACACGCCCAGGTATCTGTCGAAGATGCCATTAACAATGCCCAGGGTGGCGTAGCTGGCGCAGCCCAGTGCCACTATTTGCAGGAACCAGGCTGGGACTATAGCTTTCCTGTAGCGGACAAGTAATATGGCGGTGACCAGAACGGCCGTGTTGATGAAGAAAAGTATAGTCGGCTCAAGCGCATCAGG
Organism: Candidatus Pseudobacter hemicellulosilyticus; assembly: GCA_029202545.1. Lineage (GTDB taxonomy): Bacteria > Bacteroidota > Bacteroidia > Chitinophagales > Chitinophagaceae > Pseudobacter > Pseudobacter hemicellulosilyticus. Next base: position 1,688,585 of record CP119311.1, read on the forward strand.
CCAGTAGTTGGCCACCTGCTGCGCATACAGCAAAAGGGTAGTGTTGATCAGTACAAGGTATAGCAGCCATAGCGGAGCAAAATTGGCTACCAGTACCCATAAGCTGGCAAATACGGTCCATGCCAGGAAGAAATCATAAGCATTGGCGCCCGTTTGATAAACCTGTCCAAATACGGCATACAGCACACCTACCAGTACTGTTGCGCCGGTCAGGATAATATTTCGTGTGGTAAGCTGGAGCTTTGGCAGCAGCGCCAGGGCCGTGGTGGTGATCAGCAAACCCTCTATCAGCCCAATCTTGGCAAATTTGTGCAGGTTAGCCCAGTTGTAGGCGAAAAAGAAAACGATCCCTGCTACGGTAAATCCGATCCCGAGACTGATAAAGAACAGCCGGAGAAATTTTTTCCAGGAGGCCTGATCGTTATAGACCTGCTCTTCCAGAACCTTCCTGATGGCTGTTTCGTTCAGGTTGCTGTGACGGCTGATAATATGAATGTCTTTTCGCTGGATATGCTTCATGGGTCAAGGCTTTGCAATACGCAGGTCCGGGTGCTGTAAATACCTGTCTTCCCGGCCATCAATAAATATACAACGGATTTAATGCTTTCAGACGGCTTGTGAAATAATTCACAAAGCCGGTAAATTTTAAGGACTGTTGAAGAAGGGATACAGAAAGGAGTTAGTATATTGGGCGGTGCAGATAACATGAAACCCTGCTAAACCCATGAAAAAATATATACTATTAATCCTATCTGTTCCTTTCTTCACCCTGATCTATGGACAGCAACCAGCACCGGTCTCTGAGAGCTCAAGTACTTATTTCAACGGCTTCCAGCACTACAAGGATAAAAATGTTGATTCGGCCATGTTCTTTGTCAGAAAGCTGGCTGCCAATCCTGACTATTCATCTACGCTTCAGGATTTGCTGCACAATGCATATGCCCAGATCTTTTGCAGATTTCTGCTGAACCTGGCTACTACGGAAGAACAGAAAAAGGAATATCAAATAAGACTGGATACCGCTCATGCCATCCTGAAGGCCATGCTGGCCGATGGCAATCCGGTAGTGGTGCAATCTGCCAGGCCTATCTATTACTGGCTCCAGGCAGAGCAACAGGCTACTAACGACCGGCAGCTGGCTGAACTGGTGGACGGGTTTACCAAAACCCAGTTATCAGCAGCTGACCTGTACACCAACAGGATCGGGAGGTATGGGTTACTGATCTACCAGGTTGTTGCCGGAAGAAAAGACCTGGCCCCTATGGCTGACAAGTTATTGGCAACATTGACCAGCAGGCTGCAAAGCAGCCAGCTGCCCTTAAACCCTGAACAGAATTTCCGGCCTGTACTGGAAAAAAGGACCTGGTACCGTTTTCTCTATGCCTATGCCAATTTTGTTCAGGCGCAAACCCTGATGAGCAAACAGGAGATCAAAAAGGCCGGTGATCATTTTAAACTGGCTGCCGATTACAGTCCGGACCTGGCTGACAATAATAATCGGCATGCCTATTTCTATGATATGTTCTTTCTGCTCCAGGAAGAGAAGTATACCTTCCGCGATGATTATGTCAGTTACCTGACTGCAAATTCGGGCGACAAACAACAGACCCTGTCCACCCTGCTGAACACCGCGCTGATAGATCCCAACTTCAAGACAGCACTTCAGCAGTATTACACTGAAAATTTTTCCGGCCAGGAAACTTTCAGCAGCTACTGGATGAAAGGCATCGACCAGCTGGGAAAGCAGGCGCCTGCCTTTTCTTTAAAACTGCTGAATGGTAATGGTAAGCCGGTTTCACTGGCTGATGGCGGTAAGAGCAAGTGGATGCTGCTGGACTTCTGGGGTACCTGGTGCAGCCCCTGCAGGAAAGAACATCCCGATCTGGAAAAATTCTACAAAACGGCCAGCGCCGATCTTGCAGACAAGATCGTTGTGGTAACTGTGGCCTGCCACGACCTGGAGAAAAAGGTAACCGATTACATGAATGAGTTTCAATATACCTTTCCTGTTGCTATGGCCGACCAGGAGATTGAAAAAACGTATAAAATAAACAGCTATCCATCAAAGATCCTTATATCGCCACAGGGTAAATATGTGGTCATCCCTTTTGGCGCCGATTGGATCAATTTCATAAAACAATATGCCAGCCTGTAAAAGCCATTGCCCCCAAATTCATTCTATCCCTTAACCCTGCAGAAAATGAATTTTTTACAAAAAGTATTTGGCAGAAAGGAGGAACCCGTCAGAAACAATACCGATTTCTGGAAATGGTTCAGCAGTAAAGAAAAAGAGTTTTATCGGGCCGTGGCCAGCAGAAGGAATATCCGGAGCAGATTTATTGACCAGCTCGCTCACAAACTGGATTCGCTGAAAAACGGGTTTTTTTTCATGGCGGGCATGTATGATGATGATACTGCGGAACTGATCCTCACGGCTGATGGTGAGATCAAGAACATCGTATTTGTTGAAGACCTGGTTGCTGCTGCACCCCAGCTGAGTGGATGGAAATTTACTGCACTGAAACCGCCTTCCGGGGATTTCCGCCTTGAAATGCAGGGGTATCATTATAGTGAGGATAACCTCTTCTTTTACCCGAATAATGATCCTGCCCGCCCGGATGAAATAGATATCACCATTGTACATGATGAGCTGACAGATATCAATAAAAGCGAATTGTTTGATGGGGTATATCTTTTCCTTGACAACTACCTGGGCGAACTTGATTTTGCCAGTAATATTGATAACCTGAAAGTCATTGGGAAAAAGGATGCCAGCCTGGAATGGATCCCTGTCGCCAAACTAAAGGATTACCTGACCTGGCGGCAAAAGGAGTTTGTAGAAAAGTATGAAGGGGAACGGGCTGATACCAGCAATGATGACTACGCTGTTTTCAGGTCTGAGTCGGATAGTGGTTATACCTTGCTGTCAGTGACCAATACACAGTTGCTCCGCTGGGATCGTAAACCTTCACATCCCTGGATGGCCATACTCACCTGCCAGTTCAGGAGCGGGCAAAAGAATGGAATGCCGTCTGAGGAGGAGCTTGGATGGCTGACCGGTTTAGAGAACCAGCTGATGATACAGCTAAAAGATGAGGACGGCTACCTGAATGTAAACCGTCGGACGGGCGAGGGAAAGCGAAAATTCTATTTTGCCTGCAAGGAATTCCGCCAGCTTTCCAGGATCTTTCACCAGCTGCAAAATGAATACAGCGCCCGGTTTGATATTGACTATACCATCTATAAGGATAAATACTGGCAAACCTTTGACCATTACAGCAGTGCTTTATAAAAAATAGATCCGCTCCTGCAAGGCGCCCGGTGACCCATAGGTCACCGGGCGCCGTTATTATAGAAATACGTGGCTCTCCAATCGACGAATGCAACGGTTTGATCTGTTTCATGCTCATAGACCAGAAGGCTGTATGGCCTGCTGTACCCGCCCATTGGTCTTAATAGTCTAAACTTCAACCCAAATAGGTAGCAGATGTTGCAACTTGGTATTTTACTGATCAAACACCACCGGCTGTTGAGTGTAGCCGCCATGCTGGATGTATTTGAATCGGCCAACCGATTCCTGGAACAACAGGGCAAGCCTGCTTATTTCCAGTTGCACCTGCTGTATCCAACCATGTCCAGGCCGCCGGCGTTCACAGATCATCCGGTGCATACCCTGGCTGATTCGCCGCCACTGCAACTGATCCTGATACCTTCTTTTGGAGTTGCCGATATCGGGCAGGCTGTTAAACTGAATACGGAAGCGGTTGGCTGGCTGCAGCAGCAGCGCAGGGCCGGGGCAGAGATAGCCAGTGTTTGTACAGGCTCTTTCCTGCTGGCGGCTACAGGACTGCTGGACCAGAAACCCGCTACCACCCATATCCAGGCCGCCAATATATTTGCCCGTGCTTACCCCAAAGTACAGGTGAAGGCCGGGGAAGTGATGACCGTACGGGATGGCATCTATACTGGCGGCGGCGCTACTAATAGTTTCTACTTACTGCTGAGCCTGGTGGAAAAATACTGTGGCCGGGAGCTGGCCCTCAGCACGGCCAAATATTTCGGTATTGATATGGACAGGGACCAGCAGGCCTATTTTGGCACTTTTATACCGGTGCAGAACCATAAGGATGAACTGGTGGGCGAGCTGCAGCGAAGGATACAGGTCAGCTTCAAAGAAGCAGGCACCATTGAGGAATTGCTGACGGAGATACCTGCCAGCCGCCGGAACCTGTCCCGGCGTTTTAAGGAAGCTACCGGTTATACGCCTATCGAATACCTGCAGCGTACACGGATTGAAGTGGCCAAACGTATACTGGAACAAACCGATGGCACCATCCTGGAAGTGATGCTGGAAGCCGGTTATAACGATCTGAAAGCCTTTCGTCAGCTGTTCAGGAAGAATACCGGCATGACGCCAACCGAATACAGGGGAAAATTTTACCGTAAAAAAGAGATTGAACTGGCCTGAGTCCCGGGCGGTTTATAACAAGCGGCTAAGTACAGGCGGCAGGCCGGCGCCGTTCCGGAGAGAACGGCAGACTGGATCATTTTTTCTTCTTTTTCCTGTCACGCAGGTATTGTTCATTCACCAGTTGCAACATTGATGCTTCTTCTACTTCAAACAACTGGGCCAGTCTGTAAAGATCACGCACTACCCATCCCTCCACTTCATTGAATATAAGGTTCTTCATCCGGTCGTTATTGAAGCCAATGTCCTTGGCTACGCGCGTACGGGAGATATGCAGAAAGATATCTTCGAAGTATTTGATATGACCCGCCTGCATCAGTTTTTGAACGGTCAGGTAGCGCTTGTCTTTATTAACCATTGCCAAAGGAACCCATTTGCCACTTTCGGTTATTAAAACGGTAATAACCGGTGTGTAGGTTGATTATGATCAATAATAATAGCAATTATTGAGGATAATTTTACTCATTACAAATAATAATCTATTTCTTTGACCCGTTCGTTACTCAACAACCACTGTTCTACAACATCATAGCCCGGTTTGCTACTTACAAATTTCTGCCCATCACAGGGTGCTTAATGATTGAATGGGAAAGGGCTCGGCCTTATGGAAGGGAGCCCTTTATTGAAAAACTTGTTACATGAAGAAAACTACCGGTTATGATACCCTGGAGCAGGTGGTCCTGGGTAACAGGGATGGTGACCCTTATGCTTTTGCGTTGCTGGTCCATCAATGGTACCTGAAACTCTGCTTCCTGGCCAAAAGATTGATTGACCAGGCAAGGATGGCCGAGACCATCGTTGAGCAGGCCCTGGTAGCCCTGTGGGTACACAGGCAGGAACTGGAAGAAGTGAAAGCTGTGAAGCGCTTCCTGTTCTATTCCATCCGACAGGCCTGCCTGGAATGCATCCGGAAAGAGCAGGGCCCTTTCATGAATGTCCAGTTAATGGAATATGTGGCTTTTGAGTCACTGGAATTTATTGACCAGGAGCTGGCTTTGGCTGAAGTGCTGCGCCAGCTTCAATATGATCCCATAGAAAATTTACCGGCGCTCTGCCTGGAGGCCATTTCTCCGGAGCTTGCAGCTGTTGGGAAAAAGATATAGCGCCTGCGTACGCCTGTTCCTGTTTGCTTACAGGCGGCCAGGCAACCTTTGTAAATCTTGGATAAGGGTTAATGTGTTATGGAAATGATTAGTAATCGGCCACCCGGGTCTCCGGGCGGCCCTTTTATTTTATAAAAACTTCCTACATTTGCCACGGAAACCAATTGCCTGAAGGCTGCCTTATCAGGAACGCCTTACCCTCTCTGCCGGTATCCACTAACTACATGATAAGGAGCAATACGAACGCTCAGCCACGATTGCGGCATTTAAACTACAGACATGGAAACGACCTTTCAGGAAGAGAAAGCGGTTGCACAGCAACTCGCAGAGAACACTGTATTCCCCGTATTGCTGGCGCTCAGCTTCACACACCTGCTGAATGACACCCTGCAATCCCTGATCCCGGCCATCTACCCGCTGGTAAAGGATTCCCTGCACCTTAACTTCTCACAGATCGGCCTCATCACGCTGACCTTTCAGCTGGCCGCCTCCCTGCTGCAACCCGTAGTAGGCTTTTATACGGATCGCCGGCCACAGCCTTATTCCCTGGCCATCGGTATGAGCTTTTCCCTCATGGGTCTTATCAGCCTGTCCCTGGCCAGCAGCTTTCCCATGGTGCTGGTATCCGTGGCCCTGGTAGGTATGGGCTCGGCGGTATTTCATCCGGAAGCGTCGCGACTGGCATATATGGCTTCCGGTGGTCGTCACGGTATGGCACAATCCCTGTTCCAGGTGGGTGGCAACGCGGGCAGCTCGCTGGGTCCCCTGCTGGCAGCCCTGATCATTGTGCCCTTTGGACAGTTCCATATCATCTGGTTTTCCCTGGCCGCCCTGCTGGCAATTTTTGTGATGCTGCGTATCGGCAAATGGTACCAGGCCAATACGCATCGCATCAAACCCAAAAAAGCCAGGCAGCTGTCAGACCGGCCTGCTCTCTCACCCGGTAAAGTGGCTTTCTCCGTGGTCATCCTGCTGCTGCTCATCTTCTCCAAATATTTCTACATGACCAGCCTTACCAACTACTATACCTTTTACCTGATCGGGAAATTCAATGTCTCTGTACAGAGCGCCCAGCTCTATCTCTTTGCTTTCCTGTTCTCCATTGCTGCGGGTACTTTTCTCGGCGGCCCGCTGGGTGACCGTATCGGTCGCAAGTACGTGATCTGGATCTCTATCCTGGGCGTGGCGCCTTTCTCTTTACTGATGCCACATGCCAACCTTTTCTGGACCTGTGTCCTGAGCATCATTATCGGCATCATCCTCAGCTCTGCTTTCTCAGCTATCCTGGTGTATGCCCAGGAACTGATGCCGGGAAAAGTAGGCATGATAGCCGGCCTGTTCTTTGGCTTCGCCTTCGGCATGGCCGGGATCGGTTCGGCCCTGATGGGTAAACTGGCAGACCATACCAGTATCAACTATGTATACCAGGTCTGTGCTTACCTGCCACTGATTGGCCTGCTGACAGGTTTTCTGCCCAATATTGAAGGAAGAAAAAAAGATAGAACGTAATTTCTTAATTTACTTCAAGGTCCCGCGCCGCCGGGGCCACCTATTTTTGTGTTCACTAAAAATCAATTACCATGCAAAAGGCTATTCAGCATATCCTGGCTGGAAGGGAAAAGCAGATCACAAAAGAAGAAACAGTATTGCAATCCCTGCCCCATAAGGATTTCCGGTTTGCCAATCCTTTTATTGTGATCCACCACCAGAAACCGGAAATGATCCAGCCCGGGTCTGTTCACCGGATCCACCCGCATCCGCACCGAGGCTTCTCTCCTGTAACCTTTATGGTCCAGGGGGAAGGCTATCACAAGGACAATGCAGGCCATGATGAAATTGTGCAGGCAGGAGATTCCCAGTGGATGTTTGCCGGCAAGGGCCTGCTGCACAGCGAAGGGCCTACGGATGCCATACTGCAGAAAGGCGGTATACAGGAACTGGTGCAGATCTGGGTCAATGTACCCAAAGCCAATAAATGGGAAGTACCCTATTATCAAATGGCCCGCAAACAGGAGATGCCCGAAGTCCTGCAGCAGGAAGGCGTTCATCTCCGGTTGGTAAGCGGTGAATACGATGGTAAAACAGGGCCGCTGAAAAGATCCTTTACACCGGTCGTCTCCGTGATTGGCGAAATAACAGCCGGTAAGGAAGTGACATTCTCTGCCACCCCAGGCTACTGGACCCTGCTCTATATTATCCAGGGATCAGTGACCATCAACGGGGCTACCACAGTTGCGGAACACAACCTCGTGGTCTTTGAAAAAGAGAACGATGAGTTTACCGTGGTAACTACTGAAGACAGTAAGGTATTACTGCTCACTGCTGAGCCTATTGATGAGCCGGTGGCCGCAAAAGATAATTTTGTGATGAATACCGCCGAAGAAGTAGACCAGGCCATCGCCGATTATGAGAACGGTGTTTTTGGTACCCTCAGTTATTAACTGCTCAAACCTTTTTTATGGCTGATCAATACAAGGACCTTGAACTGGTCAATAATATAGAAGACCAGCGCTTTGAACTGCAGGTGGAAGGTGAAACGGCCTTCATTGAATACCGTCCCGCTTCCGATCATTATACCCTGATCCACACAGAGGTGCCGGAATCCCTGGGTGGTAAAGGCGTGGGCACGGCCATCATTGAAAAAGCACTGTATTACCTGGAGCAGCACCAGCTGAAGCTGATCCCGCTCTGTCCCTTTGTGCTGGTATATCTTAAAAGACATCCCGAATGGAAAAGGATCCTGGCGCCGGGAGTGAAGAATATTTAACAGTGGCCGGCAGCGGCGCCCGGAAAATACAAAGCCACGGACCTGATATTTAATGATTTGACTATTAGTTATTTATATATTACTGAACAGGCGGACAGGGGTCATTGTGCGGCTCCTGCCCTGCTTCTGTAAATAGATGATTATCATACCCTTGCAGGTTCTCCACAGATTCCACACATTTCCGCTCCAAACCTTAGATTTTCACCCTACTTTTGTGGGCTAAAGCCGCGCACTGACCAGCCGGCTTTCGAGTTTAGGAATATTTCCGTTTACAGGTAGAAACAAATTGATAATCAGTGTGATAGAGTTGCCAGCAGTGTCCGGGTGGGTAAAACCAATAACCCCGGATGTTGTTATATAGGTATTATTTACACTGACAAACCGGAAAAAATGATCACCGTTTCAGATAACGCAAAAAAATACATCCATCAGCTGATGGAAAAAGAAGGGCATGCCACAGACAGCTTTGTGCGTGTTGGTGTAAAAGGCGGCGGTTGCTCAGGACTTCAGTATGAAATGAAATTTGATACGGAGACCAGGGACAATGACCAGCTTTTTGAGGACAAAGGCATCAAGCTGGTGGTGGAAATGAAAAGCCTGTTATACCTCTATGGCACCGAGCTGGACTACAGCGGCGGCCTCAATGGGAAAGGCCTCTTTTTCAACAACCCCAACGCCTCCAGGACCTGCGCCTGCGGCGAAAGTTTTGCCCTGTAATTGATCTATAAACCCGGGACCGGAACGGACCCTTTCGAACCCAATCGTAAGAAAACACCGTTCACATTTTTGACGAATCGATAATATGAGCACTGATCTTGATATATTAAAAGATGTCTCGTCGGAAGAATACAAATACGGCTTCACGACTGACATTGAAATGGAGATTGCCCCCAAAGGGCTGAATGAGGACATTGTGCGGTTCATATCCCAAAAGAAAAATGAGCCCGAATGGATGCTGGAATACCGGTTAAAGGCCCTGCGTCATTTTCAGACCCTGAAAATGCCCACCTGGCAGAACTTTGAACTGCCGCCAATCGACTTCCAGGATATTTCCTATTATGCCGCGCCTAAGAAAAAAGCCAAATACAATAGCCTGGATGAAGTAGATCCCGAGCTGCTGGCCACTTTCGAAAAGCTGGGTATCCCCCTCTCCGAACAGAAACTCCTGAGCGGCGTGGCCGTTGATGCCGTGTTTGACAGCGTCTCCGTAGCCACCACTTTCAAGGATAAACTGAAAGAGCTGGGTGTTATCTTCTGCTCCTTCAGTGAAGCCCTCCAGGAATATCCTGATCTGGTGAAGCAGTATTTCGGTACCGTAGTACCCTATACCGATAATATCTTCGCCGCCCTCAATGCGGCCGTTGTATCCGATGGTTCATTTGTATACATCCCCAAAGGCGTTCGCTGCCCCATGGAGCTGTCTACCTACTTCCGGATCAACGCCCAGAATACAGGCCAGTTTGAACGGACCCTCATCATTGCCGACGAAGGCAGCTATGTCAGCTACCTGGAAGGTTGTACTGCCCCCCAGCGTGATGAGAACCAGCTGCACGCTGCCGTAGTAGAACTGATTGCCCTGGACAATGCAGAGATCAAATACTCCACCGTTCAGAACTGGTATCCCGGTGATAAGGACGGTAAAGGCGGTATCTACAACTTTGTTACCAAACGCGGCATCTGCAAAGGTGTAAACGCCAAGATCTCCTGGACACAGGTGGAGACCGGCTCAGCCATCACCTGGAAATACCCCAGCGTGATCCTGCGTGGCGATAACTCCTCCGGCGAGTTTTACTCTGTAGCCCTCACCAAGAACAAACAGATTGCTGATACCGGTACCAAAATGTACCATATCGGAAAAAATACCAAAAGCCGGATCATCTCCAAAGGCATCTCTGCCGGTCATGGCCAGAACAGCTATCGCGGACTGGTGCAGATAGGCCCCAATGCAGAGAACGCCCGCAATTTCACCCAGTGTGATTCCCTGCTGATCGGTGATGAATGCGGCGCCCACACTTTCCCCTATATTGAATCAAAGAACAACACCGCCATGGTAGAGCATGAAGCTACTACCTCCAAGATCGGGGAAGACCAGATCTTCTACCTCAACCAGCGCGGTATTGATACTGAGAAAGCAGTAGCCCTTATCGTTAACGGCTATGCCAAGGAAGTGCTGAACCAGTTACCGATGGAGTTTGCTGTAGAAGCACAGAAACTGCTGGCCATCTCCCTGGAGGGAAGTGTAGGCTAATTGATTGCCGCCGGTCCATGCAGCGGGCTGCAGACCGGTATACCAGATAACCCAATAAAGCAACGACAAATCATAACAACAGAGAAATCATGTTAAGTATAAAAAATCTGAAGGCTTCTGTAGAGGAAAAGGAAATTCTGAAAGGACTTAACCTGGAAGTCAAAGCAGGTGAAATTCATGCCATCATGGGACCCAATGGTTCCGGCAAAAGTACCCTGGCTTCTGTACTCACCGGCAGGGAGAACTATGAGGTGACCGGTGGTGAAATGCTTTTCGAAGGAAAGGATCTCCTGGAATTATCTCCTGAAGACCGCGCCCGGGAAGGTATCTTCCTGGCTTTTCAATACCCCGTGGAAATTCCCGGCGTATCCAATATCAACTTCCTGAAGACCGCTATCAATGAAGTGCGGGCTTATCATAATAAACCGCCCATGGAAGCCAAAGAATTCCTGCGCCTGCTGAAAGAAAGGCAGAAGCTGCTTGAATTTGATACTTCCCTGGCCAACCGCTCCCTGAATGAAGGATTCTCCGGTGGTGAAAAGAAAAGGAATGAGATCCTGCAGCTCGCTATGCTGGAACCCAGACTGGCTATCCTGGACGAAACAGATTCCGGCCTGGACATCGATGCCCTGCGTATAGTATCCCGCGGCGTGAATAAACTGCGTTCTTCCAATAATGCTTTCATCATCATCACTCACTATCAGCGGCTGCTGGATTATATCGTGCCCGACTTTGTACACGTACTGTACAATGGCCAGATCGTAAAATCCGGTACCAAAGAACTGGCGCTGGAGCTGGAAGAAAAAGGATACGACTGGCTCAAGGAAGATTCCCAGGAAACTGCCCTGAAGCCCAGCTTCCAGTAAACAGTGCTTTCGTATTTGGACAGGGTAAGTGTCCGCACTGCCCAGGATTGAACAGCAATAATAGGAAATGGACAACAGCAATACACAAATAGCAAACTCATTATATGGGCAATGTATCGCCGATTTCGAGCTGCGTGCTGCAGAAAGCAACAGCACCGAACCGGCCGAACTCACTGCCCTGCGCGAAAAAGCTTTTCAGCAATTTAAGATAACCGGCTTCCCCTCTACCCGGGTGGAAGACTGGAAATACACCAACCTGGCACCCTTCCTCAAAGAATCCTTTATTACCGATGCCGGCAGTGAAGGAGTAAGCTTGCGCGATGAAGTCCTGGACCAGGCCGCCATTCCCGGTCTGGATGCCTACAGGATCGTCCTGGTGAACGGCCAATACAGCCCTGACCTTTCCGATAAGATAGCGGAGGAAGGGGTTTATGTATTCCCGATGTCGGCTGCTGTCAGCAGACCCGCTTTCAAAAAACATTTCGGTCAGTATACTGACCTGGCCAAAACACATTTCGCCGCCGTGAATACGGCCCTCTTCCGTGATGGGCTTTTCATTGAAGTGAAGAATAATATTGTGGTAGAAAAGCCGCTGCATGTGATCCACGTTACTGCCGCGGACGACCATACCTTCCTGCAGCCGCGTCACCTGATGGTGGTAGGGATCAGCGCCGGTATCAGTGTCATTGAAAGTTTTGTAACTACCAATGAGCAGGCTGCGGTGTTCATCAACAATGTATCAGAGGTTTTCGTAGCAGAAAATGCCCAGGTGCAGCACTACTATATCCAGACCGGAAGGGAACTGGACAGGTATGTTCACCATACGGAAGTATTCCAGCAATCGAACAGTATCTATAATAACTATAAGGCTTCTTTCCCCGGCGCCAGCCTGCTGCGCAACAACCTGCACATTGCACTGGACGGCGAGAACGTGGAAAGTCACCTGTACGGCCTGTACCTTACCGGCGGCCGGCAACTGGTGGACAACCATACCGTGGTTGACCATCGCAAGCCTCACTGCCAGAGCAATGAACTGTACAAAGGCGTGCTGAAAGATGAGTCTACCGGCGTATTCAACGGCAAGGTCTTTGTCCGGGAAGACGCTCAGAAGACCAATGCTTTCCAGCAGAACAATAACCTGATGCTGAGCCGCAAAGCGGTGATTGATTCCAAGCCGCAGCTGGAGATCTTTGCTGACGACGTGAAATGCAGCCATGGTTCTACCGTAGGGCAGTTCAACGCCGAAGCATTGTTCTACCTCAAGTCAAGGGGTATTGGGGAAGAAAAGGCGAAAGCCCTGCTGATCCATGCCTTTGCCTATGATGTGACAGAGAAGATACCCATCCCCGAAGTGCAGGCGCATATTAACCATCTGATAGAAGAAGGATTGAAATAATGAACCATCATGCCGCTATAACAGAAGAGCAGGTGCTGGATGTGCAGCAGATCAGGAAGGACTTTCCGATCCTGCAGACCACCGTGCATGGCAAACCGCTGGTATACCTGGACAACGGGGCTACCTCGCAGAAGCCCTGGTCCGTGATCAAAGCGATAGAGCATTATTATACTGCTGAGAACAGCAATGTACACCGCGGGGTGCATTACCTGAGCCAGCAGGCTACGGATGCCTATGAGGTGTCCCGGAAAAAAATAGCGGCCTTCATCAATGCAGCGTTTGACTACGAGGTGATCTTCACCAAAGGAACTACGGACGGTATCAACCTGGTGGCCAGCAGCTACGGCCGGAAATATATCCAGGCTGGTGATTCTGTGATCATCTCTTCCATGGAGCACCACTCCAATATTGTACCCTGGCAGCTGATCTGTGAAGAACGTAACGCCACACTGAAGGTGATCCCCATTAATGAACGGGGGGAGATCCTGATGGAAGAATACCGCAGGCTGCTGGATGATACGGTAAAGATGGTGTCGGTATCCTGGGTGTCCAATTCACTGGGCACTATCAATCCGGTGAAAGAGATCATTGAACTGGCGCATGAACGCCAGATCCCCGTACTGCTGGATGCCGCGCAGGCGGTACAGCACCTGCCGGTAGATGTGCAGGCGCTGGATGTGGATTTTATTGCCTTCTCCGGCCATAAACTGTATGGTCCTACCGGTACCGGTATCCTGTACGGAAAAGAGAAATGGCTCAATGCCATGCCTCCCTACCAGGGTGGCGGTGATATGATCAAGACCGTCACTTTTGCCAAAACAACTTACAATGAACTGCCCTTTAAATTTGAGGCAGGCACTCCGAATATTGAAGCCGGCATCTGCATGGGCACAGGCATCGACTATATCAACAGCATTGGCCTGGGCCGCATTCAGCAGCATGAACAAATGCTGCTGGAATATGTAACCCCCAAACTGCTGGAGATAGAAGGCCTGCGCATCATTGGAACGGCCGCCAGTAAAGCCAGTGTCATTTCCTTTGTAGTGGATGGCACCCATCCTTCTGATATCGGCATCCTGCTGGATAAGCAGGGCATTGCGGTAAGGACCGGGCACCATTGCTGCCAGCCGCTGATGGATATCTATGAGATCCCCGGCACAATCAGGGCTTCGCTGGCTTTTTACAATACCAAAGAAGAAATGGACCAGCTGGTTGCCGGTGTTAAAAAAGCGGTGCAGATGCTGGTATAAAGGATCGCTATCATGACAATCAACGAAATACAGGACGAGCTGATCGAAGAGTTCGCATTGTTCACCGACTGGATGGAAAAGTATGAATACATCATCCAGATGGGGAAAGAACTGCCGCTGATAGAAGCGCAATACAAAACAGATGATAACCTGATCAGGGGCTGCCAGTCCAAAGTATGGCTGCACGCTGATTACCAGGGTGGCAAAGTGCTGTTCACAGCAGATAGTGATGCTATCATCACCAAAGGGTTGGTGAGCATGGTGGTCCGTGTATTGTCCGGCCACGCGCCCGAAGCCATTGTGAATGCCGAACTGTATTTTGTGGACCGCATCGGCCTCCGGGAACACTTATCGGTGACCCGCTCCAATGGCCTGTTGTCCATGATCAAACAAATGAAGCTGTACGCCCTGGCGCTGCAGTCCAAAGTGTAATACTGAATAAACCATCATTCGCTCATGCTGGATAAAGTGAAATTAGAAGAAACGATCATTGAGACCCTGCGCTCAGTGCATGATCCGGAGATCCCGGTCAATATCTATGAGCTGGGACTGGTATATGAGATCGTTATCAATGATGATGGCTATGTGAATATAAAGATGACGCTGACCGCACCGGCCTGCCCGGTGGCAGGCGATATCATTGCCGAAGTGGACAGCAAGGTACGGGAACTGCCTGAGGTCTCAGATGTGAATGTGATGCTGACCTTTGATCCGCCCTGGAACAGGGATATGATGAGTGAGGAGGCCAAGCTGGAGCTTGGATTCCTGTAGCACCGAATAGTCTTTTATTATTACCCGCATAAAGAGAGAGGCTGACCCGAAGGATGGGTCAGCCTCTTTTTTGCTCCTGTAATTAACCCCGTCGAATAAGCTGGTCAGGCAGCAAGCAGGGAAAAAATGGTCCCGGCCTGCCGGGCCGGGACCTGCCTGTGTGAATTGATACCTATTGAACTATAACCCTGCTTGTACCAATCTTTTGGTTATGCTGATCGTAAACGGTCAGCCAGTAAATACCTGGCAGGGCTGATCCGTTCCGTTCCATATATTCTATCTGGTCGCGTTGTGTAACTGTGAACCGGCGCACCTGCTGCAGCTGGCCGGCGGTATTGCGCAGTTCCATGCGGTAAGCGCCCTTGTTCAGGCCACTGAGGATAACGCGGATCCTGTCGGCGGCAACCGGGTTGGGCGCAACGGTCAGCTGGCTGGCTGCTACCTGTCCTATCCTTACGGCAACGATATTGGACAACTTATAAGCCCCGTCCCTGTCCACCATCTTTAAGCGATAGTAGTTGAGGCCGTCCCTTGTTTTATCATGCAGGAACTCGTATTTGTTTTCCACATGCTGGTTCTCCCAGGGGAATACGATGGCGGCCTTGTTGAAATGCACGCCGTCAGTACTGTGGTACACCTCATAGGAATGAAGATCCAGTTCTTCGCGGACGTTCCAGGCCAGGGCTGCTCCCTTGTTCTGCTCCTTGCCGGTAAAGTCCACCAGGGTAACCGGTAAAGGAGTTAACAGCGCATCAAAGCTATAGGCCTTGCCGAGACCGTTGGCGCCTGCTGCAAAATTCAGGACCGTGCCCAGGGTACTGCCCAGGTCCAGCAGGCTGTTATTAAAATCCAGTGCCCCTACGGGTGAGCCAATAATGATGCGGGCAGGTGTGCCGGGCCCCCTGGTATTGCGGGTACCTGCCACACTATAGCCAAAAAGAGCAGTTGTGTTCACGCTCAGGAAATCGTTGCCATAGGTAGCCGCAGCGTGGAAGGGCGGCGTGGGATCATACCCGCCATTGCCATCGCCATAGAAAACATAGGCTGCACCGCCAACCGGGTTCAGCTGCAGGCCGCCCAGGTTAATGCCGGACGACAGCGGCTCACCAACAATCAGGTCCGGGTAGCCATCACCGTTCACATCATAAGCATTGTCTATAGCTGTCCCGAACAACACACTGAGCTGTAAGGTGCTCAGCAACCCCTGCAGGATATTGGCAGGTCTGGGAGATTCCAGCTGCTGATCTGAGGTGATGGGCTGGGTAAAATTGGTAGTGGGTGTTTTTTGCTTGAAAACATGCACCACACCGGTCTTGATGGTCAGGCTGAGGGTATTGGCCAGCAGCCCGCCCAAAGGAGCGCCTACCACTATATTACCATTCCTGTTCCCGTCCACATCCTTTACCCCTTTGACTTTCATGCCAAAAAGGTTAAGGGCGTTACCCAGCAGGATATTGGATCCTGCCTGAAGGCGTGCGCCTGGGGTAGTGTTGACGCCTGCGTCATCGTTCCTGCCAAAATATACGTAAGCGCTGCCCCCCAGGATCTGGCCGCTGAGCAGGGCGTTAAGGCTGGACAGGTTCACGCCTGCGGGGGCGCCTGCCACTACATCCGCTTTTCCATCGCCGTTATAATCACCCGCACCGTCCACGCTGAAGCCAAATAAGGCCCCTTCAATGTTCAGCAGGGGAATAGTCAGTATGCCCAGCAGATTTAGTGAGGGGGCGCCCAGCTGCTGAATGGTGGGGAAGGCATCGGTGTTCTCATCGCTCAGCATGACAAAGGCTGCGCCAGACCGGACAGAACCCAGTCCAATGCTTACATAGCCGGGAGCGCCCACAATGATATCCCGTTTACCGTCATCGTTCAGGTCGTCTGTAACAGCAACGGAAAAACCATACAGTGCATTAACGGTAATATTATTAAAGAGCAGTCCCAGCAGGCCGTTGTTGAAAAAGCTGGGACCATCCAGTCTGACCTCCAGGAAATTGGTAGGATTGGGTGCGGTCAGGTTGCCACCGGGGAATACATATACTTTTCCCGCTTTAACGCTGGCGGTAGTAGTGCCTGCTATACCGTCACCAATAGTAGCCGTGATCCCATCCAGCGGGGCGCCTACGATGATGTCATTAATGCCATCACCGGTAACGTCCCCACCATCAATGCTTATCCCAAAGAGGGCGCCGGCAATGGCTGTGTTGGGCTGCAATCTTTTGGCGGGAATAGTGCTGAGGCCGGTATCAGAGCCATAGTAAACAAACACCGCGCCTACGCCTGCCAGGGTACTGCTGCTGAACAGTTTGATCAGGCCGGGAGCGCCGATGGCTACGTCATCGTAGCTATCGCCGTTCACATCACCTACTCCTGCAACGGAGAAGCCATACAGGGATGCCAGTACTTCCGGGCTGGTAAGACCCAGGCCAGCCAGTACGCCATCGGTAGTTGTTAACCATTCTGCAGTTCTGTTGATAGGGTCAATGGTCAGGGGATAGCTGGCGTTCCGGTCGTCCACTTCAATGGTCAGCTGATCATTGCGAAGGATCATTTTGGCCGGAACGGGCCGGTATTGGTTGTCCCAAACTTTAAGGTCTTCGTACAGCAGCGTGGTTTGTCCTGGCTTTGCCGGGTTTTCAAAGGCCAGCTGCGTCTGGCTCTCCAGCTTTGCGGTCAGGCTGGTGGTCAGTTGGATATGGATAGAAAGCGGAGCTGTACCGGAGGGGCGTTGCCGTATAATAAAGTTCTGGCGCAGGCCCTCCTTGTTATTAACGTATTGAACTTCCACCGCGGGGTCCACATAACGGAGCATATCCCTGTCGGTGATCACGGATGCTTTTTTGCCGGGCTTCCACTGAATGGATTGCCGTCCTATGCCTGTTAAACGGAATTGAACCTGCCAGCTTTCTTCAGTACTGCTGTGCAGAATATTGGATACTTTGTATCCGGAGGGATCGATTAAAAATCCAAGGCGCTGCCTGGGATTGGCTACCTGGAAACTGCTTTTATCTTCTTGTGGGTAGAAAGCTTGTTCGACCTCCTGGATATGGTCCACAGCCTTTGCATACCATTGGGGGCTGGCTTCAGCGGGAAGATCGGAATGCCTGGCAGGTAACTGGGCGTATACCTGTCCGAGCATAAGCTGCGCCCCGATAGATACGGTTAAAATTGTGCAGAATTTCCGGAGTTTCATAGTGTTAGACTTTGTTTAATGAATGACAGAAATAGAATTGATCAGACGCTCTACATCCTGTCAGAAGCCTTTGCCATAGCAGGCTACGTGCTGAATGTCAGGGGCAATAATTTCCCATTCGCCGTTAAGCGATGATATGTGCTACTGCCTTGGTTCCTTTTGAAAAAAAATCGGTGGGTGAGATAGTACTTCGGCCTCACTTACTTGTTACTTTACTAATGAGGACATTCAGTAATGATCTTCCACACGATATTGGATATAGCCGTTGTGGTGAATCTTCAACAGGATCTTGGAAAAACAACGATTGATCCGGATATCTTTTGCGGGTGTAAAATTAGGCGCATTCACCGGTTTTGCGCACCCGAAACAAATCAGAATATGCCTGTAAGCGATCAATAAACACTTAGTGCGCATTCTGCGTATGTTTTTTGCAGCATTAAGTTTAGTTGTAGTGTCCGGTAAGGGAAAACAATTAAATGTTTAGCTATCAGGAAGTTGATTTTTATGTCCTGTTGTTTTATATGATTTATGTCAAATTATAACGGTGAAAGATAGTGGCTTTGCGGGTGTAAGATACCGCTTTCTATAACGTCAATGTATAGCTACAATATATGGGCGGAATTGAAAAAAGATATATTTTTACTGTCAACCCGCCCTAACCTGCATCCTCAAAAAGTTCAATGTTCAAAGGCACCTACTGATTATTAGCGGCATGGCCGGTTCAGTCGTTGGAACCGGTCCGGTATTACAGTTTTAAAGGAACAAAACCAATGTCGCTCAAACCTTTTATGAGAAACTACAGAATCAAATTTCCTGCGATCGACCTTGATGACGATTTGCAACAATTTGCCCACGAGATAGGTGGGGAGATCACCGGCCCCGGACAAGTCCAGGTTTCCGGTAAGATAGCTAAAGGCGCCGTACAACGTTTTCAGTTTGAACCCGGTTTTTCACTACGTACCTGGAACCTCCTGTTCCAGGATCCCGTAGACCTGTATAAACCGGCCACACAGGGCGCAGACAGTACTTTCAGTGTTATTTATTTACTCACCCCGGACAATTCTGTCCTCAAAACCATCGGAACGCACCGGCAGTTCAGCCGGCAGGGCGTCAGGAGTACGCTGATGATTGCCGATAGTGTGCCCATCGACATCGAGATGGTGCCGCATCATCCCGTACAGATCCTGGAGCTTAATGTGACTGCTTTCTGGCTGGCCCAACAGTTCCAGAAGGCAGGCCTGCCACTGGAATCCCTCCTGGAGCGGATCAACGATCTGCAATCCCCGCTTATCATGATTGAACCCTCACCTGCTTCGGTCAGCCTGGCGGTGAACACCCTGTTCGATGATTGTATGGCGAAGGAAAAGAACCAGGGACAGATACAGCAGCAGGCGGCTGCCCTCGTGATCTCCTTCCTCGAAAAGACCATAGAAAGGTCCGGGAAGGATATCCAGGCCAATAACGATGCGCATTTTGAAAAGATCATGGAGGCGGAAGCCATTCTCAAAGCACACCTGCAAAAAACATTGCCCAATGTAGGCGTAATCGCCCACCAGGTAGCGCTCAGCGAATCCACCCTGAAAAGGCATTTCAAGGTGGTATTCGGTAAAAGCGTTTATGAGTATTACCTCAGCAAGAAAATGCAGCTGGCCAAGAACCTGCTGTTGGAACGACCCCTGACGGTCAACGAAACAGCAGAGATCCTGGGCTACGAGAAGGTGAGCAATTTCATTGATATTTTCAAGAAGCACCACGGTTACTCGCCTGGCAGCATCAAGAAAAGAGGATTCCCAAGTATATAGTTTGCAGTTATAAGGTAGGCCAGGGCAGCAATGTCTAGGGGTCTGATCTTTTTTGGGTATACACTCAACGAGCATAAACGTAATGGATACCTGAAAAAGATCATGGCCAACTTGCTCCCCGGATGAATAACAGAAATGCCTCCATTGAACAGTGTGGATTTGTGTATTAAAATGTACGAACACCCATTAGGAAATGGTAACAGGCATATGTGGTCGATAAAAATAGTTATTATTTTATTTCAGGAATGTGCTGCCTGCGGGTGGGATAATGATAAGGCAACATTCGCCGGATACACCACAAATATAAGGTCACTGAAGTAGCTCCCCAACCTACATAACACGCTGACATTATTCATTATTCAGCTATCTGAATATGATTGGATTTTTTGAAAAACCAACCATAAGAAGAAAGCCTTTGCCCTGAAACCGGTACGAAAGGATCCGTGTCCCTGCTGTACGCTGCGCAACTATAGGTAGCCTGTAGTTATTCAGGGGAAGCACCTGCTTCCCGGGGATTGTATTGTCCAATCAAACCACCGGGAAGCATTCCTTATTCATTCAGTACCCTATGAAGCTATTGTTTCAATACAACACGTGCAACACTTACTCATTTTAAACTGTTTACCATGAAATCAGCTTTACTACTTTGCCTCAGGCTCTGGTTATTGATCCTGCCGGCTATTGTTACTGCGCAAACTAACTCGTACTCTTTACAGAATGATCCTTTCCTGCGGCAATTCTCCGCCCATTCGCTGCTGAAGCAGCGTTTGCAGGCTGACCAGGCCGGCGCCCTTCCTGAAAATGTTTCTCAGGGTTGGTATGCAGGAGCTGTTGAGTTTATCCGGTCTTACGAATATTATATAAACCCGCTGGGAGATGAGACGGGCAGCTATGGCGCTGTAAACCGGGCCAATAATGTTGGCTTCCGGTTCCTGCCGGATGGCTACAGTATCAAAAGGTTCGACTTTGCCAATGACATGAAAGAACTTTGGCAGGCCGATGTGCAGATCCTGGGCGTAGGCAGGCGCAATGCCCTGCTGCCTGCACTGTCTGCTGCAAAAGCTTCTGCTGAAGAAGGACTGCTGCAGTACAGTCATCCCGGGTTTACCGTGGAATACCTCAATAACGAGAAAGGGATGAGGCAGAATTTTATAGTAGAGCAAAGACCGGAAGGCCAGGGTGACCTTCGGGTGGAATTGTCATTGACCGGCGATCTGGCTGCCAGCCAATCAGGTCCCACCAGCATTTATTTTCATAAAAAAGAATCAGCCCTTAAAGTGGCTTTTGTATATGACGACCTGCGGGTATGGGATGCCAACCACCGTTCCCTGCAGGCTCATTTTGAAGTGAAGAACGGTGAGCGCATCTCCATCGTGGTGGATGATGAGAACGCAGTTTATCCTATTACCATTGACCCCCTTAACCATACACCTAACTGGACTGATGATGGCGGCGGACTGATCTTCACCGCTCTCCTGGATGGTACGGCCAGCGTACACCTGCTCTATGGCACTTCTGTTAGCGGTGCCGGTAACCTGAACGGGGATGCATTCGGTGATATCGTGATCGGAGCCCCTGCTTTTGTGCAGATCACTTCCCTGCTCAGCGGCGGCACAGGTGGAACTTATAGCGCCGTATCCGTAGGCGCTGCCTTCGTTTATCTGGGCAGTGCCGGCGGCCCGTCCGCAACGCCCAGCGAAGTATTGCAAAGCACCACTTTTGCCGGCGCACTCTATGGCTTCAGCGTCAGCAAGGCCGGTGACGTCAATAATGATGGTTTTGGCGACCTGGTGATCGGTGCGCCTGGCGACCAGGTGAATGTTTCCTTTCCCATAATTGGCGCATTGAATGTTGTGGTAGGTAGCGCCTATGTGTACCACGGGGGTACCGGCGCCACTGCCTTTGACGGTGTGATCACCACGCAGCCAGTAGCTGCCAGGAAACTCAATATGCCCGGCGCTGACATGTCTGCCGTTCTCACTACTAACCCGCTTTTTGGTTTTAGCGTGAGTGAAGCCGGTCTGGTGAACAATGATGCGTATGGTGATATCGTGATCGGCGCCCCTGCCTATATAGAATTACTGCCAACACCTACCCTGGGTGGGCGTATCCTTGTTTTCCATGGCAGCGCAACCGGTGTGCCTGCCACGCCGGCTTCCAAGATCAACGGTAGCTTGTTAGGGGGCCTCTTTGGTTTCAGCGTCAGTGCCGCCGGTGACGTGAATGGTGACGGCCGCGGTGATATCATTGCCGGCGCTCCAGCCTCACTCCTGGCCGGTCTGCTGAGCGTAGGCTCCGCTTATGTTTTCCACGGCGTCAATACCGCTGGTGGTATTACGGCTACTTCGGTTGCAGGCGCCAGTACCAATATTTCACCATTCGGAATCCTTGCCGGAACCTTGTTTGGTTTTAGTGTGAGCAATGCCGGTGATGTGAACGGGGATGGATTTGGTGATGTGATCATCGGTGAACCGCTATCCCTGGCCACACTGGCTTCGCTGCAACTGGTAGCCGTTGGTGCAGCTCATATCTACTATGGCTCCAGTGGTACTGGTATTGTAACAGCCACGCACACCACCTTGACCAGCCCACGTAACAGTGCCACCCTCCTGGGACTGATACAGGGTAACCTGCTCTATGGCTATAGCGTGAGCACAGCTGGCGATGTGAACTGTGATGGCAGGGCCGACGTGATTGTGGGTGAGCCCGGTGGTAGCGGCCTCAGCCTGCTGTCCGGTGGTATTCTCAACCTGGTCAGCGCACAGGTGCTGTCCGGTAAGGCCTATGTTTACTATGGTCGCCCCACTGCCGGACAGGTGGTGCCAGGACCGCTCAATTCCCCTTCTTTTATAGTACAGGAGCAAAATTCCCTCTCCATTGCCAACCTGCTTGGTTTTAGCGTCAGTGATGCCGGTGATGTGAACGGCGATAACCGGGCAGATATCCTGATCGGTGCGCCCAATGGTACACTCAACCTGGCTGGTTCACTCGGCAATATTGTGGGCAATGCCCTGGGATATCTTTTCAACAACAGTGTAGGCAGCGCTTATTCCTTCTTCGGCTGTCTTACTGATATTGACCTTGATTTTGACAACGATGGCGTACCTGATGCCATTGACCTGGATGATGATAATGATGGTATCCCTGATATGCAGGAATATCCCGGCCTGACCCTGCTTTCTGATCCCGGTGCAGATGATAATGGTAATGGTATTCCCAATTACAGGGACCCAACCTATACTTCCTGCGGCGGCCTCAATGCAAATGGCGTCTGTACAAACTTTGATAAGGATGGCGATGGTGTGCCCAACTCTTTTGACCTGGACAGCGACAATGACGGCGTACCGGATATCATTGAAAACGGCGGTGTGGACGCAGACGGTGATGGTATCCTGGATAATTTCACTGATACTGATGCTGATGGTCTCAGTCAGTCTATTGATGGCAACAATACCGGATTAGCCAGCTCCGGCCAGGGCCTTGGTGTTGTGGATAGTGATGGGGATGGTATTCCCAATAGCCTGGATTCCGATAGCGATGGCGATGGCATTTCCGATTTGCGGGAGAATGGTCTGCCCGATGCAGATAATAATGGCCTGATAGATGGTTTTGCAGATTCAGACGGTGATGGTTATGCCAATGCACTGGATCCCCGCACCGGCCACTCTGGTCCCGCTGACCCTGCCGCCAGTGGAATCCCCGCACTGTATACGCCTGCTGATATCAACAACAATGGCCGGTATGATGGCGCTCCTGTAATCCGGAATGATGATGGCGACCTTCGTTTTAATTTTATAGATGCTGATTCGGATAATGACGGTATTACCGATAACGTGGAAGGACAAAGCACAACTGGTTACCAGACACCTACAGCTACGGATGCCAATGCCAATGGCATAGCAGATATATATGGAGTTGGCGGTATTGTACCAGTGGATACAGATAGTGATGGTAACCCGGATTACCTGGACATGGATGCGGATAATGACGGCTTGTCTGATATAGCGGAAGGACATGATATCAATGGCAATGGAATGCCGGATGAAAACCTGGTACTGACAAATGTTGATTCGGATGGTGATGGTATCGATGACGTGTTTGATACCTATAACCCCGGTAATGGTGTGAACGTCACTACCCAAGGTATCGGAAGCGGAATGCCGGTATTTGGTTTTGGCAGCATGGGGCCACTGCAGCAAACGCCTGCAGTTGCTCCTGACCGCGACTGGCGTAACGGCGCTTATATACTGCCGGTGAGCCTGGTGGAATTTACCGGTAAGAAAACAAACAACGGTAACCTCCTGGAATGGATCACCGCCACTGAGGCCAATAGCAGCCATTTTGAAGTGGAAAGAAGTGAGGATGGTACCAGCTTTACGAAGATTGGTGAAGTGAAAGCAGCCGGGGAATCCAACCAGCGCAGGAGCTACTCCTTCCCTGACAGGAACCCAAGATCCGGCGCCAATTATTACCGCCTCAGGATGGTAGACCTGGATAACCAGTTCAGCTATTCCAAGGTCCTGGTATTGCGCAATGGCAATGTAGCCAATGGTATTGCAGTTTACCCGAATCCGGTAGCCGACCAACTGCAGCTCAGCTGGGAGAATATGCCGGCCGGTAACTACGTGATAGACCTGCTCTCTGCCAAAGGCGAGCTGGTAAAACAATACCGGACCCGCGTCACCGGTAGCAGCCAGGTGATGATGATATCCCGTGAAAGCAACTGGCGCTCCGGCGTTTATATGCTGCGCGTATCCGGTGGAGGCGAACAAAAAGTACTCAGAATAGTAGTTAAATAGACCAGTCCCCGAATAGTGTCTATACAGCTGCCTCCTGCGGGAGGCAGCTTTTTTTGGTACTATATCCATCAAAAAAATGGTATTCCTTTACATTGCTGATTGGTCTTTGTATATTGCACAATAGTCCGCAAGTCCAGATAGCCGCTAAGCCCTTTCGTTCGTACAGCTATACAATGCCAGCACTCTTTTTTCGATCCTGAATTTTTGTTTGTATGAAAAGAAGATTGAAATGCATACTGCTGATCGATGATGACGATCCCACTAATTTCCTGAACCGCCATGTGCTGGAGAGGGTGAACTGTACTGATCGTATCCAGGTGGTGCAAAGCGGACAGGAAGCATTGGAATACCTGTCCAGCAATGCCAATCGCCCTGACCTCATCTTTCTCGATATCAATATGCCCGGCATGGACGGCTGGGAATTCCTCGAAAAATATCGCATGCTGCATAGGCCCGGCAGCAACAACAGCATCATGGTCATGCTGACCACTTCCCTCAATCCGGACGATGCACAGCGCGCCAATAATATCCCTGAAGTGGATGGTTATGAGAACAAACCACTCAATGATGTACTGCTCGATAAGATACTCAATAACTTTTTTTAATTCCATTTTAATGCGATCTTTAGACAAGCACCCCGGGCGCTCCATATAATTGCTAATTTTGCCGGGATGAGTAGCAATCTATTAATTATGGAAGAAGTCAAATTATTATTGGTAGAGGACGAAAGGAAAATTGCAGAGGCGTTGAAGAAAGGCCTTATGGAGCAGAATTACCATGTGGAAGTAGCATTTGATGGTCTGATCGGTAAAAAGATGATTGAGACCTATAAGTTCGACCTGGTGATCCTGGACATTAACCTGCCTGGCATGAACGGGTATGAACTGTGTAAGGAGATCCGGAAAAAAGATGAACGCATACCCGTGGTGATGCTGACAGCGCTCAGCGCCACCGATGATAAGATAGAAGGGTTTGATGCCGGCGCCGACGACTATATTGTAAAACCTTTCGACTTTAAAGAACTGCTGGTGCGTATCCGCGCTCTGCTCAAACGTATCTACCAGACCGTTCCCACTGGCAATATGCTGAAAGTGGCAGACCTGGTCATGAACCTTGATAGCAAGGAAGTGACCCGTGCAGAAAAACCCATCGCACTTACCGCAAAAGAATTCCAGCTGCTGGAATACCTTGTCCGCAATAAGAACCGTGTGGTCTCCCGTGCAGATATTGCACTCAATGTCTGGGACATTGATTTTGACACCAAGACCAACGTGATTGATGTGTATGTGAATTTTCTCCGGAAAAAACTCGACAAGGATTTTGACTCCAAAC
This sequence comes from Candidatus Pseudobacter hemicellulosilyticus, assembly GCA_029202545.1. Classification (GTDB taxonomy): domain Bacteria; phylum Bacteroidota; class Bacteroidia; order Chitinophagales; family Chitinophagaceae; genus Pseudobacter; species Pseudobacter hemicellulosilyticus. The sequence continues at coordinate 1,714,574 of CP119311.1, forward strand.
TGATCCATACACAGGTGGGCATGGGGTATATCCTGAAAGAAACCACTTAGGAATTAGTGAAGATCAAATACAAAATAACGGCTCTGTTCATCCTACTGGTAACAGCAATCCTGCTATTGCTGAGCATTTCCGTTTATTATTTTACTGCCCTCGACCGCTCCGAAGCTTTTAAGAAAAGATTGATGGGACGAGCCAATAACAACGCCCAGATCTTTTCCATCTTCGGTGACAGCAGCGCGTCCGTACTGTCACAGATTGACTCCGGTTCCGTAGGCACCCTGCCACGGAAAAGCGTGATCATTTACGATTACCTGGATCATCCGCTTTATATTTTCAATGCTCCCGGTCAGGAAACACCTGATATCAGCAGGGCTATACTGGAACGGGCAAGGGTGGAGCATGAGCTGTATTTCCATCTTGGCGACCGCGAGGCCCTGGCTTTTCACCATACTGATCCGGCCTCCAGGATCGTTATAGTAGTGGCTGCCTATGATGAGGACGGCTGGTCGCGCCTCACCGATCTGAAACGCATTCTGTTCACCAGCCTGCTGATAGGGCTGGCTATCGCTTTGATAGGCGGCTATCTTTTCTCTATCCAGCTGGTGAAGCCACTGTCCCTGATCATCCGGGAGGTGAAGGATATTTCTTCCCAGAATTTATCTCACCGGATAGAAGCTGGCAGCGGGCATGATGAACTGCACCAGCTGGCCAATACCTTCAATGAACTGCTCAACAGGCTGCAGGATTCTTTCAACAGCCAGCGCCGGTTCATCTCCAATGCTTCCCATGAGCTGTCCACGCCGCTGACCTCTATTTCCAGCCAGCTGGAAGTAACGCTGCACAAGCACCGGAGCACAGAAGAATACCAGCAGGTGCTGCTGTCGGTCCGCGAAGATGTGAAACAGATGCAGTCCCTGACAAGGAGCCTGCTGGAAATAGCCAAGACCGGATCACAGGGCGCCATTGAACTGAACGAGGTCAGGATAGATGAGATCCTCTTCAAGGTCATGGGTGATGTGCGTAAGATCAGTGCTGATTACCGGGTGGAAGTGCAGTTTGGCGATTTCCCGGAAGACGAGAAAGAATTTATGGTCTTTGGTAACAGCGACCTGCTGTATATGTCCATTAAGAATTTTGTAGAGAATGGTTGTAAGTATTCACCGGACCATCAGTCATGGTTAGACCTCAGTTTTGAGAGCGGGCTGATCATTATCCGGGTGAAGAATGAGGGCGATGTGATTGCCGAAGAGGAAATGGAACATATCTTCCTGCCCTTTTACCGGACCAGCAGCGCGGCGCAGAAGTCCAAAGGATTTGGACTGGGCCTGCCGCTGGCCCAGCGGATCATTGGACTCCATAAAGGATCCATTGAGGTGCAGTCGGATATTGTGACCGGGACAGTGTTTACCATCACGCTCCCGTCGATCCTGGCCTTCAGTCGCTGATTTAATTCATTTTTAATATGCCTTTAATCCGCGTTTAAGGGTGAACAGGCATATTTAACCCCTTATATTTAGTATTTTCAGTATGAATAAACGCTGGTTATTTCAAGGGATCCCATTAATCCTGATCATTGGCTTGATTGTGGCAGGTTTTTACCTGACACGCAAGAATGAACAGTGTAACAAACAAAATAACGGCCTCCTGCTTCAGAATGACTCCATTCTTTCCGTCAATATCATGCTCAAAAAAGAGGTGGCCAGGATGCAAACGGCCATTGATAGCCTTCAGTCCCTGTCAGTTAAAAAGTAGACATGCTTAACCAGGATAACTTTAAGCATGTTTTAATTGTACGTTCATCCGGCTTTAACCGGCACAGCATAGCTTTATCAAAATGTGCAGTGGCGTAATGACAAAGTTGTTCAACAATATACTGGTTCCCGTAACCTATAACAGGAAAAGCGAAATGGCCTTGCAGAAGGCTATTTATATAGCCAATGAGTTCCAGTGTCATGTACACCTGCTGTATGTAGAAGGCAAAGGGATGGCAGAAGCCGATAAACACCTGATTGAAGCCTTGCGGGAAGGGGAGATCCAGGACCCTGAATTCTGGCTGGGCCAGTGGAAAGAAAAATACCAGCACCAGCTGGAAGGCAATCACCAGGTTTACCTGGCTTTCCGGAAAGGCAATAAAGAACAACAGATAGCTTCGTATATCCTGCAGCAAAAAATTGACCTGGTCATCCTGGACCAGCCTTCGGGCCTCCTGCCCTCCGGTCTGCTTCCCGTGCAGCTGAGAGGCGGGCTGATCAATATCAACCGCCTGACCCGGAAGACGGGCTGTCCGGTGCTGGCCCTCAAATCATCTGCAACACTGCAGCATATCCGCAATATTGTACTGCCGGTAGATGCACGTTTGCCTGTACGGAAAGTACAGTTTGCCAGCTACCTGGCCCTGCACTTCAACGCAAAGATCCACCTGGTGGCTGTTGCAGAGCCAGTACAGGGAACTACTTCTGTGGATACAAAATACCTCCTGAAGACTTACCAGCTGATGAAGGAACATACTGACCTGGATGTGGAATGCCATACGCTCAATGGTGAAAGCCTGGCTGATACCACACTGGATTTTGCCCGGCAGATCAGCGCCGATCTTATTGTTGTGGACGCCGGCAAATCATTAACGCAGTCCGGCATGCTGCACCGCTTCTTCTCCAAATTCATTTTTGATGGCTCGCGTATCCCCGTGATGACTGTGGCCCCTTCCTCCGCTATGAAATAATTCAATGGCGTCCCGTTGACTGGCTGATATATTTTATCGGGTGAAGAATATGTTGTATCTTTTAGTATCATTTTTTGCATAGCTCATCCCTCACTTACTAACCTGTTAATTTCTGTGTTTTCTGTGCCTTTTGAAGATCGTGTAAAAGATCTCTATTGTTGAATTGTTCAAAAAGGAGTGACATGAAAATGCATCAATATCCCTACGTCAACAGGCGTAAGAAGACCATTCAATTCTGGATCCACAACAGTATTGCCGATCACATTACGCTTTCAGGGAATTTCAATCAGGGTACTTCCGGCGAATTACAGATGATGCCGGGGAAGGATGGCGACTGGTTTGTTGAGATCCCAATGCTACCCGAGGGGAAATACCATTACCGCTTTTTTATTGACGACTGCATGTGGATGGAAGATGTTGGCAACCGCCTCCGGGAGCCTGATGGCGTCCATGGCTGGTACAGTGTGCTGAATGTATAACAGCTTGCTGTTAACAGGGTTTCTGCGTTTCCGGGCATACCAGTTATGCCTGGCCGTAGATCTTGTATACGGGATCCCTCAGGGCATTGCCTTCATCCGAGCAGATAAAGGCCAGTAGTTCCGCAATTTCCCGGGTTTTTACCCATTTGTCAAAATCAGCGTCCGGCATACTTTTCCGGTTGGCCGGCGTATCAATGGTGCTGGGCGCTACCACGCTGGTGACCACATTGGTTCCCTTTGCTGTTGCGTTGAGCAGATCTGCCAGGGTGAACAGGAGGGATTTGCTCAGGGCATAAGCCACAGCCTGTTTGCCGGCGGCGGCCTGCAGGGCCGGGCGTGCGCCGATCAGGACGATGCGGCCATAACCCTGTTGCTGCATATGGGTAAACAGCGGTCGCGCTGAAAAATAAGCCGTCTCAAAATTCACCGAATATAGCTGTTGCAGGGCCTGGCCGTCAGTATCCGCAATATCGCCCATAGCAAAGCCGCCTACCAGCAGCAGGGCTGCATGAAGCTGCTGGTGCTTGCTGATCATAGTGGCTATGAAGTCGCCGGTCTCTGATTCATCACCCAGGTTTACTACATGGTGTTCAAAGAGTGGGTTGCTGCCGGCTGCCGTATTCCGGTTTTCGGAGTGGTTGGCTGCAATGACCCTGTATCCTGCCTCCAGGAATGCCTGGACAACAGCCTGTCCCAGTCCTCCGTTAGCGCCGGTGATCAAAACGGTTTTTGCCATACTGGTGAATTATGCTACAAATGTAAGGGATTAACCAGCTGTTGCTATTGGTAAATACCCTCAATGATATCGCTGTATTTTTCGAGGACCACTTTCCTTTTAAGGCTGAGCTTGGGTGTCATTTCCCCGCCTTCAATACTCCATTCGCTGGGCAGCAGCTCAAATTTCTTCACCTGTTCCACATGGTTAAAGTATTTGTTGAAGCTTTCTACCAGGTCCTTGTAGAGGTGGATCACTTTAGGCTCCCTGATCAGGTCTTCATTGGAAAGACCGGTGATCCCCTGCGTGCGGGCCCATTCCTTCAGTTGGGAAAAAGCCGGAACGATCAGGGCGCTCACAAATTTCCGGTTGGCGCCGAGGACCATCATCTGCTCCACGTAAATGGATTCCTTCATCTTGTTCTCAATGGGCAGTGGCGCTACATATTTCCCGCCGCTGGTCTTGAACATCTCTTTTTTGCGGTCGGTGATCTTGAGGAATTTATTGTCTACCATGGTGCCGATATCGCCGGTATAGTACCAGCCGTCCACAATAGCTTCTTCAGTAAGGTCAGGACGTTTGTAATAACCCATCATGACACCGGGGCTCTTGCAAAGGATCTCCCCTTCTTCTGTGAGCTTCACTTCCACATTATTGATCATGGTGCCTACAGTGCCAAATTTCCGGCCCGCTTCCTGGTACCGGTTCACACTGATCACCGGTGAGGTTTCTGTGAGGCCATAACCTTCCATAATGATGATCTGCGCGGCGGTGAAGATCCGGATCAGCCTTACCTGGCAGGCGGCGCCTCCCGAAACAATGGCCAGCAGCTGACCTCCGAGGCCTTCACGCCATTTATTAAAGATGAGTTTATTGGCCAGCGCCAGTTGCAGGCGATAGCCCAGGGGCAGAGGCTGGTTGATCTCGAAGCGGGTAGCCAGCTCATGGGCCCAGTAAAAAAGTTTTTTCTTCAGTCCTGTCAGTTCTGCGCCTTTGGCCATGATTCGGTCATACACTTTTTCCAGCAGCCGGGGAACAGTGGTGAACAGGTGAGGCTGAACCTCCTTGAGGTTCTCCCCGATAGTGTCCATGGATTCTGCGTAATAAATGGATACGCCACGGAACAGGTAGAGATAGGTCACCATACGCTCAAAAACGTGGTTGAGCGGCAGGAAGCTCAGGGAGCGGAGGTGTTCACCCGGGGGAAAGCAGGGCATACTGTCCAGCACATTACTGAGCAGGTTCCGGTGGGAAAGCATCACGCCTTTGGGCGTGCCGGTAGTACCTGAGGTATAAATGATGGTGGCCAGGTCTTCATGCTGTATGGAATCGGCAATGGCCTGTACCTGGCTGATCAGTTCGGGTGTGGCGCGGTTGAGCAGGATTTGCCAGTGCTGGGCGCCTTCGGCTTTTTCGGCAATGTCGAAACTGAAAATATGCTGCAGCTCCGGGAGCTGGTCTTTAACGCTGAGGACCTTGTAGTACAGTTCTTCGTCGTTCACGAAAATGGTCTGCACCCGGGCGTCCTTCAGAATGAATTCGAGATCGGTTATATTGATCGTGGGATAAACAGGGGTCAGAACGGCGCCGATCTGCTGGCAGGCCAGGTCCAGCATCATCCATTCAGGGCGGTTCTTAGCCATTAAAGCTATTTTGGAACGACCTTCCACGGAACCATCACCTGCTCCGGCGCCCAGGGTCAGCAGGCCGGCGCTGAGCCGGTCTACGGTATCCTTCACCTCCCGGGTACTGTACCTGCGCCACTGCCCGGCTTCTTTGGCCGCCATCATATCCGGCAGCGGGCCATGCTCCAGGTGAAATGCCAGGCAATCGAACAATCTTCTCGGTTCGTTCATACAATCGTTATTTGCATTTGATAATAGGAGGAAGGGATCAATTGTGTTCAAATTAACAAATTAGTCCAAATAAAAAAAGCCATCCGGAGCGTGAAACGCCGGCGGATGGCCAATTAGCTCAGATTTAACTATTTGGAAGTCTGATAATATTGACCGGTTGGAGGCAGTTTGAAAACACGGTTTTTCTGGAAGTATTCAAACTGCTTGTGTTCTTCCGGATGGGTCCTGATCCAACTTTCGTAGACGGGCAGGTTGCCGGCCACGCCAAAGATCCATTCGTTATATGCATCAAACATGCCGCCCTTCAGCAATTGCTGCTGGTATTCAAAGAGGCGGAAAGGGTGTCTTGTATTGTTCCTGGCCATCCAGTCTACCAGGAACTTGGTCCGGATGGCAGACAGGGTTTCCGGGGTGATGCCGTTGCTGGCTACAAAACCCGACTGGTTCTTCATGCCCTCCAGGTACAGGCGTACAAATTCATTTTTGGTATCCTGGCCTTTGCTTAGATCTGCATCGGTGAACAGTTTTTTGTAGCTGTCCAGGAGCAGGCTCTTGATCTCCGGTGTTCTCTTGGAATAGCTTTCCAGGTTCACGAAGATCTCGCCATAGATCAGTGACCATACCTTATCGGTAGCGAAAAAGTAATATTTGGCTGCATTGTAATAGTTGCCGGAAAAATTGGGATCTACTTCAATACCTTTCTCAAACAGTTTGATGGCCTCTTTGAAATCATTCTTGCTCCAGAGCATTTCGCCATATTCATTGTAGAGGACCCCGCTGTTGGGATATTTCTTCAGGGCGGCCTTGTACATTTTCTCACATTCCTTTCTCTCCTCGATGCCCTTATAGATCATACCCAGGATCTGGTAGGCGGGTACATCGGCATCTGCGCGTTCTGCAAATGGTTTGGCCACTTCCAGGGCGCGGACATAGTCGCGGTGGAGGTAATAAGAAAAGGCCAGGTCCTTTTTCAGTTCCAGGTTATCGCCATCTTTCTGCAAAGCCCTGTTCAGGACCAGGATAGCATTGGAATAATCCCCCTGGCGCATGAAATTCTTGGCTGTTTCCTGCAAGCTCTTGCTGTCCTCCTGAGCGGCAGCAATTCCGGCTGCAACCAGGAAGCCAACGGCAAATACTATCTTTTTCATATCCGCCAAAGATAAGTGTTTAGCTGTAAAGACAGGCAACCCGGCCCTGCTGTACAGCCTGGCGATAACCACGCTGAGTAGCAGGGGCTTGCAAGAGTCTGTTACAACGCTGCGTCTGTTGTTTAATAGATCAGGTGCGTGAGCAGACCATCCCTCAGCTTGGGTTCAAACCAGGTGCTTTTGGGAGGCATTACATTACCGCTGTCGGCAATATCAAACAGTTGCTGGATGCTGACCGGGTGCAGGCTGAAAGCAACGGCCATTTCGCCGCTGTTCACTCTTTTCTCCAGTTCACCCAGGCCGCGGATCCCGCCTACAAAATCGATCCGCTTATCGGTCCGCTGGTCCTTGATACCCAGTAAAGGGTCCAGCACTTTATCGGACAGGATGCTGACATCCAGCACGCCGATAGGGTCTTCGGTATAGCTGCCTTCACGGGCGCTGAGCTTGTACCATTGGCCGCTGAGGTACATGCCAAACTGGTGCAACTGCTCAGTAGAAAAAGCCGCGGGAACCTTTTCCACGGTGAAATGGGTATCCAGCTGCTGAAGGAAGGCTTCGGCGCTGTGGCCGTTCAGGTCCTTCACCACCCGGTTGTAATCCATGATATAAAGCTGGTTGGAAGGGAAGAGCGTGGTGAGGAAGATATTTGCGTCTGCTGTGGCTTTCTCGCCCAGTCCCTTCCGCACTTTGGCGGCGGAGGCGGCGCGGTGGTGGCCATCGGCAATATAGGTGGCCGGTACTATTTTGGCAAACAGGTCAGTGATGGAGAGGATCGCATGATCATCATTGACCACCCAGATGGTGTGGCTGATATCATCATCGGCGGTAAAAAGGTAAACCGGGTGATTGGCTGCCTTCCATTCATCAATGAGCTTGTCCAGTTCCGCTACGTTCCTGTAGGCCAGGAATACGTTGCCGGTCTGGGCGCCTGTAGTGGTGATATGGTTGATGCGGTCCTGTTCTTTTTCAGGCCGCGTGAATTCATGCTTTTTGATCAGGTCTTTCTCGTAATCGTCCACGGAGCTGCCGCATACAAGGCCGGTCTGGCTGCGTCCGTTCATTACCAGCTGGTAGATGTAGTAACAGGGTTTCTCTTCCCGGAAGAGGGTGCCCTTATCAATAAAGGACTGCAGGTTCTCCTTGGCTTTGGCATAGACTGCTTCGGAGTGGATGTCGATGGAGGCCGGCAGGTCTATTTCAGATTTGGTGATATGCAGGAAAGAATAAGGATTGCCTGCTGCTTCGGCTTTAGCTTCCTGGCTGTTCAGCACGTCATAAGGTCTGCTGGCTACCTGTTTGGCCAGTTCCGCCGCGGGGCGTAAGGCTTTGAACGGAGAGATCGTTACCATAGTCTTTTGTGTTGGGTGAACAAAATAACAGGCTTTGGTAGTAATTACCAAAGCCTTTTTGTGATCATTGCTGGGGCAGGGTATAACTGACGGGGGTGAGGCAATCGTAGATGGTCCATTGCTGGTCATCGGTCATGCAGCCATTCTGCAGCTTTCCCTGGTTATAGGTGAAGAAACTGTTCCGGTCCCAGGCCAGCTGGCGGATGATCTCGTCATTGGTCTGGACCGTAAAGGAATAGCTGATGGGCTCAATAGTGAGGGATTTGATCTTGGTCACAATGGAGCCGCTGAAGGTCCTGGACCCTTCCGTGTCCTCTTCATAAATGCCAAATACCTGCTCCTTGTTATCGGGCAGCCAGTTGGCGTCCCAGATAGCGCTGACCGTTTTCCATTTTTTCTTCCGGATCTCCTGCCGGGAAAGGTAGACGGACACGGTGTTTGCGGGAGCTGTGATATGGCCGTCTGCATTTTGCCGGAGGAAGCCGTTGCCCCGGATGAACTTCAGTTCCGAGCCGCCGCCGTTGCCGGTGAAGCTGATCAGCCGGTCGTACTGGCGCACGCAGCGAACCTGTCCCAGGAAAATAAGGCTGCCTTTGGCGGGCTTTGTGGGCGTGGCGGCAATGACAGGCTGCTGGTTGATGGTAGCGCCGGGCGTAATGATATGGGTGGGCTGCCGGCTGGCGTAGTCGTCATTGACAATTGTAGGCCGGTAGCAGATCCGGGCGCCGCAACGATAGGGTTGCCGCCCGGGTCCGGCATCGGCTTCCCGGTCGGCCGCTACCAGGGTGGGACTTTGCTGCGGTTGCTCCTCTTCCCAACTAATTGGGTAGATGGCTGAGTAGGGAAAGTAGATGCTGGTATTGGCTACCGGCCATTGCCAGGCGTTTGCAGCGGCGGGGAGAACGCTGCCGCTGGCATTGGGGATGCTGGCAGCGGCTGTTGCGGATAGCTGGGCCTGTAATAGCGGGCAATCCAGGCGGTCCAGGGCTTCCCGGAACCGACGGCTGAAAATGCCGGTAGGTGCTGCGCCGGGACGTTTGCCGGACTGGTACAGGGCGCTGGTTTCGGGCCAGAGCAGGTCTTTGAGCAGTACGCGCTCATCTTCGTAATAACCGGAGTAAATAGCGGCATTCACTTCCCTGAGGGCGGCAGGGTCCTGGTACACTTCCTGCAGAACGGTTAGGATCTCCTGGTGCAGGTCCACCTGCGTTTTTTCGGCTGCAGAACGGGGGAAGGCCTGTACAAGATTGCCGGGAAGCGTGTGGGTAGATTGTTTACGGCAGGCGCACAGGAGGCCCGCTATTGCCAGCAGGCAAAAAATGGTTCTCATAAAATAGCTTTAACGTGAAGGAATGAGCGGGGGAAGTTGTGTAGAGGGTGTAAAAATAGGAAGGGTAATGGAAACCAAAAAATTTATTTCGGTTGTTGTGTATAGTTATAGGATGAGGGCGTGAAAAAAAACTGCACGGAGACAGTATTATCCATTCCGTGCAGCATAGGGCAGACCGAAGCCTGAATATAGTTGGTTAACCTTTTCGGTTTGCGAAATCTTTCATGAGACTGGTCAGCGCTTCCACGCCGGCCAGGGGCATAGCGTTGTACAGGGAGACCCTGAAGCCGCCAACACTGCGGTGGCCTTTTACGCCTACCAGTTTGTTCTCTTTGCAGAGCGCCAGGAATTCTTTTTCCAGCTCGGCATTGTCCATTACAAAGCAGACATTCATTTTGCTGCGGTCTTCCCTGTCTACCGTGCCTTTGAAGATGGGCAGGGTATCGATGCTGTTGTATAAAAGGGCTGCTTTCTGGTCGTTGATCTTTTCAATGCCGGATACGCCGCCCTGGCCTTTGAGCCAGCGGAGGGTGAGCATACATACGTAAACGGCAAATACCGGGGGGGTATTGAGCATGGAGCCGTTCTCAATATGATGGCGGTAGTCCATCATGGTGGGCAGTTTGCGGTCCACCTTGCCGAGGATATTTTTATTGACCACCACCATGTTGACACCGGCAGCGCCTACATTCTTCTGGGCGCCGGCATAGATCAGGTCAAATTTATTGAAGTCCAGCTGGCGGCTGAGGATATCGCTGCTCATATCGGCAACCAGGGGAACGCCGGCCTCATAAAAGGGGCTGAGGTCCTGCCATTGCAGACCGTGAATAGTTTCATTGGTGGTCATGTGCAGGTACTTGGCAGTTTTGGGAACATTGAACTGCCTGGGCAACTGGCGGTAGCCTGCTTCTTTGCCGCTGGCTACTATTTCCACATGGCCAAAGAGCCTTGCTTCCTTAATAGCTTTGGCTGCCCAGGTCCCGGTATCCGTGTAGGCAGCCATTTCCTGCTCGTTCAGCAGGTTCATGGGCACCTGGAAGAACTGGGTAGAAGCGCCACCATGCAGGAACAAAACTTCATGTTGGTCGTCCAGGTTCATCAGGTCTTTGACCAGGGCTATGGCTTCGTCCATGACTGCCTGGAAAGTTTCCGTCCTATGTCCCATTTCCAGGATGGACAGGCCGGTATTGTTGAAGTTGAGGATGGCCTGGCTGGCTTCCTGGAACACTTCTTTGGGCAGAATGCTGGGACCTCCGTTGAAGTTGTAAATGGTTGCGTTCACTGGTTTTTTGGTTGTTCTGTTAAAAAGAAAGCAAAAATATTCATTTCGGGCGAAATGTGTAGTGATTACCAGATAGTGGGTACCTGGTAGGCCGCGAACCGGGTGTCCTTGCTGATCAGGACCAGCTCTTCGGCAAAGGCCTGGCTGATCAGGAAGCGATCAAAAGGGTCCCGATGCAAATGCGGCAAGGTTAGTAATCGGCAGATATGTTTAAACTTTACCGGCAAAATAGTCAGGTCCCTGGTTTGCGCATAATTCTCCAGTTCAATAAAAGACATTTTCAAGCGTAACCTGCCCAAATGAAATTTGATGGCAATTTCCCACAACGAAACAATACTGACATATTTCTCTGTAGATTGATTTTCTAAATACCCGAATGCCGTACGCGATAGTCCTCTCTCGCCGTTAATATACCAAATGAACGTGTGCGTGTCAATAAGATATTTCATTACATATACTCTTTAAAATCTTCAATCGGATCATCAAAGTTGGGCGCCATAATTATCTTCCCTTTACAACAGCCGAAGAAAAAAGTCCGTTTGCCAGCACTGGACGACTTTTGCTGACGGGGTGCAGTCCGAACAGGCATAGTTGTCTTTGATGATTTTTTTCCGGAATATTTCCCTTTGGGTTGAGGCTTCCTGTTTTTGGTAACAGATTCAAAATTTTTCATAATAAAAATATTTAGATGTTGTTGAGGTATTTTGGAAAGAACAACTGCATAGTTTTACCACATATATTACTTAAGCTCTTCTAAAGGCTCATCAAAATCAGGCGACATGGTGATCATTCCTTTCAGGCAACCAAATACAGGTACTACCGGCTTCTTAGCGTGCTTGCCAGCCTTCTTGTTGCCTTTCTTTTTTTCTTCTTGCCGGCGGGTTTATCATGCTTTTGGGCGGATTTTTCCGGCCAGGGCCAGTCGGCCAGATGAGGTGGGGTCACGAGATAATTTTCACTTGGCTTGAAAGTGTCAGTAGCAAGTTTGTTCGATCCTTTCCGTTTCTTTTTCTTCCTGGATACCTCAGCTATCCTGTTAAATGTAGTATATGCTTTCATAAAGTCTATTTGATAATCAAAAATAATCCCACTCTGGGGGCGGCGTTGTAATACAGGTGCTCTTTCCTTTCGAATCTTAATCACGGTCAATGACAACCGCTTTCGCTGCCGCCTTTCTCCCGCCATTGCCGGTCCAGGGCCGACAATTCCTCCAGGTCTGCTTCAGTAAAAGGCGTAGCGGCCAGTTCATGGAGGGCGGGCTGACCGGCGTTCACCCAGGCGGTATACCAGAAAGCGGCTACGGCGAGTATGGACTGGCGCATCCTTCGTTCCACCATATTGCCCAGGAGCCTGTCAAAGGCCAGGGTATAGTTTGTAGAATACTGCCGCACCAGTTGGCCGTTGCGTTCTTCAAAGGCATATTGCTGTTCGCGGGGGAACAGCGCACGCAGGGCTTTTTCCATACGCAGGACGGTATCTGCTGCTGCTGCGCTTTCCAGCAGGCGGCTCCAGATAAAGGCCCCGGGTTTTTCCAGGTAGGGGGCCGGGCCGATAAAAAAGTCCCATGCCTGTGGGGCCAGTAGTTCCGGGATACGCGTTTCCCAGAAAGCATGAATACCGTGCTGTCCGGTGAGCTGGCCATTGTAATTACTGCAGGCATGGAGCGGGACATGCGCATCACCGATATAATGCCCTATATCAGCGCTATAGCGCAGGATACGGAATTTGTCCTTTTCCCGGAAAGCAGCTGTAAGCCGTTGCAGAACGGTCTGCACCCACCAGGGCAGTATGCCATGTTTTTGGAGGCTGTCGGCCGGATACCGGGCCAAGGCGGCAGACCAGTGCCGGGGCAGGGAATCAAAGGGCGGGCCATAGCGGTCCAGGTCTATATAATGCCGGGGCTTTTCTTCCGGCAGTAAATACCGGCGTTTATCAGGATCTACTGCATGGGCTTCTATCCAGGGTAATAGCGGTTTGTACAGCACCAGCATAGATGGTGGCAGGAGGAAGACAGCCTGCCTGTTGATGAGGCGATGGGCGTAGAAGCCCCAGCTATAGGCAGGGAGCGGCAGGCAGCCAAGGCATAGCAAGGCCAGCCAGCTCAGAACCACTGGTAAAGACATAACAATCCTATTTTCGGGTATACAATAAAGTGATGCGGGTTCCCAAAAATAAAAAAGCTACTCTTGTGTACCTAAAAAAGCAAGCCCTATTTCTCCCGTGTTTTATTGGGATTTTTCCCGTGAGAATGATGGTGTTCTTCCTCTTCCAGATGGGTGACACCACCGGAGATGGCGAATTTCATGGCTTCTGAAGAGCTGATATCGGTCACCAGCCTTACGCGGTCGCGCTTCACAAAATAGAGACGGCCGGTCAGCGCATAGGACTGCGGTACATAAACAGCCACAAATTCCTGCAGGCCAAATTCATGCAGTTCCTCATGGGTGATAAAGCCGATCTGCCAAACATCTGTGCTTTCCACACTGACCAGTACGGCCTTGTCGAACTTGCGCTTATCACCCGCAAAGGCTTCAAAAAAATCTTTGATAGTAGTATAGATGAGCTTAATTCCCGGTGTACGCTCCAGGATATTGTCCAGCAGTTCTACCAGTTTCCCTACTATAAACGAAGAAGAGATATAACCCACAAAGACCACAACCAGGAGCACCAGGATAAAACCAAGACCCGGGATCTCAATGGTCCGGCCCTCCTTGTCTGTAGCCAGCAGGTGCGGGAATACCCGCTGTACCAGCCCCGGGAGGATGCCATCTATAAAATTGAACAGGGCGGTCACCGCGTAAACAGTGATGGCGATAGGCGCCAGGATGATCAGGCCCTGTAAAAAATACTGAAAAATTTTTCTGAGTACCTTACTTGTATGCATGTTGCAACAATGAATTTTGTCAAATTAAGCGCTGCCGGTATGCCTGCTCAAAACCTATGCTGCAGGACCGGTACTGCAAAACTCGTAAACCATTAGCAATTACCAATAAGTAAACTATTGGGCCTGATTGTTGTGCAACGTTGAGTGCCCCTCCCTTGTCCAGCGGTAACACAAACCCACGCTATTTCCTGCAAACAACAGTTAGTGGTCCCTCAGTAAAATAAATACTGAAAAAACCGCTGGAAACTTTGGCTACCACGAAAGTTTCCATAGTTTTGCCGGGTATGAGTACCAATGAACCCAATGCCAGAGTGCGCATCCGGCACAAAGCGGATGAACTGTTCATGCGTTACGGTATCCGTAGCGTCAGTATGGACGAGATCGCCAGCGGCCTCGGCATCAGCAAAAAGACCATTTACCAGTATTTCTCCGATAAGAATGAGCTGGTAGATGCCGTGGTAGAGAACATACTGGACAGTATGCGGGCCGACTGCAGCCAGTGCAGCACCCGCGCCAATGATGCGGTACACGAGATCTTTCTCACCATGCAAACCATTGTGGCCCAGTTCAGGAACATGAATTCAACAGTAGTCCATGACCTGGAAAAGTACCACGACAAGGCCTTCCGGAAACTCTCCGATCACAAGCACAAGTTCCTGCTGGAGATTGTCCGGAACAACCTGGAACGTGGCATCAGGGAAGGACTGTTCCGTGCAGATATTGACATGGATGTCCTCTCCAGGTTCCGCCTGGAGACCATGATGATGCCTTTCAATATTACCCTTTTCCCTTCCGAAAAATACCAGCTCACAGATGTTACCATTGGTATCCTTGAGCATTATGTATTTGGCCTGGCCTCCCTCAAAGGCCATCAACTGATCCTCCAATACAAAGAAGAACGAACAAAAGCGAAACACTATGACACCTTACCAGGTAGCAAGGCGAACTAAACCCGTGCTGGTCCTCCTGCTGGCAATCATTGCCGGCCGGTCGATTGCGCAGAACAACCGGCATGAACTGTCCGTTCGTGAAAGCGTGGACTATGCCATGAAGAACAGTGCCCAGGTAAAGAACGCACTGATCGGTATCCTGCTCCAGGAACAAACCAACAAAGAGATCACCGCCTCCGCCCTGCCCCTCATCAGCGGCAGTGTGGAAGGTAACTATTACCCCAAAGTGCCTGTACAGAGCTTTCCCAACTTTATCAGCCCGGCCACCTACCAGGTGCTGATTGATGAAGGCGTGAAAGATGGCAGCGGCAATCCCATAGTGATGCCGGGCGATTTTGGCTTTATTCAGGCGCCTTTCGGCACCAAGTATACTGCCACCGCAGGCATCAGCCTCCAGCAACTGCTGTTTGACGGCCAGGTTTTCATCGGTCTCCAGGCCCGTGAAGCTTCTATACGCTATGCCCGCAGCACCGCGGAAGTAACGCAGGAGCAGGTCAAGGCCAATATTCACAAGATCTATTACCAGGTAGTCATCGGCCGCCGGCAGATGGAAACCATTGACGCCAATATCGCCCGCTCGGAAAAACTGCTCAATGATACCCGCGCCCTCTTCCAGAACGGCTTTGCCGAGAAACTGGACGTGGACAAGGTGGATGTCACCCTCGCCAACCTCCGCACCGAACATATCAAACTGGAAAACCAGCTGGCCGTTGGCCTTTTCGGCCTGAAGCTGCTGATGGGTATGCCGGTAAAAGAGGAGCTGATCCTGACAGATACCCTGTCGGAAGAGGAGATCAAGGCCAACCTGCTGGACACCGCCTACAGCTATAACGACCGCAAAGAATTCCAGCAGCTCACCTATGCCGAACAACTGGGCGATTTTAACGTCCGCCGCTACCAGCTCAGCAAGCTGCCCACCGCAGCCCTGATCGGTAACTATGCCAAACTGGCCCAGCGCAATGAGTTCAATTTCTTTGACCGGGATGGCGAATGGTTCACCACGGCGCTGGTAGGAGTAAAGATCTCGGTGCCCATCTTTGAAGGGCTGGCCAAGAATGCCCGCATAGAAAAAGCCCGGCTGGAATTGAAGCAAACGAAGAACAATATGGAGCAGCTGAAACTCTCCATCGATAATGAAGTGGAAACCGCCCGCAGGAATATCAACAGCGCGCTGGTGTCCATGGATTACCAGCGCAGGAATATGACCCTGTCTGAAAATGTCTATAACCAGACCAAGCTGAAATATGAGCAGGGCCTGGGGTCCAACCTGGAGATCACCACGGCGCAGACTGAGATGCGGACGGCGCAGACCAATTATTATACTTCCCTGTATGATGCCGTTATCGCCCGGATCGATTACCTCAAAGCCACCGGTAAACTCTGAGTACACCTTTAACCATTTATAGCCATTCAAATTAAAAATCCCAACAGATGCAAAAGATATACAGAATAAGTGCCGCCATGCTGGTCCTCTTTCTGGCCGCCTGCGGCCCGAAGGACCAACTGGCCGAGAAGAAAAAAAAGCTTGAATCACTGAAAGCAGGTCAGGAAGCCCAGGCCAAAGAGATCTCGCAACTGGAAGAAGAGATCAGCAAGCTGGATACCACCGTCCGTATAGAAAAAACCAAACTGGTGG
The DNA here is from genome assembly GCA_029202545.1 of Candidatus Pseudobacter hemicellulosilyticus. Lineage (GTDB taxonomy): Bacteria > Bacteroidota > Bacteroidia > Chitinophagales > Chitinophagaceae > Pseudobacter > Pseudobacter hemicellulosilyticus. The sequence goes on from CP119311.1 coordinate 1,730,928, forward strand.
CTATCCAGCCGGTACAGCCCGCCCAGTTCACCCACTATATTGACCTCAAAGGTCGTATTGACGCACAGAACATGGCCTACGTCACTCCCCGTGGCGCCGGTGGCCAGGTGAAAGCCCTCTATGTTAAACAAGGTGACGTTGTCCGCAAGGGCCAGCTCCTCATGAAGCTGGACGATGTGGTCAATCGCCAGCAGATAGAACAGGTCAAAGTGCAGCTCAGCCTTGCCCAGACCCTCTACGAACGCCGCAAGAACCTCTGGGACCAGCAGATCGGTACAGAAGTAGAACTGCTGCAGGCGAAGAATAACGTGGACAACCTGAAGAAACAGATCGACCTGCTGAATGATCAGCTGGATATGACCAACGTATATGCAGAAATGAGCGGTGTGGCCGATATGGTGAATATCCGCGTGGGTGAGACCTTCGCCGCCGCCAGCGCTTCTACCCTGGGCGTCCGCATCGTGAATACAGGCGATCTGAAAGTGGTGGCCGATGTTCCTGAAAATTATCTCGGTAAAGTTGGCGTAGGCAGCAACCTGCTCATCAGCCTGCCTGAACTGAATAATGATACGCTCCGCGCCCGTGTAAACGTGGCCGGCAAGATCATTGATCCTTCCACCCGCTCTTTCTATGTGGAAGCCAGGATCCCCGCTTCAAAGAACCTTCGTCCCAACCAGCTGGCTATTGTCAGGATCCAGGACTATTCCACGCCACAGGCCATCACCGTCCCGGTGAGTACCCTGCAAAGCGATGAGAAAGGCAAGTTCGTCATGGTGGCCGTGAAAGAAGGGAACAAACTGGTGGCTAAAAAGAATACTGTTACCGTTGGTGAGCTCTATGGTGATAAACTGGAGATCAGGAGCGGCCTGCAGGCTGGTGAATCCCTGATCACAGAAGGATTCCAGGGGCTGTATGAAGGACAGCCGATCACTACAGATGTGCAGTAAACAATGGGCTGCTGCAGCCCAATGCCAACACAATCTTAAAATAACCGTATGAGTGTTTTAGAAAATTTAACCGGGAAGTTCAAGCAGTTTGGGCCTACTACCTGGAGTATAAAGAATAAGACCTCCATTTATCTCATGATGCTGATCGTGAGCCTGATCGGGGTCTACCAGTTTGTGACGCTGCCCAAAGAGCAGTTCCCTGATATCGTGATCCCCACCATTTATGTACAGACCATCTATGTGGGCAACTCTCCTAAAGATATTGAGAACCTGGTAACACAACCTATAGAGAAACAGATCAAAGGCATCACCGGCGCCAAGATCAATAAGACCACCAGTACTTCCGTACAGGATTATTCTGCCATCATGGTGGAATTTGATACGGATGTGAAAACTGATGTGGCCCTGCAGAAAGTGAAAGATGCCGTGGACAAGGCTAAGCCTGATCTGCCCACTGATCTTACCGAAGAGCCTTCCGTCATGGAGGTGAGCTTTTCCGATCAGCCCATCATGTATGTGAACGTGAGCGGCAACTATGATGTGGTGAAGCTGAAAGAATATGCAGACGACCTGAAAGACCGGCTCGAAGAACTGAAGCAGATCAACCGGGTTGACCTGGTAGGCGCCCCCGAGCGCGAATTCCAGATCAATGTGAACAATTACCGGATGCAGAGCGCCGGCGTTACTTTCGATGATATCGCCAGTGCCGTTGCCCGCGAAAACATGGATATTTCCGGCGGCCAGCTGGATGTAGGCACTACCCAGCGTAACCTGCAGCTGAAGGGCCAGTTCAAAACCTCTTTCGATATTGAAAAAGTAGTGGTGCGCAACTCAAAAGGCGCGGCCATCTATCTCAAGGATATTGCTGAGATCAGGGATACCATCAAAGAAACGGAAAGTTATGCGCGCCTGAATGGCAAAAGTGTTATCACCCTCAATATCATCAAGAGAGCCGGTGAAAACCTTATCGAAACCTCGGATGATGTGAAGAAGGTGGTTGATGAGATGAAGGCTTCCGATTTTCCCGCTAACCTGGATGTGGTGATCACCGGCGACCAGAGCAAGAGTACCCGCACTTCCTTCAACGAGCTGGTGAATACCATTGTGATCGGCTTTCTGCTGGTACTTATAATCCTCATGTTCTTTATGGGTGTTACCAATGCCTTCTTTGTGGCGTTGTCAGTACCGCTGAGCATGTTTGTGGCCTTTATGTTCCTGCCGGCGGCGGACCTGGTGGTGGGGGGCCATGTGACGCTTAATTTCATTGTATTGTTCGCGCTGCTCTTCGGTCTGGGAATTATTGTGGACGATGCCATTGTGGTGATTGAGAATACCCACCGGATCTTTGTGCAGTCGCAGGGTAAGCTGTCAGCGCACAAGGCAGCCATGATGGCCGCCGGGGAAGTGTTTGTGCCGGTGCTGGCCGGTACCCTTACCACGCTGGCGCCCTTCTTCCCGCTACTGTTCTGGCCGGGTATCATTGGTAAGTTCATGATCTACCTGCCGGCAATGCTGATCTTTACGCTTAGCGCCTCACTGATAGTGGCCTTTATCATGAACCCGGTATTTGCCGTGGACTTCATGAACCACCCTGAACATGAAGGCAAGAAAAGAAAATCGGATATTTTCCGCAAACCTGCTTTCTGGATCGCGTTGGGCGGCGGCATCCTCCTTGACCTGGCAGGTACTACCTTCCTGGGTAACCTGGTGATCTTTATCCTGCTGATGATCATCCTGAATATTTATGTGCTGGATAGTATCATCCGGAATTTCCAGAACAGGGTACTGCCCTGGATCATGAGCCACTATGAGAACCTGCTGCGCTGGGCGCTCAAAGGCTGGAGGCCCGTATGGATGCTGGTGGCCAGTTTTGTGCTGCTGATCCTGTCCTTTCTCTTTTTTGCCGCAAGACAGGTGCCGGTAGTGTTCTTCCCCGGCGGTGATCCCAACCAGATATTCGTTTACCTCAAGCTGCCTGTGGGCACCAGGGTGGAGTTGACGGATTCTATCACCAGGAACCTTGAAAGCCGTGTGTACCGCGTGCTGGGCATGGAGAATGGGAAAGAGAATCCCATAGTGGAAAGTGTGATCACCAATATTGCTGTAGGCGCCGGCGATCCCATGAGTGGCGACCGCAGTACCCGTCCCGAACTGGGCCGGATACAGATCTCGTTTGTGGAGTTTGAAAAAAGACATGGAGTACCTACCAGGCCCTACCTGGATTCTATCCGGAAGGTGGTGAAAGGGATACCGGGTGCAGAACTGTCGGTAGACCAGGAGCAGAACGGCCCTCCCACTGAACCGCCCATTAATATCGAAGTGGCCAGTGAGAATTTCGACGACCTTACCAAGACCGCAGTGGAATTGAAAAACTACCTGGACTCTATACAGGTGCCCGGCGTGGAAGAACTGAAGATGGATATTGACCTCACCAATCCGGAGATCACGCTGTCGGTAGACCGTGAGCGGGCCATGATTGAAGGGGTGTCCAGCGCCCAGATCGGACAGGAGATCCGGACCGCGCTCTTCGGCCGCGAGGTATCCAAGATCAAGGATGGGGAAGATGAATACAAGATCCAGCTGCGCAACCTGGAGTTGCAGCGCAAAGACCTCAGCGCCCTGCTGAACATGAATATCAGCTTCCGCGATATGGCCAGCGGTAATTTCAAGAGTATACCCATCAGCTCACTGGTGAAAATTGATTATACCAGTACCCTGGGTAGTGTGAAACGGAAAAACCAGAAGCGGGTGATCACCCTGGCCTCCAACGTGCTGGAATCGCAGGGGTACACGCCTACGGCTGTGAACCAGGACCTGCTGCGGCATATAAATGACTTCAAAAAGAAACCCGATGGCGTTACTATACGGCAAACAGGTGAAGGCGAGCAACAGCAGGAAACTGCCCAGTTCCTTGGCCTGGCGATGGTGGTGGCCTTGTTGTTCATCCTGCTGATCCTGGTGATCCAGTTTAACTCCATCAGTAAGTCGGTCATCATCCTTACCGAGATCGTCTTCAGTGTGATCGGTGTGCTGCTGGGCTTTGGCATTACAGGCATGGAAGTGTCTGTGGTCATGACCGGTATCGGTATCGTGGGCCTGGCGGGTATTGTGGTGAAGAATGGTATCCTCGTGATAGAATTTGCCGACGAGTTGCGGATGCGTGGGCTGAAAACCCGTGAGGCAGTGATACAGGCCGGTAAAACGAGGATCATCCCAGTACTGCTCACAGCGGTAGCGGCTATCCTTGGCCTGATCCCGCTGGCGGTTGGGTTCAACATTGATTTCGTAGGCGCCTTTGCGGAGTTGAAACCCAATATTTTCTTCGGGGGCGATAACACTGTGTTCTGGAAGCCGCTGTCCTGGACCATCATCTTTGGTCTGACGGTAGCCTTTTTCATGACCCTGGTGATTGTGCCCAGCATGTACCTGATTGCTGAAAGGCTGAAAAGGCCCATGCGGAAGATGTACGGTGGCAAATGGGTATCCTTCATGGGCATTCCGCCACTCACCTTTATCTTCCTACCCATGGCATTGGTGACCATGGCCGTGCATCGCGCTAAAAAGAGACGCCGCCGTCGCAAACTGGCCGGGCAGCGCGTAAACGAAGCCTTTATAGGCAGCTGGTTCTAAAAAAGCTCCTGCGATTACACTATTTTCGGGTCGTGCGGCGTTTTTCCCGCACGACCCGTAATATTTCCGGCCTTCCAACTACTGATGTAACGGTTAGGAAAATCAACGGCCCAACCCTAACCTTTTAGTCCTTTATGCAACACCTGAATCCTGTTTCCTGTAAAAAGCTGATGGCCCTGCCCCTGTTGATGTGCGGCTTACTGTTTGTACTGGCCCTTGGTTCCTGCCAGAAAGGAATAGAAGATCCGGAGCCTGACCCCGATGAGGGCATGTGGGTGTTAACACGAAAAGCAGAACGAAGGGTTTCCGGTCCCAATGCCGGCATGTACTATACCTGGAACGCAGGCTATGAATACCTCCCGCTTGAAGGATGCATTGTATACCGTGATACCCTTGATGGCGTACCAAATGATGAACGCAGGTATTCCTACGATCTGAAAGGCCGGCTCAAAAGAGTGCAATGGAGTAAAATGGGTGTCTTGGCAGAAGAGCATACGCTGGAATACAATGGCGACGGACTGCCGCTGACTTTAAAGGGAACAGTATCGCTACCCCAGTCCTCTTCCTATGAAGCGCGGTTCAGCTGGACTAAAGCAGGGACTGGCTGGAAAGGTGAATTTGAAAATGACGGCTGGTTATACCTCGGTTACCAGGTTGTCAATAAGCGCTATGAGCTGGATGCAAAACGGCAGCTTATGAAGCTGACCTACCTGAGTAATGGTCCGGCTGTTCCGGGTATGGTGCAGGAAGTGGTGCGAAATGAAAAAGGAGGCGTACTCCTGGAAAAATGGATCCGTCATTACCTGAGCGGTGATCCTGACAGGGACTCGCTGTTATACAGGCGGGAAGAGCAGCACCCATCAAGGATCAGCGAATTCCAGGCCTACCTGGCGCATGGTATCCAATGGTTCAGCGACTATGACAATATTCACCTGTTCCCCAGGCTGACCGTTGGCATGGAGTTTTTTGATTATGACAGGCAATGGCCGCTGAAAGTAACCTGTTTTCTTATTACCATGGACACTGGCGTTGAAGTAGTACAGCAGATCTATGAATATGAGTTTAAGACAACGTACGATAAAAATGAGAATCCTGTCAACCTAAAGATCTTTAAGGATGGCAGCCTGGACATTGAAGTAGATTATACCTGGGAAAAACAATCCTGGGTCAAACCCGCCAACTAAAAAAATACATATATGAGAACCAATCACGAAATAGACTACCGCATCTTCGGAGAAGAAATGCAGTATGTGGAGATCGAACTGGATCCTTCCGAAACGGCCGTTGCAGAAAGCGGCGCCTTTATGATGATGGATGACGGCATCCAGATGGAGACCATCTTTGGCGATGGCTCCAAAGCCCAGCAGGGTTTTTTAGGTAAACTGATGTCCGCCGGTAAACGGGTGCTCACCGGTGAAAGCCTGTTCATGACTGCTTTCACCAATACAGGACATGGCAAAAAACGTGTCAGCTTTGCTTCTCCCTATCCCGGGAAGATCATTCCGCTGGACCTGATGCAGCTGGGCGGTAAGATAGTTGCACAAAAAGATGCTTTTCTCTGTGCAGCCAAAGGCGTGAGTGTGGGGATCGAATTCCAGCGTCGTCTGGGAACCGGCCTGTTTGGCGGTGAAGGCTTTATCATGCAGAAACTGGAGGGCGACGGGATGGCCTTTGTACATGCCGGTGGTCACGTGTTTGAAAAAGAACTCCAGGCCGGCGAATTCCTGAAGATCGATACCGGTTGTCTGGTAGCTTATACACAGACCATTGATTACGATATCCAGTTTGTAGGCGGTATCAAGAACACCCTGTTTGGCGGGGAAGGCCTTTTCTTTGCCACCCTGCGTGGACCTGGCAAGGTATGGATCCAGACCCTGCCCATTAGCCGGCTCGCTGGCCGCATCCTGGCCTATGGCACGTATAAACGTAAGGAAGAAGGCAGTATCCTCGGCGGCCTCGGCAATATGCTGGATGGCGACGGCTGGAAATAAGCAAACTGTCCATCATACTATAAAAGCAAAGTCCGCTGAATCTTCAGCGGACTTTGCTTTTATAGTGTTGCGCCGGAATCCCGGCTTTATTACTGGTTAAGCGTTGTTCTGCGGGGGAGGCGTTTTTTTCTCCTCGTTATTGGCCTTTGGCTGTTGGGGACGGCTATCCCTGCGTTGCTGCTGGGGCCGCTGTTGCTGTTGACCACCTTTTTGCTGGCCGCCACCCTGTTGACCCTGCTGCCCGCCATTTTGCTGAGCGCGCTGTCCGCCGCTACCCTGTTGGCCGCCGCCCTGCTGGCCACCCTGGCCTTGCTGTGAACGTTGCTGGGGCCGCTGCTGTTGCTGTCCGCCCTGTTGAGTGCGCTGACCACCTTTTTGCTGTCCGCCGCCCTGCTGACTACCACCTTGCTGACTGCCACCTTGTTGACCACTACCTTGCTGTCCACGTTGGCCGCCACCTTGTTGTGGGCGCTGTTGTTGTCCGCCCTGTTGAGCGCGCTGACCACCGCCCTGCTGCTGTCCGCCACCCTGAGGCCGCTGCTGTTTCTGGTCTTTTTGGGCGTGACGGCGTTTTTTATCTGCTTTGTCCAGGGTACGAAGGCTGATCTGGCCCACCACGTCTACAAATTCGGGTTCTACCTCTTTCGGTTTCTGGGTGGTTACATCTACCGGTTCCAGTTCCTCAGGGACAGTGCCCTGGCTGTTCAGCTGCTTGATCTTGCGGACCCGCTCAATGGTGAGGGGGTATTGTTTATTGCTGTCTGGCAGCGTATACCACATCAGGTTCTTGAAAATATCTTTCTTGATCAGGTTGGCAGTGCCTTTGGCTACCTGAATTGTATCTGCATTCTCAGGAAAATGCTGGAGGGCGTCCAGGTAAGTATCCAGCTCGTAGTTCAGACAGCATTTCAGACGACCGCACTGGCCGCTGAGCTTGCTCTGGTTGATGGAGAGATTCTGGTAACGGGCTGCGGTAGTATTGACCGACTTAAAATCTGTCAGCCAGGTGCTGCAGCACAGTTCCCGGCCGCAGCTGCCTACACCGCCCACTTTGGCGGCTTCCTGGCGGGCGCCGATCTGCCGCATTTCCACCTTGACCTTGAACTCCCGGGCGTAGACCTTGATCAGTTCCCGGAAATCCACCCGGTCGTCTGCGATATAAAAGAAAGTGGCTTTCCGGCCGTCGGCCTGGATCTCCACTTCACTTAATTTCATATTGAGGTTCAGCTGGCGGGCAATGGCGCGTGACAGGATCAGGGCGTCTTTTTCCCTTGATTTGTTCTGCTGCATGATCTCCAGGTCCTTGTCGGAGGCACGGCGCAGTACTTTTTTCAGGTCGGCATCGTATTCGTTCAGGCCCTTTTTCTTGAGCTGGAGCCGGACCATTTCACCGGTCATACTGATCTCCCCAACATCAAATCCACTGATGCCTTCCACACTGATCATATCTCCCTTCTCAAACTGGTGTATGGTGGTATTACGGAAGAAATCTTTACGACTGCCATGGTTGAAGCTGACTTCCACCACTTTACAGACGCTGTTCTCATCGCTGATAGGCAGGTTGACCAGCCAATCGTAGACATTCATCCTGTTACAGCCGCCTGTGCTGCATCCTCCGTTACTTTTGCAGCCCGCGACTTTCCCGCCGGCTGCCGTTCCGCATGAACTGCATCCCATTCTATATATACAATTGAACGATGAGTAAAAATTGATTGCGGCCTTCTACTTAATCCTCACTACATGTTTTCACTATGGGCCGATTTACAAATATAAGCCTTTAAAGCCAAAACACCGGTCAGCTGAAGCTGACCACCTTCTTGCCCGCCAGTATATGATACAGCTTAATGGTCAGGGCATGGAAGAGCATTTTCGCATTGGCATTTCTTTCTATATAATAGGCGGCATTATCCAGCTCCCGGATAATGGCCTCCTGCTGGGCATAATTGGCAATCTTGTTCAGGCGAAGGGCAAAATCCCTTTCCGCATCCGGCAGGAAGAGCGCTTCCGGCCCAATTGCCTGTAAACGAATGGCCTGTTCCAGCAGGTGATTGAAATACCGGAGGAACTGCTTCTGCTTTTCCCGGCCCAGCTTACTGGCCTCGTCCACCCATTTCACCTGGGCAATGGGACCATTCTTCAGGATGGCATTGAGCCATTCCCGTACCAGCGACAGCCAGTCTTCCCCCGCATGGCTCAGAAGCTGTAAAGCCTCCCGGTAATTGCCCTCAGCAATGCCGGCTACCTGCCGGGCCTGCTCGGGCAATTGGGAAGCCCTGCTGATCAGGGCCTCATAGACTTCTTCGGTGGTCAGTGCCGGGATCCTGACCAGCTGGGTCCTGGATAAGATAGTGGCCAAGATCTGGGCTTCATTCTCGGCTACCAGGATAAACAGGGTATCGGGCGGTGGCTCCTCAATCAGTTTGAGCAGCTTATTGCCTTCATTTCCCAGGTATTCAGGCATCCAGAGCACCAGTATCTTGAATCCGCTCTCAAAACTTTTCAGGTTCAGCTTGCGGATAATATCATTACACTCATGAGCGGTGATATTGCCCTGTTTATTCTCGGCCCCTATGAACTGCAGCCAGTCGTACACATTCCCATAAGGATACTGTCCTACAAATTCCCGCCATTCCTGGATATAGTCCGTACTGAGGGGCTTATCCCCGGGTTTCCGGGGAATAACCGGGTAGGCGAAATGAATATCGGGGTGTATCAGCTGGCTGGCTTTCCCGCAGGAAGGGCATTCGCCGCAGGCCTCATTCCTGAATTCCGGGGTGGCGGGTTCAGGCGCCTCGCCAAACAGGGAGGGACCGGCAGCTGCCTGTTGCCGGCCGTTCGCTTTTTCACAAACCACGTATTGTGCAAAGGCCATGGCCATGGGCAGGGCGCCGCTGCCTTCCTTGCCCAGGAACAGCAGGGCATGACTGAGCCGGTTCTGGTATACCATTTCCGCCAGGTGCTGTTTGGTAGCATCCTGGCCGATAACTTTCTTAAATGCCATTAATTCAGGTATTGGGTGATCTCGGGGTCTGTCGGTTTCACTTTGCTGGGAAATACGGTTACCAGTTTGCCTTTTTCATCGATCAGGAATTTGGTGAAATTCCATTTTACGGGATCGTCGATCTGGAGCTTTTTGGCTTCGGCAGTGAGGTATTTATACAGGGGGTGCATATCCTCCCCTTTCACCGAGATCTTTTCCGCCATAGGAAAGCTGACGCCATAGTTCTGCTGGCAGAAAGCTTTGATGTCTTCATTACTGCCCGGCTCCTGCTGGTTGAAGTTGTTGGCGGGAAAGCCAATGATCACCAGTTTATCCTTGTACTGGGTATACAGTTCCTGCAGTTCTGCATATTGTTTGGTGAAGCCGCATTTGGAAGCTGTATTGACGATCAGGATCTTTTTGCCTTTGTAATCAGAGAAATTAATGGTGCCGCCATCCAGGGAAGGCACCCGGAAATCATATATCGAAGGCTTGGCGAAGAGCAGCGCCGTTAATAGAAGCAGCCGTATCATAGTATTCGATTTTTAGGTAAATGAGGAATATTACAAAGATCATATTAAAATAGTTCCCTGGCCGGAAAAATTAATAGGGCGGACGGTTATTGCTTTTCATAACAGCCAATATCCGGAAGGCCCACCGGGCGGGGCAGTCCGTCAAGATCAATCCCTGCGCCGGAGGCGGCGCCTTTATCGATCCCTTCAGATCCTTCTTTCAGCCGGAAATTATAATAGCGTTGCTGGTTGTCGATGCTGTCAAAAGCAGGGGCAATATTGACAATAGTATTATTGACCACCGTGTTGGCGGGTACGGTCTTTACTTTCCAGAGGCAGTTGTCAAAGACTACGTTGAATGCGCCATTGCCTTCTTTCTGGGTCATGACCTCATTATCCACGGTGCCATTATCGCCCCAGAAGATACAGTTGCTGAAGAAGGCGTTGAGATCAGCGGTATACACGCCATTGCCCTGGCGCAAATAATCACCGGCAAACAGTACGGGCTCTTTATGCTGGATATAAGCATTACTATAGGCTGCCACCGTACAATGATTGAAAACATAATGACCGCCAAAGACCAGCTGGATATTCTTACCACAATTACTGATCAGGCAGTTGGTGGCTTCAATCACGGTATTGATGCCGAGGATGCCGGCATCATAACAGTTGTCAATGATACACTGCTCCAATTTGACCCGGGGGTTCATGCTGATGGAAGGATGCTCTGCTGCAATTCCCTGGTACGCATTTTTTATATGGGCGAACCGAAGCAGGTTGTCCTGTGAAGACCCGCGGAATACCAGTCCGGGCCAGCCGGCAGGAAAATCGCGATAGGGTTCGTCCAGTCTGTCGCTCAGGAAACTCACCTGGTTGCCTTCGCCGGCCTCTCCCTGAACCAGCAGTGTGCCATCCACAATAAAGGGTGCATCTGCATGTGCATAGATGCGGGCGCCTTTCTGAATGCTGAGGGTAACGCCGGTGTCTACCTGCAATGCGCCCAGGATCACGTAGGGGAGTGTGCTGGTCCAGGTCTGGTCCTGGCTGATCACGGGCTTGCGGAGGAAATGTGCGTTCTGTCCCCAGGCTTCCAGTTGTACCCACTGTTCCTGTTCATTGTACTGGATATGGATACTATCACGGATCACGAAGGGCAGGTTGGCGGAAGAAGGATCTATCCGGACGGACACAAAAACATACAGGCTGTCGTTGGCTTCCATTTCCAGGTTGTTCACGGCGGGGCCGGTAAGTCCATCCACATTGATCCGGAAAAATGAACTGTTGCCTCCACCCAGTGATACCTGGCGGAGACGTAACTTCTGCTCATTCTGGTTAAGGATCTTGAATACCTGTGTTACAGAACCAATTGTAGTAAATACGGTATCAAAGTGCAGGGTATCTGCTGAGGTCCCGAGGCCGGCATTGCCGGTAATAAAGGATTGCTTCCTGCAGGAAGGCAGGATACAGCCGGCCAGTAGTACTAAAACCAGGATATGTTTCATCCGTAGATTTTTTTTTGCAGCTTCACTGCGTTTATGGTGGTCGGATGGAACGCTTTTACATCCCTCAGTGTGAAAATTTTACATGGGCGTTTCATGGAAGCCAAAAATAAGCAGCGCTTCGCGAAATAAGAACAAAAGATCTCAGCGGGCGGCAAAGGCCAGGGTGGCGATGCTGAGCCGCACGCCCGGGGCTTTGAGCAGTTCCTGCCCGCAGGCTTCCAGGGTGGCCCCCGTGGTCAGCACATCATCTACCAATAACAGATGGCAGCCGGAAACCGCAGCGGGATTGTCCAGCCGGAACCGGCCCTGCATCTGTTGTCCCCTGTCCATCCGTTTCATCCTGGTCTGGGAACTGCTCCCGGAAATCCTGCTGATAATGTCAGGCAGCATAGGCACCTGCAGCTGGCTGGCAATAAATTGTCCCAGCAGGGCAGCCTGGTTAAACCCCCTCTGGCGCTGGCGGGCGGCATGCAGTGGCAGCGGGATAAGGGCGTCAATACCCGCAAAGCGGCCTGACTCCTGGAGGGCAGCCCCCATACTGGCCCCGAAATACTTTGCTATTTCCCGCCGGCCCTGGTATTTGAGCTGGTGCAGCAGGCGCTGGCCCAGGGAATTTTTGGTAAAAAAGAGATAACTCATGGCGCTGAGCAGGGGGAGGCGGCCATGCAGCAGCTGTTCGGCCGGGTTGCCGGGATAGTGATGGAACCGGGCCAGCGGTAGCTGATCCATGCAGGACAGGCAAAGCAGGGGTTGCCGGCCGGCCAGTTCAGCACTGCAGCCGGCACAAAGCCGGGGAAAGAAAAGATGGACCAATGACTGGTGGGCATGCCGGAGCATGAGTGAAAGGTTTAACTGTGTCAGGATGCCCGGGCGCCGGCCTTCTGGTGGCCGTATTATTGGTAGAGAGGACTAAATTAAAAAAGATATTTATATACCTCTTCAATCCGGCCCATGGTGATCACTTCTATATTGAATTTCTGCTTGCCAAGGCCTTTCTGATTGTACTTGGAGACCACAATCTTCTCAAAACCAAGCTTTTCTGCCTCGGCCACCCGCTGTTCTATCCGGTTCACTGCCCTGATCTCCCCGCTGAGGCCTACTTCGCCCGCAAAACAGATATTGGTGGGCAGGGCCACATCCTCGTAAGAGCTTAGCAGGGCGCTGAGTACGGCCAGGTCAATGCTGGGATCTTCCACTTTAAGGCCGCCGGCGATATTGAGAAAAACGTCCTTGACCCCAAAATGGAAGCCGCCGCGCTTTTCCAGGACGGCCAGCAGCAGCTGCAGACGCCTCAGGTCGAACCCGGAAACGGTCCTTTGGGGTGTTCCGTACACAGATTGGGTCACCAGGGCCTGGACCTCTATCAGGAGGGGGCGCATACCTTCAATGGTGGCGGCAATGGCAATCCCGCTGAGCTGTTCCTCCTTCTGGGTGATGAGAATATCGCTGGGATTATTGACGCCGCGCATGCCTTCACTGTTCATTTCATAAATGCCCAGTTCGGCAGTTCCGCCAAAGCGGTTTTTCAGCGTCCGTAAAATGCGGTAAGCGTAATGACGGTCGCCCTCAAATTGTAACACTGTATCCACAATATGTTCCAGGATCTTGGGACCGGCAATGCTTCCGTCTTTGGTAATATGACCAATCAGGAATACCGGCGTGTTGGTCTCTTTGGCAAAGCGTTGGAACTCTGCGGTAGATTCCCGGATCTGCGACACGCTGCCGGGGGAGGAATCAATATAGGGCGACTGGATAGTTTGAATTGAATCAACGATCACCAGTTGCGGACGTAACTTTTTTATCTCCTGGAAAATGGTTTGCGTAGAAGTCTCGGTCAGTAAATAGAACTGTTCATTACGGATCTTCAACCGGTCGGCACGCAGTTTGATCTGCTGCTCACTTTCTTCTCCGCTGATATAAAGCGTGGTAACATTTTGCAGCTGCAGGGCATTCTGCAGGAACAGTGTGGACTTACCGATACCCGGTTCTCCGGCTACCAGAACAAGGCTGCCCGGAACAATGCCGCCGCCTAAAACCCTGTTCAGCTCTGCATCTCCGGTGATGATGCGATCCTGCTCTATGCTGGTGATGGCATGAAGGGGTACTGTTTTGCTGGTCTTGTTTTTGTCATTATAGGAAGACCAGCTATTCTCTTTGGCTGAAGCATCCTTGTGGATCACTTCCTCTACAAACGTATTCCAGTTACCGCAGGAAGGACATTTACCGATCCATTTGGCGCTTTCATAACCACAGTTTGAACAAAAGAAGGCGGTCTTAACTTTACTCATGCGATAAAGGTAACGGAATGATCAGATACGGAAGATCGGAGTGAACGGAGGGACAACTGAAAAAAATCCCCGGGCAAGATCGGGGAGGGTTAAAAAACGGATAACGGATCGTAAAATTACCTGCTATGAGATGTCCGTGTTTGACAAATGATAGTTCCGGGAGAATGGATCGGTAAAAAATCCGCGGCCTTCCATTTTTGTTTTTTGTAGATGAAAACCGATGTGGAAAAAAAGGAAAAATTTGGTGAAAAAAATACCAGCCACGAAACAATTTTTTTGTGTTGCGATAAGAAAATAAAGAGGAGAAGAAGGCACGTTAAAAATGCAAAAAACAGCCCAAAAAAGGATAGAAAAAAAGAAGTGTTGGTAGCAGTTATTTTACAAAAGTAAAAGGGCCAACATTGCTGTTGACCCCTTACTTACTAACCCATTAAATTCTTGCACTAAATTACAAATTCGCACCACATAACAAAATTATTTTTTGCCTGTGTGAATAAATTATAGACCTACGCCAGGAGCTATTTAATAACGTGATTATCAATTATTTAATTTAAATTTGCAATATAAGTCGACCCTAATGTGATAAAATGTCATAGAATATTTTTATGGGCTGCACAAGGTGACAAAACTGGTCATTTTTGGCCTTGAAATTTGTCAAAATTTGCGAAAAAAAATTTGGTAACTCTTTTGATATTTCCTTGTTATAAAAACAAAAAACAGGTAAAAAATGACACCATCGATCATGTTTGTTTCTTTGCTGTTTTTGGGGATCAGTATGCTGGTTTCCTGGGTACTGAAAAGTAAATTCAAGACCTATAGCAAAGTACCGCTGGCCTCGCATCTGACCGGTCAGGAAGTGGCCCAAAAAATGCTTCGGGATAATGGCATATATGATGTAAAAGTTGTATCTGTTGACGGTTTTTTAAGTGATCACTACAATCCGGCCACTAAAACCGTGAATCTCAGCCCGGATGTGTTCAGCGGCTATTCCGTAGCGGCTGCGGCGGTGGCGGCCCATGAGTGCGGGCACGCAGTACAGCATGCCACCTCCTATCGCTGGCTGAATATGCGGAGTAAGCTGGTGCCCGTGGTACAGTTCAGCTCCGGCATTGTGCAATGGATCCTGCTGGCAGGTATTATAATGGTAAACGCCTTCCCCCAATTATTGCTGGGTGGGATTGTACTTTTTGGTCTAACTACTTTATTTTCAGTGGTTACGCTGCCGGTTGAGTTTGACGCCAGCCGTAGGGCGCTGGCCTGGCTGGGCCATTCCAATGTAACCAGCCCTACTGAATATCCCAAAGCTAAGGATGCCCTGAAATGGGCGGCCATGACCTACCTGGTAGCGGCCCTGGCTTCAATAGCCACTTTGGTACAGTATATATTTATATTTATGGGCGCCTCCCGGAGCAGGGATTAAAGGCCAATTAAAAAAATATCCAAAAAGATGCCTGAGCCGTGCAGCAACCTGCGCGGCTCTTTTGTCTCTTGTAAACGCCCGTTAAGCTTCCGTTAATTTTCAATTAGTTAACGGCACTCAGCGGAGGGGCCGTAATCAATACCAACTGCTGCTTTTACGATTGCTTACTATAGTGTATGAAAAAAGAGGCAGATGTCTGTCTGTAGCTGCCGCCCGAATTAGGGATACTCTTGCTCAAAACCAAACTGCAAAAAACTCCGGCTAACCACCGGAGTTTTTAATTTCCCCCCAGGCTCGTTGTTTTGCCATCATTTTTTACAGGAAACTTCAGCGTGATAATTTGTTGCTTCAGCGGGCAAAAAATACATCAGGACAACTTCGATGCAGGAAATCAAGAAAAGAATTTGTCTCAATCTTTAAAGATGTGTTAATAATACCTTAAATTAGAAACACGTACTCAACACTTAAGTTAATCAAAACTAACACTCGCATGAGAAAACTTCATGGCCTGCTGACCGGGTTTCTGCTCTTCTGCTGGGTAGCGGTTTCCGCCCAAACAAGGGAGGTCAGTGGAAATGTAACTGACTCCCGGGATGGTACTCCCTTACCAAAAGTTACTGTAAAAGTTAAAGGCGCCTCCGTCACTGCCTTAACTGAGCCGGATGGCTCATTCCGCATCAATGTTCCGGCAAGCGCTACTACACTTGTATTCAGTTATGTTGGTTTCGATGACCTGGAACAGGCCATCAGTAACCAGATGAATGTTTCCCTCATACCGGGAGAGAAATCTCTTTCAGAAGTAGTGGTGGTGGGGTATGGCACCAAATCCAAGCGGGATGTAACCGGCTCGGTAGCCAAAGTAAGCTCAAAAGAATTGGCCAACACCCCGGTCACCAGCTTTGAAAGCGCCATCCAGGGCCGTGCTGCAGGTGTTTTTGTAGAACAGCAGAACGGTAAACTGGGACAGGCTATCAAGATCCGTGTGAGAGGATCTTCTTCAGTGACTGCAGGTAATGAGCCGCTGTATGTGGTGGATGGCATCCCTGTTATCACTACTGATCTTTCCGGCAACGGGGCCGCTACCAACCCGCTCTCTGATCTCAACATGAACGATATTGAATCCATCGAGATATTGAAAGATGCCTCCTCTGCAGCCATCTATGGTTCCCGTGGTTCCAATGGTGTAGTGCTGATCACTACCAAACGCGGTAAAGCAGGGAAGTCGAAGGTTGAGCTGGGTTTTTTCACCGGCGACCAGCAGCCCACGCGCAAAATGGACTTCATGAATGCTGAGCAGTATGTGAAGTACATGTTTCAGGCTGCAAGAGGTCGTGGTGAATACCGGTTTAATAACGGTAACCCTGATGGCTTCAGCGACCTCCAGGAGGCACTGGAAGCTTTTAATCCCACTATTGAAGGTCGTATGACCCGCTACTCTGCCGGCAATGATGACTGGAAGACCTACAAAGTAAATACGGACTGGCAGGATGAAGTATTCCAGTATGCACCCATCACGCAGCTGGACCTGGGCATCTCCGGTGGTAATGATAAAACAACTTTTTACATGGGTGGCCAGCTGCTGGATCAGAAAGGGATCCTGGTGCGTAACTCTTTCAGGCGTTACAACGGCAGGATCAACCTTGATCATAAAGTCAACAACTGGTTATCCATCGGCGCCAACCTTAGCTTTGCCCGTACGCAGAACGGCCGTATCACCAATGACAACGGCTTTGCCACGCCGCTGCAGATCGTAGCCCTTTCGCCCATTACACCGGTCATTGATCCCCGCTCGGGCAAGCCCAGCGGCGCCTATGATCCTGCCAATGGCGGTTCTCCCAATTCCAATTACCCCTTATATTATAACCCGCTGCTAAGTGTAGACGGAGCTTCCTACACTACCCTGGTGAACAGATCTCTGGGTAACCTCTATGGACAGCTGCAACTGGCAAAAGGCCTGACCTTCAGGACCGAGTTTGGTCTGGATCAGCTGAACCAGAGTGAAGATGCTTACTATGGCCCCGTCACTGTACGGAATAACCAATACCCAAGAGGTGGTGGCTTTACCAGCAATGACCAGATCCTCAACGTAACTACCAATAACTTCTTCCGCTATGTTTCCCAGTTCAATGATCAGCATGACCTGGATATTACTGGCGGTATGAGCTTCCAGGAACAGCGGACGCTGACCAATAGCGGTACTGCTGAGTCCATGCCTTCCGAGGCTTACCGCAAGCTGACGGCTGCTTCCACCATTTCCGGCGCTACCTCTGCGGAAACAAGGTTCAGTTTCCTCTCGTATTTTGCCCGCGCCAGCTACAAGCTCAAGGATAAATACCTGCTGGCAGTGAGCGGCCGTATGGATGCTTCTTCCCGTTTTGGTGAGGACAACCGCTGGGGTTTCTTCCCGGCAGTATCTGCGGGCTGGATCCTTTCCGAAGAAAATTTCCTGAAAAGCTCCGCCACTATCAGCTTCCTGAAACTGAAAGCCAGCTATGGCATCACCGGTAACGCTGAGATCGGCAACTTTGGTCCCCTCGGCCTGTATGGCGCTGTAGCCTACGGTGGTATTCCCGGACAGCATCCTACACAGCTGGCCAATCCTGATCTTAAATGGGAAACAACGGCCAGTGCCGATATCGGTATTGAGATCGCTTTCTTCAACAACCGCCTGTCTGCTGAAGTAGATGTGTATACCCGTAAAACCACCGACCTGCTGCTGAACATGGAAGTGCCCGGCACCAGCGGTTTTTCTGCACAGCTGCGGAACATCGGCAAGCTGGAAAATAAAGGGATCGAATTCTCTATTAACTCCGACAATATCGTTGCCCGTGATTTCCGCTGGACCACCAATATCAACTTTGGTCTCAACAGGAATAAGATCACTGACCTGCAGGGTACAGAGCTGGGCCTTGGCAATGAGAACAGGGCCAGGGAAGGAGAAGCGCTGGGAGTATTTGTAGCCAGGGAATTTGCCGGTGCTGATCCTGCCAATGGGGATGCCCTCTTTGTGCTGAACACCCGCAAGGCTGATGGTACCCTGGACAGGGGCACCACCAATAATTACAACCAGGCACAGGAAGTTGTGATTGGTAATCCCAATCCGGATTTCATCTATGGTATGCGGAATACTTTCACTTACAAAAGTCTTGACCTGGAAGTTTTCCTGCAGGGTGTATATGGCAACGATATCTACAAAGCCGGTGGTGTATACATGTCTGCTTCCGGCAGCAATGGATACGACAACCAGACAGTTGATCAGCTGGCCGCCTGGCAGAAGCCTGGTGATATTACCATGGTGCCCCAGGCAAGACTGGGTATGGGTAACGGTATTGATCCTTCCAGCAGGTATATCTCTGAAGGTTCCTACCTGCGTGTAAAAGCTGTTACGCTGGGCGTTAACCTGCCGCCTGTAGTATTGAAAAAACTGCACCTGGACAGGGCCCGTTTCTATGTAAGAGGACAGAACCTATTCACTATCACTAACTATACCGGATGGGATCCTGAAGTAAATGCTGACTTCATGGCCAGCAATATCAACCAGGGCAACGATTTCTACTCTGCACCGCAGGTGAGGGCAATCATTTTCGGTATCAACGTAGGTCTTTAACAATCCCAAGCAAGAAAAGTATGAAAAATAAAATATTCCAATCCCTCCTGGCCTTGTCCCTCTTAACAGGGATCACAGGTTGTGAAAAAAGACTTGATATAGATCCGGTCAACAGCATCCGTGAAGAGGATGCGTTGAAGACCAGCGCGGACGTTGAGGCCCTGCTGGTAGGAGCTTATTCTGATATGGGTGATGCCGACCTGTACGGCGGCAGCATGTATATATTGAGTGAACTGATGGCCGCAGGCAATGAAGTGGCCTGGTGGGGTACTTTCCAGACCTATGGTCAGGTGTACAACCATAATATCACTGTGAATAATGCCCAGGTAGCTAATATGTGGATGTCAGCCTATAAAGTGATCAATGATTGCAATACGGTACTGGCCAACCTGAACCTGGTGGTGGAGGATCGCCGGGATAAAGTGGAAGGTGAAGCCAAGTTTATCCGCGGTACTGTTTACTTTGACCTGGTACGGCTCTTTGCCAAACCCTGGAACCAGGGAAATCCCACAGTCAATGATGGTGTGCCTATTATCCTCACGCCCACCAAAATACCGTTGACAGAAGAAAATAAAAAAGCACGCGCCAAAGTTGCTGAAGTGTATGCACAGGTGATCCAGGATCTCCTGGATGCAGAGTCTCTGCTGGGCGGCCACCGCAAATACACTGATTTCTTTGCCAGCAGTGAAGTGGCTTCGGCTATGCTGGCCAGGGTATACCTCCAGAAAGGAGATTATCCCAATGCAGCTGAAGCGGCCGACAAGGTGATCAGCTCCGATGTGTGGACCCTGGAGCCTACTTATTATGATGATGTGTTCCCTTATGACTCGGACAATGAGGCCAAGGTGATGACCAATACCACGGAGGATGTATTTGCCATCCAGGTGACCAATACGGCAGGCACCAATGACTTTTTCACATTTTATTATTATAGAGGTGATATCACTGTAGAACCTGCTTTCTTTGACCTGTTTGAACCCGATGATGAACGTCAGTACATGTATGACGGTGATGGCTATATCTACAAATACACCATGCAGTACAGCAATGTGCATATCATCCGGCTGGCTGAAATGTACCTGACCCGCGCGGAAGCTAATTTCCGTGAGGGAACAGCCATTGGTGCAGAACCGGTGGATGATGTAAACATCATCCGCGGAAGGGTTGGCCTGGGTGGTTATGATATTGCAGACCTGACCCTGGATAATATTATCCTGGAGCGTAAACTGGAGCTGGCGCTGGAAGGCTTCAACCTGCAGGATATTAAACGCACCGAAGGCGCTGCAGGCATCACCAGCTGGGATTCTCCCAAACTGGTGTTCCCTATTCCTGACCGGGAAAGAAAGGTCAATACCCTGCTGACGCAGAACGATGGTTATTAAATATACTGGTAACAGAATGGCTGAATAAAGAAAAAGCTCCGGCATTTGCCGGAGCTTTTTTAATGACATAACCAATGCAGGTCCGTTCAGGCGGCCCTGTTATAATTTGATCTCTTCTTCGTGTTTATCGAAGAAATGGAATTCCGTAAGGTGATAATTGGTATTACCATTAACCCTGACCTTGCGGCCATATTTCCAGCGCCATTTCCACTGGATGGAATTAAAGAAGCGTCCTTTGGTAAGGAAAGCTTCCATGATGGGATGCACAACCAGTGTAAGGTCTTTGTGCTGGTGAGTGATGAGATAACTGAGGTTCTTTTCAATCTCATCTTCAAGGAGGAGGGTGGAGGAGATCTTACCGGTACCGGCGCAGGTGGGACAAACTTCCTGTGTATTGATATTGACCTCGGGCTTCATGCGCTGGCGGGTGATCTGCATGATGCCGAATTTGGAGATGGGGAGAACAGCATGTTTGGCCCTGTCGGGTTTCATGAATTCTTCCATTGCTTCCAGCAGTTTGCGTTTGTTATCGGGCAGCTTCATATCAATGAAGTCTACTACAATAATACCGCCCAGGTCACGCAGTCTTAACTGGCGTGCTATTTCCGCTGCTGCTTCGAGGTTTGTTTCCAGGGCGTTCAATTCCTGGTTATTGCCCACGCTTTTATATCCGCTGTTCACGTCTATTACATGCAGGGCTTCCGTATGCTCAATAATGAGATAGGCGCCGCTGGGCAGGTTGACCGTTTTGCCGAAAGCAGCTTTTACCTGTTTGGTGATGCCAAACTGGTCAAAGATGGGCAGGCCATTGTTGTAATAGGAAACGATCTCGGATTTTTCCGGCGCAATGCGCTGGATATAATTGCGGGTATCATTAAAGATATTCCTGTCATTGACTACGATCTTGTTGAAGTCTTCGTTCAGCAGATCGCGAAGCATGCTGGTGGTCTTTGTCTGCTCGCTGAGGATCTTGGCCGGCGCTACGGAGCCTTTCAGGTTCTGGTGGATCGTTTTCCAGGTTTCCACCAGCATGGAAAGGTCTTCGTGCAGCTCTGCAGTGTTCTTTCCTTCTGCGGCGGTACGGACTATCACGCCAAAATTCTTTGGCTTGATGGCTTCCACTATTTTCTGGAGGCGTTTCCGTTCATCGGCCGAATGTATCTTGCGGGATACAGCAACGATATCATTGAAGGGAGTGATCACTACGAAGCGGCCCGGCAGCGAGATCTCGCAACTGAGGCGGGGGCCTTTGGCGGCAATGGGTTCTTTGAGGATCTGAACGAGAATGTTAGGTTTTCCGCTCAGTACCTCATTGATCTTACCGGTTTTGATGATCTCCGGCTCTACCTGGAAATTACCGAAATCAAAGCCCTGTTCGCTGTTGTCGTTGATCGCCATCTGTGTGAATTTGAGCAACGAACGGGCGTACGGACTAAGATCGGTATAATGTAGAAAAGCATCCTTCTCGAAGCCAACGTCCACAAAAGCGGCGTTGAGTCCGGGTATGAGCTTTTTTACCTTGCCGAGGTATAGATCTCCCACTGCGAAACTCCCATCAGCTTTTTCATGATGTAGTTCCACCAGCTTCTTGTCCTCTAAAAGGGCTATCTCAACCCCTTGAGGCGCAACATTGATTATTAATTCCTTATTCAAGCGTATCAACTTTTACCGTCTTACCAATCATCACTACAAGGAAGGGTGCTGAAGCGGCATTACTTGGCAGAGATCATTCGGGGAGCAATCTGGTAATAACTGACAAATAATATATTTCAGCCAAAAAAGGGAAGAAAAGGCCGGTGTGAGCCGGCCCGTGGCAAGAAGAGAAAACTCTTAGCGATTTTTCTTCTTATGACGGTTCTTTCTCAGTCTTTTTTTACGCTTATGCGTAGCAATCTTATGACGTTTTCTTTTTTTACCACAGGGCATAATACACTGATGAATTTATTGTTAAAGAATATATTGACCTATTTTTTCAGGTTGTTGATGCGTTGATCAATTTCCTGGACAATAGCCGGGTTGCTGATCTTTTTCTTTCCTGCCTGGTACCACCTGATGGCTTTGGCATTGTCTTTCTTCCGTTCATACAGATCCGCCAGCATCAGTATCGCTTCCAAGTTATCCGGTTGATGGGCGACTACCGTTTCTAAACGCTCAGCCGCTTTATCCAATTGTCCGGAGTAAATACCACCCAGTCCAAGCATGAACTGTGCGTACATATTTTCCGGATCACGGTCTGCCACTTCCCGGATCAGCGAAATACCTTCCATCGGGTTGGTGCTGATATTGCCGAAAAGGTATACACTACCCAGGCCTACCTTAAGGGAATCATTCCCCGGATCCAATTGTAACGCTTTCTCAAACAACTCTTTAGCCTGTAAGGCCATCCAATGCGTAATAGCTGGCTCGCCTTGTCGGCGGACACCGTCTAAAAAGAATTGGGCAGCAAAGGTGAGATTTTTTGGGGAATTTTCCAATTTGGCTGCTTCGGCCGAATAATATCCGAAAGGAAGGAGTGCATGCGCCGAATCCCGCCAGAAGGCGGCAAGCTGGCGATATACCCGTATTTGCTGGTCCTTGACGTCACCGCGTACCACACCTGCTTCCAGCCGGCTGATATATTCCTGCTGGGAGGGAGTGAGCTGCTGACGGGATGCGGCCAGTATCTGGTCTATGGAAATAGCCGTAGAATCAGCAGCTGCTGCTGTTACCGGATCAGTTTGTTTCTTAGGGGGAACTGTTCTGCCAAAAAAGTAAATCAGGCACAGGAGCACTACTCCACTGCCAATGAGGACGATCTGCTGCTTTTTCACCTTTCAATGTTTAAGCCGCAAAGTTACATCTCATCGTCCGGGTTTGGCTGATCTGCCTTAACGGATTGTAATTTTTTAACTTCTGCCACGAACTCTTTGGCAGGTTTGAACGCAGGAATGTAATGTTCAGGGATGTGAACGGCGATATTCTTCTTGATGTTCCTTCCGATCTTAGCCGCTCTCTTCTTGGTGATAAAGCTGCCAAAACCACGGATGTAAATGTTTTCTCCCTGGGACAAGGTATCTTTCACTTCCTTGAACATGGTTTCCAGCGTAACCAGAACATCAACCTTCGGAATACCTGTTTTTTCAGATATTTGGTTAACGAGGTCTGCCTTTCTCATGTCGATGAATTTTTAACAGGTTTTCAAAATGTTTATAGGCTATTGACACCCAATGGGGCCAATCCGCACAAAATCAATTCTTTACTCAAATTAAATGTTAATTTGCATATTTGCAAGAAAAGTCTAAACAATTGATAATGAATTTTGAAAGCCCCCTCCCCCTTAGGCCTTCTTACCTGCTTCATTATCAATAGGTTAATTGAAACTTTAGCCCTCCTAAAATTTTGATGTTGCTGTCCCGGATTGGTCCATACATGAGCGGATAAACCGTATTATGCCTAAATTGTTGCCCCGATGAAACCTGATTTTACCCGTCTCTTACTCCAATGGAATAAGAAAAAGAATACCCGCGCCATGCCCTGGAAAGGAGAGAAAGATCCTTACCGCATCTGGCTCAGCGAGATCATCCTGCAGCAGACAAGGGTGGAACAGGGCCTTGCTTATTATGAAAAATTTATCCGGGAATTCCCCACTATCCATGACCTCGCCGATGCGTCTGATGAAAAGGTCTTCAAATGCTGGGAAGGACTGGGCTATTACTCCCGGTGCAAGAATCTGCTGGCAACAGCACGTAAAGTATCCGCAGAACTGAATGGCGTATTCCCATCTACCTATGAGGACATCAAACAGCTCAAAGGCATTGGACCCTATACCGCCGCCGCTATTTCCTCTTTTGCCTTTAATGAACCACAGGCAGTAGTAGATGGCAACGTACAACGCGTACTGGCCCGTTATTTCGGCATTTCCACACCCATTGATACCACTGAAGGAAAGAAGTTGTACCAGCAGCTGGCGCAATCCCTGCTGGCTACAGACCAGCCCGCTGTATATAACCAGGCCATCATGGATTTTGGCGCTGTCATCTGCAAACCCCAGAACCCGCTCTGCCCCGAATGTGTACAGCAACCCGATTGCCAGGCCTTCCGTCATGGCTTTGTAAAAGACCTGCCGGTGAAAGAAAAAAGCCTGGTGAAAAAAGACCGGTGGTTGTATTATTTTCTTGTTGAGTATGATCAACAGGTCTATATCCGTAAAAGGACCGGAAAAGATATATGGGAAAATTTACATGAGTTTATTCTCTATGAAGCGCCGGGACCTGTGGAGCAGTCCTTTGCTGAGCTGCCCTTTCTGAAAAAACTGCTGGGCAAAGGGTTTACCGTAAAGCATATCAGTAAGGCATACCGGCAGTTGCTGACCCACCAGAACATACATGGCCAGTTCATTACGGTCACTATCTCCAAACCCCTTTCCACTCCCGGTGAGCATTTCCTGGCGCCACGGAAAAAACTGGCTGATTATGCATTTCCCAGGTTCATCAATACTTTCCTTGAAGAGAGCAGTTCCATGGCACGGTTATTTTAAGGGCTACAACCGGTATAAAAAACACACTGAGTGTTAACATGTAGACAGGACAAATAAAAAAACGCCTGTCTGCGGAACTGAGCCCCGGGCAACTGTTTCAAAGACAGAAAGGTACTCCGGGCAGGCATCATCCGGCCTAAAAATAAAATGAAAAATAACGGATGAAAAAATTTAACTTTAAGAGTAAATAGACCAATAGGCGATTATTAAACATCAAACTTACCATTATGCGCGGCGTAAACAGGGTAATGCTCATTGGAAATTTAGGTAGGGATCCGGACGTACAGCACCTGGAAGGTAATATTGCAGTAGCTAAATTCCCCCTTGCCACCACCGAGACATTTAAGGATAGGGCCGGTAAGCTTATTTCACAAACAGAATGGCATACCGTTGTACTATGGAGAGGATTGGCCGAACTGGCACAGAAATACCTGCATAAAGGAAGTCTCGTCTATATTGAAGGCCGTCTGCGCACCCGCAGCTGGGAAGACAAGGAAGGCAATAAAAAATTTGCCACCGAAGTGGTAGGTGATAACCTGATCATGCTGGATAAAAGATCAGATTCATCCAATCATGGCGGCCATCACCACCAACAACAACAGAATACAGGCCCTCACGGAGAAAATATAGAAGGTTTTGGCGCCAGCGATGTTCCACCGCTGAGCGAACCCTCGCAGGACCTTCCTTTCTAAGCCTTTTACCGGATTCCAAACAAATATTACATTTACATCCCCAAGCCGGATAGGGCAGGTTGTCACCCTGCCGCCTGTGTGGAAAGTTGTAAAGGAGAAAGGCTTAGGTATTGATCACGCAAACCCTTTAAATTGGACAACATCTCAACGCTGTTCCTTGCGGGTAATATTTTCAGGCCTGTACTGCTGCTGCAGGCCAATGTTCAGGCCACTACTGTCCTGGGTGCTATCATCCTGATGCTGCTACTGTTGTCCTTTTTTACCTCCGGCGCTAAACTGGCTTTCTTTTCCCTGACCTACAGGGATATCAATATGCTCAAGACCAAGCAGGACCAGGGCTGGAAACGCATTGCCAACCTGCTGCAGGAACCAAGGATATTACAGGCCGCTCTCACCGTGGCCAATTCCCTGGTGAATATTGCTATTATTATCCTGAGCAATTACCTCATTGACCAGATCCTCATTTTTGAAGGTTCCTCTTTGAGCGAGGGTATGCAGGCCCTCCTGCGTTTTGTCATCAAAATGGTAGTGATCGCTTCGCTCATCATTCTCTTTGGCGAAGTACTGCCCAAGATCCGGGCAACCCAGAACAGCCTGCGCTCAGCCTATGAGACCTCTTTCCTGGTGGAGATCCTGTACTATCTTTTCAAAAGAGTGGGTGGCTGGATGGTCCATCTCTCAGATAAGGTGGCAAAAGCATTTGGCGGCACCAGCCAGCAGCATATGGAGGACGTTATCCGGGCCAGCGTTCATGAAGAAAATGAACAACGCATTCTGACCGGTATCTATAAGTTTGCCAGGATCACCGTTAAGCAGGTTATGCGCACCCGCCTGGACGTAAACGGTATTGAACAAAGCATCTCCTTCGGTGAACTGAAAAAAAAGGTGGAAGAACTGCACTATTCCCGCCTCCCCATCTACAAGAACAGCCTGGACGATATTGTAGGCATCATTAATACCAAGGATCTTCTTCCCCACCTCAATGAGCCGGATGATTTTAACTGGCGCCAGTTATACCGGACACCCTACTTCGTTCACCAGCAGAAGTACATTGAAGACCTGCTGGAAGAGTTCCAGAGCAAACGGATCCACTTTGCCGTAGTAGTGGATGAATTCGGCGGCACCAGCGGTATCATTACCCTCGAAGATATCCTGGAAGAGATCATTGGTGAGATCAAAGACGAATTTGACGAGGAGGAATCCGGTAACCGGAAAATAGATGACATGACCTATCTTTTTGAAGGCAATACCATGATCCACGATGTTTGTAAAGCAATGGGTCTGCCCGCTGATACTTTTAATGATGTAAAGGGCGACAGTGATTCCCTGGCCGGCCTGGTGCTGGAACTGGCCGGTGATATCCCTAAAGTGAATGACATGGTATCTGTGGGAAATTTTGAATTCCATGTCCTGGAGGTGGAACGCAACCGGATCCGGAAAGTGAAAGTAGTAGTGACCCCGCAGGTAGTATAATTGCTTAATTAACCGGTTTTACAATTTGTATGAAAACATTCCCGCGTATGCTGCTGGCTGCTGCCGGTCTCATCATATTCCTGGCGTCCTGCAACAGTGATTTTACACCTAAAAGAAGGGGTTATTTCCGGATCGATTTTCCGCAACATGAATACAGGACCTTTGATCAGCCCGGTTATCCCTATACTTTCGAATACCCGGTCTATGCCGAAGTGATCAGGGATTCCACCTTTTTTGAATCCACTCCCGAAAATCCCTACTGGATCAATATCGATTTTCCCCGCTTCAATGGCCGGATCTATATCAGCTATAAATCAGTCCAGGGTAATGAATTCAGTAAGCTGGTCAATGATGCTTTCAATATGACCTACAAGCATTCCACCAAAGCCACTGAGATCACGGACTCGCTCATGCAGACGCCGGCAGGGCTGAACGGTATCTTCTTTGAAGTGGGCGGCAATGCTGCCACCGCCAGGCAGTTCTTCCTGTCGGATTCCGTGCGTCATTTCCTGCGGGGCGCCCTGTATTTTGACGCTACTCCCAATGAGGATTCATTGGGCATTGTGAATGATTTTCTACAGGAAGACATGAAACACCTAATCAATACACTCAGGTGGCGATCTTCCGCTGCTGCTGGAACGCCCACCGCTAATCTGCCTGTCTCCGGTGCGGATACGCCGGCCCGGCTGCCCGGCAAGTAGCCTGTTCAGTGGAAATACCCGCCATTCCGTACCTTTGCCAAACTAAAAACGAACATTTTGATAGCTGTAGATAATGTACTGATCAGTGACGCCATTGTGCAGGAGGAGTTTGTCTGTGACCTGAGCAAATGCAAAGGCGGCTGTTGTGAAGAAGGAGATGCAGGCGCACCGCTGGAAGCGGCGGAGCTGGATCTGATGGTGCAGTTGTACGACGAAGTAAAGCCTTACCTCACTGCAGAATCCATTGCTGAGATTGACCGCAAAGGAAAATATGTCTATCACCGGGAATTTGGCTGGGTGACCCCCACCCTCGGTAACGATAACGAGATCTGTGTCTATGGTATCCGCGATGAAAAGGGGATCATCAAATGCGCCTTTGAACAGGCTTACAATGATGGGAAAACAAGCTGGAAGAAACCCATCAGCTGTCACTTCTTCCCCATTATTCAAAGATCAGGCAGGAACGGCGATTTTGACCGGATGAACTACGAGCCCCGGGAGGTATTATGCAAGCCGGCCTGCAATTTCGGTAAGAAACTGAAGGTCCCTGTATACCAGTTCCTGAAAGAGCCGATCATCCGTAAATATGGCGAAGCTTTTTTTGACGCGCTCGATAAAGCCGCCAAAGTATATTTCCCGGAAGGGAAAAAATAAATACTGTTATGAGTAGTGATATCGTTTCATCGTTCATGGCCAAAAGCACCATCAAGGCTGCTGACCTGGAACATCGCCGCAAAGTAAGTTTCAACATTGGAAAGTACAATGCTGCGGTTCCCCTGGGCAAGCAGCAGTTCAGTGATGTGCATTTAGCCCGTGAAAGGGCCAAGAACGTGAAATGGCGCGCTATAGAGATGCTGGACCAGTACTTGGAAGAATTTGAGGCCAACCTGGTCAGAAGGGGCGGCAAAGTGATCTGGGCCGAAAATGCCCAGCAGGCCCTGGATGCTGTAGGTAAGATCTGCCAGGAAAAGAATTGCAAAACGGTGGTGAAAAGTAAGAGCATGGTGACCGAAGAGATCCATCTCAACAATTACCTGGAAAAGCAGGGCATTGAAAGCGTGGAAACGGACCTCGGTGAATATATCCAGCAGCTGGATGGGGAACCGCCCTACCATATTGTAACGCCGGCCATGCACAAGAGCAAGGAAGATGTGGCCAAGCTTTTCTATGAAAAGCTGGGCACCGCCCCCAACCTCAGCCCCAGCCAGCTGACCATGGTAGCCAGGGAAAAACTGCGGAAAAAATACCCTGCCGCTGAAGTGGGCATTACCGGCGCTAATTTCATCATTGCCGATATCGGTGGCGTGGCAGTAACGGAGAATGAAGGCAACGGCCGCCTTAGCTGCGCCTTCCCCAAAACACATATCGTGATCGTAGGCATCGAGAAGGTGGTGCCCGGTATGACAGATCTGGGCCTGTTCTGGCCCCTGCTGGCCACTTATGGCACGGGCCAGCGGATTACGGTATACAATAGCATTATGACCGGTCCCCGGCAGCCAGGAGAGGTGGATGGACCTGAGGAAATGATCGTGATCCTACTGGATAATGGCCGCACCAATATCCTGGCCAATGAAAAGGCCCGGGAAAGCCTGTACTGCATCCGTTGCGGCTCCTGCCTCAACGCCTGCCCCATTTATAAGAATATTGGCGGCCATGCCTATGGCACTACCTACAGCGGCCCTATCGGGTCGGTGATCACGCCGCACCTGCGGGATATGGGCGACTGGAAGCATCTCAGCTACGCTTCCTCCCTCTGCGGCAACTGTACGGAAGTTTGTGCCGTTAAGATCAACCTGCACGAGATCCTGCTGGACAACCGCTATGAGGCTGTAGAGACCGGTAAAGCCACCTGGGGCGAAAAGATTGCCTGGAAGGTCTGGAAGCAGGCCTGCCTCAACCGGAAAATGATGAACATGGGCAACCAAAAGATCAAGAACTGGGCAATCGGTAAAATGAAGGCCTGGTCCGCCCACCGTGCAGGCATGACCTTCCCGCCCAAGACCTTCAACGAGCTATGGCGGGAAAAACATCCTGATTAATACGGCCTTAGCTGCCCAGCCAGTCCTGGTAACGGCGGGCACACGCTATTCGTCCATGCCTGCCTGTAAGGGGATCAGTTAAATTTTTCCCGCTTTCAGTAGGATTTTCGCCGTACTTTTTTATTTTGTGATACTGATGCTGCTGCTTTATACTCATACAGCTACACCCCGCCTGCAATACATTGTTGACTTTTTCAGCAGGGAATTGTTTGATGAGCCCATGCAGATAACCACCAGCAGGGCTGCGTATAACGCTGCCACACAGCCGAAAATAAATTATAGCAGCCAGCGTTTCTCCGAAGGCGGATTTTTTATTCATCATGCGGACCTGCTTTTTGAAACGGATATCCGGCCCCAGTCTATCCGCTGCTTTGAACAGGATAATAATAAAGCCTTCTTCCCGACAGACGGTGATTTCCCCTTTGATATTTTTGCCGCCAGCTTTTACCTGATCAGCCGGTACGAGGAATACCTGCCGCATGAAAAAGACATGTACGGCCGCTATGCCCATACCAATTCTCTTGCCTGGCGGGAAGGATTTCTGCACCTGCCGCTGGTGAGCATCTGGGTAGAAAATTTCCGGAAGGCCCTTCTGCATAAATTCCCGGCCCTGCAGTTCAGGCGGAAGAATTTCAAGTGCATGCTTTCCTATGACATTGATATGGCCTATGCTTTCAGGTATAAAGGGTTTAAGCGTACGGTCGGTGGTTTCGCCCGCTCCATGCTCCGGGGCAACTGGCGGGAATGCAAGGATCGCTGGCAGGTACTGCGGGGCAGGCAGCAGGACCCTTTTGATTGTTTTGAATGGCTGGATGCCCTGCACCTGTATTGCCGCCTGAAACCCTATTATTTTTTCCTGGTAGCTGCCCGTCCGGGTATCTACGATAAGAATATCTCCCAGCAGGTAAAACCCTTTCAGAAGCTCATTGAATACTATGCTTCCAGTTATAAGGTGGGTCTGCATCCTTCCTGGCAGAGTGGCGATAAGCCTGAATTACTGCAGGAGGAACTGGAATGGATAGAGCGTGTGGCCGACAAAGCCATCATCCATAGCCGGCAGCATTATATCCGGTTCACCCTGCCGGAAACTTTCCAGCGCCTGGTGGATACCGGGATCCAGAAGGATTTCTCCATGGGTTATGGTTCCATTAATGGTTTCAGGGCTTCCGTCTGTTCTTCCTTTTACTGGTACGATCTCCAGCAGGAAACAAGCACCCCGCTGATCCTGTATCCCTTTAGTTTTATGGATGCCAATGCCTATTATGAGCAGCACAATACGCCGGAGCAGGCCTATGGGGAACTGAAGCAGCAGTACGAGCAGGTGAAAAAGCTGAACGGAATGCATATCAGTATCTGGCATAATTCTATCCTGGGCACCGATCCCACCTTTGCCGGCTGGCGCCAGCTATTTGAGCTGTTCATGCGGGAAACCGTATACTGGGATGCTTACTACGATTGATCTCTCCAATTATTTTCTTCTGAAAGCCATATTGATGAGGTTCACCCCTGCCAATGTCACCAGGCCGCCGATGGCGATAAAGATGGTCAGTTTCTCCTCAAAAAATAAAGCGCCGAGCAATACAGCCACCATGGGGTTGATATAGGCGTAAATGGACATCTGCTCTGTAGGCAGTCTTTGCAGGGCGTAGAGGTAAGCTGCAAAAGTAACTACGGAGCCAATGCAGGTGAGATAGGCAATGGCGCTCCAGGTCTGCCAGGGAATATCCTGGTAGGGAATAGCTATTCCTGAAGCGTTGGCAATAATGCTGGTGAGGCTGCCGGAGAGCAGCATCTGCAGGCCAATACTGAAATAGGGATTGAAGCTGGCGGCTTGTTTTTTGGTATAGATCACGCCGAAAGCCCAGGTCCAGGCGCCCAGGAGGGATAGCAGGATGCCGAGGCGGAAATCAGGTTGCAGCAAATCGGCCAGGTGATCATAGAAGATAATACAGACGCCGGCAAAACCCAGCAGCAGGCCAATGATAGCCAGGGGCGGCTCTTTGGTCTTTGCAGAGAACAGGTTAATAACAACGATCCAGAGCGGGAAGGTGGCGCTGATGATAGCGCCCAGGCCAGCTGAAATATATTGAATGCCCCAGGTGGTGAGGCCATTGGTGAGGGTAAAATTGAGCAGGGCCAGGATAATGACCGGCCACCACTCCTTTCCCCTGGGCCAGCGGGCTCCTTTCAGTACAAAGTAAAAGATATACAACAGGCCGCTGATGAACTGGCGGAGACCAGCCACCTGGAGTGCCGGCGTATGAAGAACGCCTTGCTTGGTAGCAATCCAGGTGGTGCCCCAGAAAATACAGACCAGTCCCAGCGCGAACAGCGCTTTGAAGCGCGTACCACGGTTGAGAAAGAAGGATGAAGGTTTTTTATCGGTCAATAAACTGGACATTAATGTTTGAAATGCCGCATACCTGTCATAACCATAGCGAGGTTATGCTGCTGGCAATACTCGATGGAGTCCTTATCGCGTACGGAACCGCCAGGTTGAATAAAGGCGTTGATACCGGCTGCATGGCCCATCTGCACACAATCGTTGAAGGGGAAGAACGCATCACTGGCAAGCACAGCGCCATTGAGGTCGAACGCAAACTGCTTTGCTTTTTCGAGGGCCTGGCGGAGGGCGTCAATGCGGCTGGTCTGACCGCATCCTTTACCGATCAGTTGTTTGTCCTTCACCAGCGCAATAGCGTTTGATTTCAGGTGTTTGCAGACCAGGTTGGCAAAGCTGAGGTCTGATTTTTCGGCTTCGGTGGATGCACGACCGCCGGCCTCTTCCCATTTGGAGTAGTTGCCTTCATCGGTTTGTTGCACCAGTACGCCGTTGAGTACGGATGCATATTCTTTGGATCTCCTGAGACCGGATTGCTGTTGCAGCAGGATCCTGTTCTTTTTGGAGCGCAGGATAGCCAGGGCATCTTCTTGAAAG
Source organism: Candidatus Pseudobacter hemicellulosilyticus (assembly GCA_029202545.1). Classification (GTDB taxonomy): domain Bacteria; phylum Bacteroidota; class Bacteroidia; order Chitinophagales; family Chitinophagaceae; genus Pseudobacter; species Pseudobacter hemicellulosilyticus. The sequence goes on from CP119311.1 coordinate 1,763,546, forward strand.
CTGGGTGCAATCAGCACTTCAAAGAAGATCTCGTTGATGGCTTCGGCTGTGGCTTTGTCGATGGCCTGGTTGCAGACCAGTACGCCGCCGAAAGCGCTTTCGGGATCACCGGCCAGCGCTGCGTCCCAGGCTTCTTTTACAGAACCACGGGCAGCGATGCCGCATACATTGGTGTGTTTGATGATAGCAAAAACGGAAGCATTCTCCGTGCTGAACTCATCGATCAGCTGAACGGCTGCGTCCACATCCACGAGGTTATTGTAAGAAAGTTCCTTACCGTTGAGCTGGTTGAAAAGCTGGGCCAGGTCGCCGAAGAAAACACCTGCCTGGTGGGGGTTTTCGCCGTAGCGCATGGCCTTGGGACCGGGAACGGATTCAAAAAAATACCCGTTGCTGTCCGGGTTGAAATATTTGGCAATGGCCACATCATAGTGCGCCACTACTTCAAAGGCTTTGGCGGCAAACTGCCTGCGTTGTTCCAGGGTGGTGGCGCCGGACTGTTCGCTGAGCAGTTGTTCCAGGGGGGCGTATTCCGATTTGGCGGCTACTACCACCACATCCCTGAAATTTTTGGCGGCGCCACGGATCATAGAAGGTCCGCCGATATCGATCTTTTCAATGATGGCTTTTTCTTCGCTGGTACTGGCTACTGTTTCCTCGAAGGGGTACAGGTCTACGATCACCAGGTCAAGTACCGGGATATTGTATTGCTTCATCTCCTGCACATCCGTTTCATTGTCCCTGCGACCCAGGATACCCCCAAATACAGAGGGGTGGAGGGTTTTCACACGTCCGCCCAGGATGGAGGGATAGGTGGTGAGGTTTTCCACGGGAATAACCGGGATATCGAGCTTTTCGATAAAGGCCTGGGTACCGCCAGTGGAATAGATGCTGATACCCTGCTGGTGCAGTTGACGTACCAGGGGTTCAAGGCCATCCTTATAAAAAACGGAGATCAGCGCAGATTCAATCTTTTTAGTCATAATGATGCTTTAAGCGTTCGGGAAAAGGCAGGAAAAACAATCGCAGCCTTTTTCAAAGGGAGGCGCAAAGGTAAATCAATAGGCGTTCAAAACAAAGGCGCCCTGGCTGGGGCTGTAGTGGCAGGGGATGCCGAGACGCTGGCAGTCCTGCTGCCAGCGGCGGCTGTTCCGATAGCTGTTGGAGCCGTCAATGACCACCTGGCTGATCCGGAACAGGCTGGCCAGTCTGTCCAGCCGGACAGGTGCGTTATGAGAAAGCAGCAGCAGGTCGATGGGAAACCTGGAGGGTGGATATTGGGTAATTTCTTTTTGCGTGAGGCTGCAAAAGGCGGTATCGGGGATAAGCAGGCTGTGTTTGCCGAAGAACAGCAGGGGAGATTGGCGGGTTACGTGATGCAGGGAGGCCAGGCTATCTGCTGCTGTAACCCTGAAGAAATTGCGGGAGGGTTCCAGGCCGGGATCTGGCAGACTGGCCTCTTGTCCGGGCAGCGGATCGCCGTGGAATACATACTGGCGGCCCTGGAAGAGATCAATGGCCTGCCGCCCGGGCTGCTGGTAAATGACCATCAGCTGCTGGCGGTTGTGCTGGTAGCGGTTCAGCGCGTCAATGAAGCAGAAGGGCAGCAGCAGGGCCAGGGCGGGCAGCAGGTAGCTGCTTTTCCGGAAAAGCAGCCAGGCCGCAAGGGCTGCAAGGATACCGTACAGGAGGAAGGCCTGGGTCAGGGTGCAGGGAATTTGCCGGATGCTGTTGATGGGCAGGGTATTGGTCCATTCAATGCTGCTGTTGAGCAGCCGGATAACCCAGTGCAGGCCCTGGCCAAGTGGCTGGGCAATGATGGGGAACACAGCCAGCAGGCAGAGGGCTATCTCACCCAGCAGGATCAGGCTGGACAGGGGAATGGCCAGCAGGTTGCTGAACAGGAAGAGGAGCGGGAACTGGTGGAACTGGAACAGAAGAATGGGTAGGGTGAGCACCTGGGCGGCGAGGGTGCCTGCCAGCAGTTTCCAGGCCTGGTCCAGCAGATAGGGCTTGAGATAGCAGCAGCGGTAAATGGGTCTGTAAAAGATGCTGATGCTGAGTACGGCGGCATAAGAGAGCTGAAAGCCGGTATCCCAGAGCCAGAAGGGATTATAACAAAGGAGAAGGAAGGCTGAGCCTGCCAGGGAATTATAGACGGTGGATCGGCGTGAAATGGCTTCTCCGAGGGCCAGGCCGGAGAACATGACGGCAGAGCGAAGCACCGATGGTGAAGCGCCTGCCAGCAGGCTGAAGGCCCAGAGTCCGGAAATAATGATCAGGGGACGAACCAAATGGATGGCTTTAAAGCGGTGGAATAGCTTACAGGCCGAATAGAGCAGCCAGTAGATGATACCCAGGTGCAGCCCGGAGATAGCGATCACGTGGATCACCCCGGTGTTGGAGTAAGCCTGGACAAGGTCTTTATCGAGGTGATCTTTATACCCGATCAGCAGGGCTTCCGCCAGGCCGCATTCTTTGCTACCCGGGATGAATTTTTGCAGGATGCCAAGTAGTTTTTCCTGCAGGCGATAGAGAAATTGATAGAATGGGTTGGGTATAAGCCACGGTATGGAGTGGTTATTTAGCAGGGTAAAACTACCGTGAGGAAGGAAGGTCTGGTGATGTATACCCTGGAGAGCGCAATAGCGTTGATAGTTGAAGGCGCCGGGATTACCGCTCTTTTGTACGGGTTGTAACGCCCGGGAGAACAGTAGAATATCACCGTATTGTAAGCGGGAAGAACTGCTGTCTTTCGGGAGGTAAAGCAGGATTTTACCCCGGGCGCGACTGAGGTGCTGGTTATTGAAGATACCCTGAACAGCGGCTGTGGTCTTCCAGGACCTGGCTCTGGCTGAGGGTGGTTCCTGGATAGTGGCTATCAGGGTTTGTGGGGAATCGGGAATAATTTGATGGCCGATCCATTGTGGGTGATAGGTGGGGTCTTTGTAAATGGTGAGCAGGCTGCCGAAGGCAAGGAGCAATAAAAGCAGGGATATGGTGCGAACCAACTGAAAGCGCCATTGCAGGCGAAGATGCAGTAAGGGAAAACAGATCAATGCCAGGAGGCTGATGCAGGCAAGCGCCAGGCCCGGGAAGGCAGATAGTCCTGAATAGAATTGCGTGAGGATGCCGGCGAGGAAAGGCAGCAGTAATTTGAGGAAGGGTGTTTCCTTTGGATGGAACGCAGGTAATGGATGCATACTAAAGCCGCTGTTTAATAGTTAAAGAATGGCTGGTGCGGCATGATTGTTTCGGTGCGAAGGTGATGGGTGGCTATACTGGCGTTATGACTTATAGGACCAACTTTTAAAACGGAGTATGGGTCTGGTGCTGATGTATGTTTTGATCCGGGGAATAGTGGTTGGTGGGAGGTTGTTGTAGGGATAGTTACGGGAAGGCAGAGAGAATGGATTTTGGAGAAGGAGATTTTGTAAGGGAAAAGGGGGAATGGCTTGGACTGGCATTAAAGCTGGTTGCCCCGCCGTGGCGGGGTTATTAATGGTCCAAACTATTAAAAAGGTGATTATTCAGTAGTCCAGTCAAAAATACCAGCTTAACCCGAAAAGTGAAAATAAAAAGGATAAGGCCAATGGTTCATAAAACTTATAAATGAGTTACCGGGTTACTTGTAATTTTCAGGCTATTGACGGGGTACGGCGAAGAAAAAAATTTCCTCAAGAGTTTTGTTAGACAAATACCTTGAGGAAATCTGTCGGCGGGTTTTCACAGGAGTATTGGACTTTGAAAAACGGGATGATAGCAACTCTCCGGTATCTAATTTCCTATAAAAACCGGAACTCTGCGAATAAAGGGCAGATTAGTTGCCACGGGATTTTACCCGGGGAAATAACGGGGTCAATTTGACCGTTATTTAACGGTGTGCCGGCCCGATGTTTTTACGGTAATTGTTTGACTTTTTCAACGGATTTTGACCGATGTTTTAGACATGAAACCTTGAAGTCCTTCACCTTATGGATAAAGCTAATTTGTAATCAATTGACTAACACTCAATTGCAACCGAAATCGCATGGTAGTCGGGGTATACTTTTACAGCAGTAATTCATTTTTCAATTTTTAAACCCCCCAGACTATGACAGCGATTGAAACAAAATCCTTAAAAGTTGGCCGGTTCGTTGATACCGCTCATGTTGATACAGTAATCCGCGAATACAAGCATAAGAGATGGGCTCAGAACTCAGAGAGAATCGGTAAAGAGGATTCCTTGAGTGCTTGGTATAGTGTGGAAGATGTCGAAGATTTTATTGCAAAAGTTAAAGAGAATGGAGGCAATGGAATACGCTTGTACTTTGCAGCATATCCCGAAGATTATGTGGCAAGGCCAGAATATGCCGGCCGCCAAACAATAGTGTTTGTTGGAACAAAAAACAAAGAAACTGAAACTGGACTTTCCAGCAAGGATATTTACATCACTACCGATAAGGGCTCTTCAATTTTGGCCTACAATGCAGGAACTATTTGCCCTCCTACTTGTCCTGGGTCAAGGAAGCCTGGTGCCGGAGATTCCGATTGGGATGGTTTGGGTGTGACAATAGTTGACAGAGGTGACAAGGGGCTCACAATTGTGTAATTTAAGATTGAACTTAATTATAAACCTCCAATATTTTGGAGGTTTTTTTATTTCATTTATCGAAAATGAATACATTTATTGGTACATGGATTTTCATATAAGCTCCATTTTTATATTAATTAGCTTTCTTGCTTCTCTTACTCTTTTTTTTCAAAAGGGCATATCTCCTCATTTAAAGCTATTTCCAGTATTTCTAATAGTTGCTTTTTGGGCTGAAATAGTTGGAACACAACTTTCGGAACGTGGATATAGCAACGTATTATTTTTTAGCTTCTTTACAGCAATTGAATTTGAGTTTTACTTCTACATTCTAATGAAAATTATATGGAATAGAAAAGCTAAGCGAATAATAAATAAGATAATAATTGTCTATCCTTTCTTGGTATTAACTAATAGTACTTTCTTTCAGATTGGTACATTTAACACTGTTACGTATGCGTTAGGATGCTTGCTTGTCGTTATTCTTTGCATTTACTATTTCTTTGAATTGTTTAGATTACCTAAGTATCCTAAACTTGTAAGAGAACCCTCATTTTGGATATGTTCCGCCCTGTTATTCTTCTATTGTTGTAGTTTCCCATTATTCGGATTGATGAACTATTTGGATACCATTGCGCCCATATTTATAAGGAATCTTAGCTTTATTCTCATGTATTTGAATGTTTTATTGTATTCCTTATTTGCTGTTGCATTCCTTTGTCGATTTTTGTTTAGAGTTTCTGAAAAAAACAAGTAAATTGGTAATGTCGATTATGCATTTACGTTTTAGTAAACCTGACAATTTAATCGCATGCTATACTATGTTTCTTCCTACATATATTTTTCAATACTTTTATTAGCAGTCATTGCTGGCTTAATTGTTCTTTTTAAGAGAAAGGGGTATTCATATTTAAGATTACTTGCACCATTTCTTATCATTACTCTTTCAGTGGAAGTTGTTGCTCATGTGTTAAGTCTAAATAAAAGGAATAATGCCCCTTTGTTTAATCTTTATATCCCGTTTAATATTTCCTTCTACTACTTTGTCTTTTTGAATATTTTCCAAGCCAAAAGGAATAAGATATTTACTCTTGTTGCATGTATTGTTTACCCCATATTTGCATATTCTTGGATGTATTTTAATGGTATTGATCAATTTCCTACAATGGTATATGGTTTTGGGGTTAGCTTTTTATTATTATTCTGTGTTCTATATTTTTATGAATTGATGGATTTGCCTGAAATGCCTAAGCTGTTATCGCATCCTGACTTTTTAATCAGCATGGGAATACTGTTTTTTTATGGGGCATCTTTGCCAACATGGTCTGCAGTAAACCTCATGAATGATATTTCGGGAAGTACCCTGGGCCTTTATAGCGTCATCATACTTTTGCTTAACTGTATTTTGTATTCTTTTTTTATAGCTGCTTTTATTTTTTCATTGAAGAAACCGGCCAATTTGCAACCAATTAAAAAGAGATCTTTCTAATCGCTGCCTCCCTCTTTTCAGTACCTTTTATCCCTTTTGTTTGCCCGCCGGCATTATTTGCGTATTTTACTTCTCCAAACCTTATCCTGCCCAACTTTTAACCCTAACCAACATTTATCTAATTTCACGCAGCAACCCGATTTATGGAGAACCAAGGGCAGGAAATCTACTTCATCATCATTATCGGCGGCATACTGGCCCTGCTGCTCGTAGGCTTTATCGTCACCATCCTCTTCACTTACCAGCGCCGCCAGCACCAGCAGGAAAAACAACTCTCGGCACTCAAGGAAGAATATGAACAGGAAACCCTCCGCTCCCAGCTCGAAATCCAGGAGGCCACCTTCAAAATGCTCAGCCAGGAACTGCACGACAATATCGGCCAGTCCCTGTCGGTGGTCAAACTTTCACTGGCTATCCTGCCGGTCGACAAACACCATGAAGCCTGGGAACCCATCCAGAACGCCCGCGATATCCTCAACAAAGCCGTACTCGACCTGGCCGGTCTCAATAAAAGCCTCCATACCGACCGGATCGCACAGATCGGCCTGGTAGAAGCCATCCGGTTTGAAGTGGAAAGTCTCCGGAAATCAAGGCTGGTAGCCGTTGACTTCACTATCGAAGGTTATGAACAGCTGCTGGACGAACAGAAATCCGTCCTGCTCTTCCGCATGTTCCAGGAGATGCTCAACAACACCCTCAAGCATGCCCAGGCCACCCGGATCACCATCGCCCTTACCTATACAGAGGACGACAAATTCATCCTGACACTGGCCGATAACGGCGTAGGTTTTGATATGGATCAAAAGAGAAATTCCGTATCTTCTTCGGCTGGTGTTGGATTAAAAAGTATCTTCAACCGCGCAAAACTGCTGGGAGCCGACCTGCAGATGGACACTGCACCGGGAAAAGGCACCAAAGTAACTATCCAGCTGGATTTGCCTAACGAAAGCTTAACCGAGATAGCAACATGACAGGCGACAACAAAATACTGGTTGGGGTAGCTGATGACCACACATTGCTGAGGAATGCCCTGGCACGCCTTATCAGCTCCTTCGATAACTATACTGTCCTCTTCGAAGCTGGCAACGGTAAAGAAGTTAAGGACAAGATCTCCAAGCATATTGTCCCGGACATCATCCTCCTGGATGTCAATATGCCCGATATCGATGGTTACGAAACCGCCAAATGGATCTACAAGAACTACCCGCAGATCAAGATCCTCGCCCTGTCCATGTTCACCGATGAAAGTATTATCATCCGCATGCTGCGCCTCGGCGCCAAAGGATATATCCTTAAAAACGCGGAACCCGAAGAACTGCGCCTGGCGCTGGACTCCGTAATGACTAAAGATTTCTACCTCTCCGAATTCATCTCCGGTAAAGTGATCAGCGGTCTACATAAAGACATCGATCTGCCCGAAGATCCCGTAGTACTCAACGAAAAAGAGCGTGAGTTCCTGCAATGGGCCTGCTCTGAAATGACCTATAAAGACATCGCCGTCAAGATGTTTGTGAGCCCACGCACCGTGGACGACTATCGCAACTCCCTCTTCGAAAAACTCAAAGTCAAATCCCGCATCGGCCTGGTCCTCTATGCCATCCGTCATGGTATGGTAGAGGTCTAAAAGAGAGCGGGCCACCTACTGATCAGATCAGCCGGCAGCCCGCTACTAATGTATATTTTCAAAAGAAAGAACCGGCCCGAAGACCGGTCCCTTTACTTATTTGCTCAGGTACATACTCCTGTCTTTGTACAGCTGGCGGAAGTAAGGATCACGCAGGTCCTTAATGAAACGGATGGCTTCGCCAGTCGATTTCATCTCAGGCCCCAGCTCCTTGCTCACGCCGGGGAATTTGTCAAAGCTGAACACCGGTTCTTTGATAGCATATCCTTGCAGCCTTTTCACAAACTTGAAGTCGCGCAGTTTGCTGGCGCCCAGCATCACTTTGGTAGCCACATTCAGGTAAGGGATCTGGTAGGCCTTGGCAATGAACGGGGTGGTCCGGGATGCCCGGGGGTTGGCCTCAATCACATACACCATGTTGTTCTTGATGGCAAACTGGATATTGATCAGCCCTTTGATATTCAGTTTGAAGGCAATCTTGCGTGCATATTCCTCCATGGTTTCCACAATCAGCGGAGAGAGGTTGAACTGGGGCAGCACAGCGTTACTGTCGCCGCTATGGATACCGGCAGGTTCAATATGCTCCATCACACCCATTACATGGAAATCTTCACCGTCGCAGATGGCATCGATCTCGGCCTCCTGGCAGCGGTCCAGGAAGTGGTCAATCAGGATCTTGTTACCGGGGATATGTTTCAGCAGGCTGACTACCGCTTTTTCCACTTCCTCGTCGTTGATCACGATCCGCATCCGCTGGCCACCCAGTACATAGCTGGGACGGACCAGTACAGGATAGCCCACTTTATTGGCTACCTCCACGGCTTCGTCCACTGTATAGGCAGTACCATAATCAGGATAAGGAATGCCCAGCTCCTTCAGCATATCGCTGAAACGGCCGCGGTCTTCCGCTATGTCCATATTATCAAAGGAGGTACCAATGATCTTAATGCCTTTCTCCGTCAGGCGCTCGGCCATCTTGAGGGCGGTTTGTCCACCCAGCTGCACAATCACTCCGTCCGGCTGCTCCAGCTCAATGATCTCCCAGAGGTGCTCCCAGTATACCGGTTCAAAGTAAAGCTTGTCGGCCATATCGAAGTCGGTAGAAACAGTCTCAGGGTTACAATTGACCATGATGGCCTCGTAACCGCACTCTTTCAGAGCCAGCAGACCATGCACGCAGCAGTAGTCAAACTCAATACCCTGGCCGATCCGGTTGGGACCGGAACCCAGTACAATTACTTTCTTCCGGTCGCTGCGTTTGCTTTCGCTCTGGTTACCGGTTTCAAAAGTGGAGTAGAAATAAGGTGTTTTGGCCTCAAATTCCGCGCTGCAGGTATCTACCATTTTATATACGCGGGTGACGCCGGCGGCTTTCCTTTTCTCGTAGATATCTTCATCCTTGCTGCCGTCCTGCATGATCAGGGCAATCTGTGCATCACTGAAGCCCAGGTCCTTGGACATTTTCAGCAGTTCAGTGGGCAGAGTGTTCAATTTGAATTTCGCAATTTCCTTCTCCATGTCCACGATCTTGCGGATCTCGTTCACAAACCAGCGGTCAATACCGGTGGCCTTGGAGATGGTGCTTACAGAGATGCCGAGCATGAGGGCATCCTTGATACGGAAGATGCGATCCCATTTCGGAATCTTGATATATTCCAGCAGTGCTTCAGCATGCATCTGGCTTTTGCCGTAGTAGCCGAGGCCAACAGCATTGTTCTCCAGGCTCTGGCAGGCTTTCTGAATGGCTTCGGCAAAGCTCCGGCCAATGGCCATTACTTCACCCACACTCTTCATCTGCAGACCAAGGGTATCGTTGGCGCCTTTGAACTTGTCAAAGTTCCAGCGGGGCATTTTCACAATTACATAATCCAGGGCCGGCTCAAAGTAAGCGGACGTGGTTTGGGTGATCTGGTTTTTCAGTTCATCCAGGTTATAGCCGATGGCCAGTTTAGCGGCAATTTTGGCAATGGGATAACCCGTGGCTTTGGAGGCCAGGGCGGAAGAGCGGCTCACACGGGGGTTGATCTCTACGGAGATCAGTTTTTCGGTGGCCGGGTCCATGGCGAACTGTACGTTACAGCCGCCGGCAAAATTGCCCAGGCTGCGCATCATCAGGATGGCCATGTTGCGCATTTCCTGGAAAGCACTATCGCTGAGGGTCATGGCGGGAGCTACGGTAATGGAGTCGCCGGTATGCACACCCATGGGATCCACGTTCTCAACGGTACAGATAATAGCTACGTTATCGTTCTTATCGCGCAGCAGCTCCAGCTCGTATTCTTTCCATCCCAGCAGGGCTTTTTCTACCAGCACCTCGTGGATGGGAGAAGCTTTCAGACCCTTGTCCAGGGCTGCTTCCAGCTCGCTCTTGTCGTGAACAAAACCGCCGCCGGTACCACCAAGGGTAAAGGATGGGCGGATAACGAGGGGGAACCCGATCTGCTGGGCAAATTCCTTTCCTTCCAGCAGGGAGTTGGCTACTTTGGAATCAGCCACAGGGACGCCAATGTCCACCATCAGTTTCCTGAACTTTTCCCTGTCTTCAGCGGTGTCAATGGCTTCCACGTCCACGCCGATCAGCCGTACATTGTATTTTTCCCACACGCCCAGCTCGGCAGCCTCTTTGGTGAGGTTGAGCGCTGTTTGTCCACCCATGGTGGGCAGAACTGCATCGATCTGGTTCTCTTCCAGGATCTGTTCCAGGCTTTCTACCGTCAGTGGGAGCAGGTACACTTTGTCGGCCATCATGGGGTCGGTCATGATGGTAGCCGGGTTGCTGTTGATCAGGATCACTTTGATCCCTTCTTCCCGGAGACTGCGGGCAGCCTGGGAGCCGGAATAGTCAAATTCACAAGCTTGTCCGATAATAATGGGGCCTGAACCGATAATTAGCACTGATCTGATAGAACTGTCTTTTGGCATGTTGATTTACGCGATTTTTTTTAAAAACAAATTGCGCAAAAGTAAGGCAGCAGCAGGAATTTTTCGGAGAATTTTTCAACATACCCGGAAGAGCCGCCACTATGGCCCTTTTCAGGCGGGCAACGGCCTGCTGGTCAGTCGCCGTCAGGGGGCAAAGGCTGACCCGTAGTTAGACAGGGCGGAGGATCCGGGACCGGGGCAAAAACTGTTTTTGGCATAGGTAGGCCGCCGGAAAGGCACAGATCCCAGGCGTGGAGGAAGCCGTATGGTTTGGGCCTGCGCCTGCCTCTTGCAGGAATGAGCTCAGGGACCTGGGAGAATGAGCTGAACCGGCTTCAGGAGCTGTAGCTGCCTGTAGCAGGAATGGCTCCTTACTGACAGGAAAGGATGTCAGGTCAGAAACCCCCTCGGCTGTCAGTCCGGGCATAGCGTCAGGCGGGAACTGTTGATCGTCTTCGGGAATAGGAAGCTGCCGCGGTCACAGGAGGCTCTATATAAAGGTGAAGGTTTTGTCCAGGTCCCTGACTGCAGGGATACCGTGCCGGGTAACCAGTACTTGCCAAATACAAATTTGGGACGAACCATAGGCTGGCAAACAAACCCCCGCAGGGTGTGATAGCTGGTCCGTGGACATGGCCTGATTTTCTGAATACAGCTGTTTGGACGAACCATAAGCCGGCAGACAAACTCTTGCTGGTTGGTAACGCGATCTGCTGGCATGACCCTGGGGCATAAAAAAACCTCCGCGCAGGCGCAGAGGTTTACTTGCCGGAGGGGCAAAATATAATTAATTGTGAAAAGCAGCTATTTCAATGTCATCCAACGGGACACCACCCTGCCGCTTCAGCTTGCGTTGCTGAGCCAGGTGACGCTTCTCTTCAAAACTTGTTTTGACCCTAAACAGCCATTTCTGTTTCGCAACAGCACCTTTGAAGAGCCCTACTATTGATCCTACTGTGATAGACAGTAGCAAAACCAGCCTGTTAATCGTTGTTTTCATAACCTACAGTTGTAAATGTTATACCATCTGATTTCCCTTTCTTTTATAGACAATTTATATACGCCAAACGCTGTACCGGAGTTTATCAAAATGCCTACTACTAAGTGGGTATTTTTCTCCTTTTATCGTCCTGTTTCAAACTGTCCGTTATATCCCGGAAATCCTTTCTATTCTACAAGTCAGGCGGGGCCTGGTTTTTCCCGGATGGTAACCCGTCCGCCCTTGTTCTACTCTTTATTCCCATTCCCGTGCCGGGTAACCTTTTACCGGGCTATTTTAATAGTAGTTTAATATTGATCCCTGACAGCTTTGCTGCTCCCAGACCGAAACCCTTAGTTTTGCAGCCTGGCATAACAATAACATAATCCATCTCCATGCGACTATTGGTGATCGTTCTATTACTGGCGGGCGGGCCGCTCGCCGCACAGGTATTCCCCGCAACGGATTATCCCCAGGGATATTTCCGTAACCCCCTGCTGTTCCCCATCAGTCTCAGCGGGAATTTCGGGGAACTCAGGCCCAATCACTACCATATGGGGCTGGACCTGAAAACAAAGGCCGTGGAGAACCAGCTGGTGCATGCTGCCGCAGATGGCTATATCGCCCGCATCAAGATTGAACCCGGAGGCTTTGGCAGGGCCATCTATATCAACCATCCCAATGGCTTCACCACCCTCTATGCCCACCTGAACAATTTTTATCCCGCCCTGGAACAATGGCTCAAAGAACAGCAGTACCAGCAACAGTCCTGGAAACTGGAGCTGCAGCTGAGGCCCGGGCAGTTCCCGGTGAAAAAGGGCGACTTCATCGCTTACAGCGGTAATACCGGTGGCTCCCAGGCGCCACACCTGCATTTTGAAATACGCCGCACAGCCGATGATGTGAACCTGAACCCGCTGCTGTTCGGCTTTCCACTCACCGATAACGTACCGCCCCGACTGATGCGACTGAGCGTGTATGACCGCGACAAGGGTATCTACGAGCAGTCGCCGCGTATCTTCCCGGTAAAAGCAGCCGGTGGTAACCAGCATACCAGTACCCCTGCCCTGATCACGCTGTCCACACCCCGGGTCAGCTTCGGGATTGGGGCGTGGGATACCCATACCGGTTCAAGTAACCTGAATGGGATCTTTGAATCCGTGCTGTATGACAATGAGCGTCCCATCGTTGGCTTCCGCATGGATGTTATCAGCTATAATGATACACGCTACCTGAACGCCCATATCGATTACCGGACCCGTGCCGGCGGCGGTCCCTGGCTCCAGCAGCTGTTCAGCCTGCCGGGGTATATCAACTCCATTTATGGTGGAGACCAGAACGGTATTGTGGACCTCAGCGATGGCGCCGTCCACAACATCCGGATAGATGTGAAGGATGCCGATAAGAACCTGTCGGTGCTTAGTTTCAAAGTGCAGTACAAAGCGCCTGCAAGCCCTGCCCCTGCAACGGCCAGGGGAACCGGTAAACAATTCTATCCCCTGATGCTGGATGGCTATGAAGCCAGCGATTGCGAATTTTACATCGGTGAACGCTGCCTCTATGATTCGGTATTTATCCGCTATAGCCAGTCGGCAGCCAGTAGTCCTTCTGTTGTGTCTGCCGTGCATTCCATAGGCGCAAATTACATTCCGTTACAGGAAGCATACCTGATAAGGATCAGGCCCGGCAGGACTTTATCTCAGGAAGAACGCCTGCGCACGGTCATGCAATGGTATGCAGGAGCCAAAAAGGATGTGCAGAAAGTGGAATGGCAGCAGGAATGGGCGCATGCAAGATTCCGGGATTTCGGGTCCTACCAGCTGGTAATAGACCAGACGCCGCCCGTCATTGTTCCCTCGGGCTTCAATGACGGGTCTGATCTGTCCAAAGCCAGCCGGATCGTTTTTACGGTGACTGACAACCTGGGCAAATTCAAAAATGTTAAAACCTACCTGGATGGCCAGTGGCTGCGCTTCACTAACGACAAGGGCCGTACTTTCATTTATCAGTTTGATGAAAGATGCCCCAGGGGAGCGCATGAGCTGACCATTACGGCCGAAGATGAGGCCGGCAATTCCACCACCAAAACCTACCGGTTTACCCGGTAAGCGATCAACTATTGTATGATTACATTGCAACCGGGCGATAAAGCGCCCGCCTTTAAAGGAAAGGACCAGAACGGTCAGACCATCCAGCTCAGCGATTATAAAGGGAAAAAACTGGTCCTGTATTTCTACCCCCAGGATGATACCCCGGCCTGTACCACACAGGCCTGTAACCTGCGCGACAACTATGCCCTGCTCAGAAAGGAAGGTTTTGAAATTGTAGGCGTCAGCCCTGATGAAGAAGCAAAACACAAGAAGTTTGAGACCAGACATTCGCTACCCTTTACCCTGATTGCAGACCCCCTCAGGAAGATCATTGAAAAATACGGGGTATGGGGAGAAAAGCAGCTGTACGGCCGGAAGTACATGGGGCTTCACCGTACCACGTTTGTGCTGGATGAGAAAGGGATCATCCGGAAGATATTCCTGCGCCCTAAGAATAAGCAGCATGCGGAAGAGATCATTGCGGCCTGGAAAGAATTGGAATAAGTGCTGATTAACGGATCAGTGGCCAGATGGAAGGAGAACCTGCTGCTTAGGGGTAATGAGTAAATCAAGTAACCGTTCGACCATAAGCCAGAAGTATAGTGATTGGATGAATATCAATAGAATAAACAACAGGTTACGATGTTTTTCTGTGAAGATGAATTTTTTAGTCATAAGTAATAGTTTATTAATAGACTTCTTTACTGCAATTTTTCTATAATCAAAATGACAAAGCCGCTTCCGGTTGCAATCATTGTAATCCACAATCCTATCGTCCATTTGTGCAACGCTACTTTCGCTTTCTCCAATTCAGTCTTGCTTGTCTCAAGCGCTACCTTACTGGCAAATGAGTCCACTGCATATTTTTTAAACTCCTGCATCTCCAGATTTGCATGCGCAAACTGATGATCTGTGGAAAGTTTATGCTCCCGTAGTTCTGTCCGCATAAGCGCAAATTGGTGATCTGTGGATAGCTTGTGTTCCCGCAGCTCCCTGCTTTGCTCCTGTATCTCTGTTCGCAGTTCCGTGAACTGCTCCTTCATTTCCGCCCGGAGTTCCCTGGTTTGTTCCCGCATTTCCTGCCTCAGCATATTGGTCTGCTCCCGCATCTCCATTCTCAATGATTCTGTTAAGGAATGTGCCGTGCCAGCCGTCCTTTCAGTGACAATCGTATTCATTTCCATGGCTGCCGCCGCTGCATGGCTCTCCGGCAATCCCACCAGGTTACGGAACATGGAGTACAAACGGATGTCAATGTGATTTTCGTGTTTCATATACTATCGGATATAAATGTACGAATGTATTTCACTGTAAAGGTAATCCTTACACGAAATATTGATCCTGCGCAAGAGGCCTTTTTACCCCATACCAGGTACCGTTTTTATCCCATAAAAAAACTGTTAGAAAACCCATTCAATCTCGCCTACGGAGAACTGGCGCTCCAGGGTATCCCTGGTCAGCAGGCGGCCATCGGAAGAAACGCCGGTAATAGTGGTCTCAAAGATGCGGCTGTCTTTTTTCAGTCGGACAGTTTCCCCCAGCTTGTAAAGCGCCTGCCGGTAATCGGTGAGCAGGGACTGTGCGTCCCCATTGACCAGTTGCTCCCAGCGGTGGCTCAGCCGGGTGCAAAGGTCCTTTGTCAGTACCAGGACATCAAAATCCTTCCCCGTGATCTGTTTCAGGGAAACGGGGTTGCGGACGCCTTCGGCGAAGCTGGTCTGGTTGATATTGATCCCCATCCCCGCAATAGCCCAGGACCAGGCCCCTTCCGGGCCGCTGTCCTCACCTTTTGCCAGGTGCCGGTTTTCGATCAGGATGCCTGCTGCCTTTCTGTCACGCCAGTAGAGGTCGTTGGGCCATTTTACCCGGGTTTCATCCCCGGCATGGATTTTAAAGAAATCATAACAACCCAGGGCAATGGCGGCCGACAGCAGGAACTGGCTGCCGGCGGGCAGGGCGCTTGTTTGCAGGGCAATGCTGAGCAGCAGGTTGTCTCCGGGGTTGGTGACCCAGGTTTTGCCTCTTTGCCCCCGCCCGGCGGTTTGTTCCATAGCCAGCCAGGCGGCCCCATGGCCGGCCAGGCCGGAACGTACCTGGGCCATGGCATAGTTGTTGGTGCTGTCAACGGATGAAAGCACGGTCAGCGGCTTGCCCAGGGGCTGGAAGATAGCGGGATGTGGCAAAAGATTCCTATTTTTGAACAGAAGCGAAATTAGTCATTCAGCGTGAACGAATAACGCTTTCAGGCGTTTAGGGTTTTTTGACAAAAAACCGGGAAAAACCTGATCATTCTGACCGGCTTCACCCTATCTTTAAAATATAATTGATCATTAAAACGTCTTGATTATTGGAACAACTGTCAATGTTAGCTACCCGTCGTAAGCGAAATAGTGTAGCGCGGTTAACAAAGAATTCGAAGATCATCAAAGCCATCATCCACGCCATTCAGGAAAAAAAGGGCAGCAATATCGTTTCCCTTGACCTCCGAAAGATTTCCGAAGCAGTTGCTGATTTTTTCATCATATGCGAAGCCGGCAGTTCGCCCCAGGTAAGGGCTATCGCCGACTTTGTACAGGACCATGTTAAAAATGTAACTGGTGAGGCCGCCTATCACTATGAAGGACAGCAGGGAGGACAATGGGTACTGGTGGACTACGTAAACGTGGTTATACATATCATGTTACCGGAAACCCGGAAGTTCTATAAACTGGAGGAAATGTGGAGCGATGCAGCGGCAGACGAGCACAATTAAACCAGGCTTTTATCCATAAACGATTGAAATTCTTAGCATAATTTATATTTGCAGGTTGGTTTTTGAACAATTTAGCCGTATAATTATTAATTAGAAAAAGCGAAGCAACAACTAATATGTCACAGGACGAGTCAAGACAGAACGACCGCAATTTCCCCCGGTTACGCCCCAGGGACGATGGCAATGGACAACGAAAAGGCCCCAAATTCAATATTTACTGGGTATGGGCAATTATTTTTGCCGTACTCGTTGGCTTTCAGCTGTTCGGCTCTTTTACCCCAGATGCCAAAAAGATCAATAACCTGGAGTTCTACCAGATGCTTCAGAAAGGTGATATTGACCATCTGACCATTGTAACCAATAAGAATCTTGTACGGGTGTATCTCAAAAATGACAGCACCGCCAAGTACAAGGATAAACTGGGTAAGAATTACAGCGCATCCAAGAACGACAAAGCGCCGCATTTCGAATTCTCCGTGGTAAAAGCCGAAGAATTTGAGAAGAACCTGGAAGAGTTCTATGATAAACACCCCGAAGTATCCCGGATCGCCTTCAACCCGGTCCAGGAAGGTGAATGGTTCGGCGGCCTGGTCCAGTTCCTCCTGCCCCTGATCGTGATCATCCTTATCTGGGTGATGCTGATGCGGAAAATGGGCGGTGGCGCCGGCGGCGGCAGTGGCCCCGGTGGTATCTTCAATATCGGTAAATCCCGGGCTACCCTCTTTGATAAAGGCACCAAGGTCAATATCACTTTTGCGGATGTGGCCGGCCTGGACGAAGCCAAGGTGGAAGTGATGGAGATCGTTGATTTCCTGAAGAATCCCAAAAAATATACCTCACTCGGTGGTAAAATTCCCAAAGGCGCCCTGCTGGTAGGCCCTCCCGGTACCGGTAAGACCCTCCTGGCCAAAGCTATGGCCGGCGAAGCCCAGGTGCCCTTCTTCTCCATGAGCGGCTCCGATTTCGTTGAGTTGTTTGTTGGGGTAGGCGCCAGCCGTGTACGTGACCTGTTCAAACAGGCCCGCGAAAAAGCACCCTGTATCATTTTCATTGATGAAATAGACGCCATCGGCCGCGCCCGTGGTAAGAACGCCATCATGAGCAATGACGAGCGCGAAAGCACCCTCAACCAATTGCTGGTGGAAATGGATGGTTTCAGTGGTGAAAGCGGTATCATTGTACTGGCCGCCACCAACCGGCCCGATGTACTGGACAGCGCCCTGCTCCGCCCGGGCCGCTTTGACCGCCAGATATCTATCGATAAACCGGACCTGAAAGGACGGGAGCATATCTTCAAAGTACATCTGAAGCCCATCAAGATCTCCGAAAGAGTAGATATTCATAAGCTGGCCGAGCAAACCCCCGGGTTCGCTGGTGCTGATATTGCCAATATCTGTAACGAAGCTGCCCTGATAGCCGCCCGTAAAGGCAAGCAGTCAGTGGAAATGGAAGATTTCCAGGATGCAGTAGACCGTGTGATCGGTGGCCTGGAGAAAAAGAACAAGATCATCTCCCCCGATGAAAAGAAGATCATAGCCTACCATGAAGCCGGTCACGCCATCTGCGGCTGGTTCCTGGAACATGCTTATCCCCTCCTGAAAGTGACTATCGTTCCCAGGGGAGTGGCAGCATTGGGTTATGCTCAATACACACCGAAAGAACAATACCTCTACAACACGGATCAGCTGATGGACCAGATCTGCATGACGCTGGGCGGCCGGGCCAGTGAGGACATTTTCTTCGGTAAGATCTCTACCGGTGCGCAGAACGACCTGCAGCAGGTGACCAAGATCGCCTATTCCATGATCACCGTTTACGGTATGAATGAGAAAGTAGGTAATGTCAGCTTCTACGATCCTTCTGCTGAGAACTCTTTCACGAAGCCTTATTCAGAAGAGACTTCCAAGCTGATTGATGAGGAAGTCCGCAAACTGATAGAAGATGCTTACGTGAAGACCAAGCAACTGCTGGCCGAAAAACGTACCCAGGTAGAAACGCTGGCTGAGTCCCTGCTGGAAAAGGAAGTACTGTTCCAGAGTGATGTGGAAAACCTGATCGGTAAGCGTCCCTATGGAGAAAAGAAAATGCTGGATGTAGATGGCAACCCCGACCATGGCGCCGAAAGTGGCACCATCAGTGAAGGAGTGCCACCTTATGACAGCAACGTTACCAATCACCCCGTACAATCTGCTGAAAAGGAAAGCTAAGCCGATCATGATCTCTCCTTCAAAAGAAAATATTCTCAAAAAAATAAGAAAGGCGTTGACTCAGTCAACGCCTCTTCCTTTTCCGCAAAGCGAAGGCAATAGTTCTGTTTTTCAACCCTCCCAACAGGAGCTGGAAGTTGAGTTTGCCGAGCAGTTCACCAGGCTGCAGGGCAAATTTGTGTTCTGCGCAAATTATGCAGAACTGGTGCTGCAATTGCAAAATCTGCTGGTACACAACAAATGGGAGAAAGCACTCTGCCAGGAAGAAGGCCTGATGGCTACCCTGGCCGCCAATGGCTATGGCCAGCCCTGGCACCCCGTACTGTCTACCTGCGATGTAGCCATTACTTCCTGCGATTACCTGGTGGCCCGCACGGGCTCCGTAGTACTGAGTTCCGGCAGTGAAAGCGGCCGCACTACCAGCGTTTATGCGCCTGTGCATATCTGTATTGCTACCTCCAGCCAGCTGGTGTACGATATTAAGGACGCCCTGCAGGGCATGCGTGAAAAATACGGATCGGAACTGCCCTCACAGATCAGTTTTGCTACCGGCCCCAGCCGCACGGCTGATATCGAAAAAACGCTGGTGGTGGGCATTCACGGTCCCGGTGAGGCGTATGTGTTCCTCGTAGATCAGTAAGAATAGCGGATTTAGCCTATCTTTATGGAATAGCTTTGTCATATGAAATCCGGTATTTCCGATCTATTCGTTTACGGGTCCTTGCTCAGTGGGTTCAATCACCCGGCACACTTATTTGTCAGCAGGTATTTTACCCTTACCGGCCAGGGCCGGGTACAGGGAAAGTTGTATGACCTGGATGAATATCCCGGTGCAGTGCCTGCCGGAGAAAACTTTTTTATTGAGGGAGAATTGTACCACGTGAACCATGCAGATGAATTTTCCTATGCCATCCGTCAGCTGGACGATTATGAAGGCTTACTGGTAGAAGCGCCAGAAACACCACTGTTCAGGCGCGAAGCTGCAGCCGTTCTCTGTAACGGCGTCAGTACCATGGCCTGGATCTACTGGTACAACCTGCCGGTTGAAGGCAGACCCCTGATCCCCGCTGGTGAACTGCTGTCCTATTGGAAAAGCAAGGCCTGATAAACACCAAACCGTTCCCATTTCAAATGCAGCTACCTCCAGATAAAAAGATCTATTTTCTTTCTGATTTTCACCTGGGCGCTCCCGATGCGGCCAATAGCCTGGTGCGTGAAAAAAAACTGGTGACTTTTTTTGAAGAGATCCGTAAAGATGCCGCAGTCATTTTCATTGTGGGCGACCTGTTCGATTTCTGGTACGAATACCGGAAAGTAGTGCCCAAGGGGTATGTACGCCTGCTCGGTAAACTGGCTGAACTCACCGATGCCGGTATCCCCATCCATTTTTTTGTTGGGAACCATGATATGTGGATGAACGATTATTTTCAGCAGGAACTGAATATCCCCGTGTATTTTGAACCAAAGGAATTTACTTTCAACGGCAAAGAATTCCTGATAGGACATGGTGATGGGCTGGGACCCGGCGACCATGGCTACAAATTCCTGAAGAAAGTATTCCGCAACCCGGTCTGCCAGTGGCTCTTTGGCGTTCTCCCGCCCTATGTCGGGATGGGCATCGCCAATTATTCCAGCCGCAGAAGCCGCGCTGTTACCGGCCAGATAGATGAGCAGTTCTTTGGGGAAGAAGGAGAATGGCTGATCACTTATTGCAAGGAAGCACTGCAGCAAAAACACTACGATTACCTGATCTTCGGCCATCGTCACCTGCCCATTGATTTTGCGCTCAACGGTGGTAAAAGCAGGTATATCAACCTGGGCGACTGGATCCGTTATTATACTTATGCCGTATTTGACGGGCAATCCCTGACCCTGCAATCGCGTTATCCTGAACTGGAGAATAAAATCATCCGCCAGCCATGATCCTGCGCTACCTGTTATGTTGTTTGCTCTGCTGCCCCGGACTGGTATCCCTGGGGCAGACGGACTCCGTTTTCCACCTGGAAAAAACTTTCCCGGGCGCCTTCACGGATTTTACAGTTGACAATATCGGGAACCTGTATGTGGTGAACCAGTCAGGCCAGCTGAAGAAAATGAGCCCCCAGGGTGATTCCCTGGCCGTGTTCAACAATGTCCGGCAATACGGTAAACTGCATTTTATTGACGCCACCAATCCCCTTAAAGTGTTATTGCATTTCCGGGATTTCGGCACCATCGTTGTCCTGGACCGGTTGCTTAATACCCGCACCACTATTGATCTTCGCCGGCAGCAGTTATTCCAGGTAAAGGCCATCGGCCAGTCTTATGATAACAATATCTGGCTCTTTGACGAGCTGGAAAGCAAATTGAAAAAAATAGGGGAAGATGGAAAAGTGATTGATCAGTCGGCTGATTTCCGACAGCTCTTCGATTCTATGCCCTCACCCTCTTTTATAGTGGACCAGCACAAACAGGTATACCTGTATGATACGCTGAAAGGCGTATACCTGTTCGATTATTATGGTGCTTTCCGGAATCGTATCCAGCTGAAGGGCTGGACAGATTTTTCGGTGGTAGGCAATGCGCTCTATGGAAGGGATGCCGGTAACCTGTATAAATATGAACCCGGTTCACTCAACCTGCAGCAATACGCTATCCCTGCTTTTATGCGGGATGCCCGTAAAATAAAGATCACGCCCGGCTTCCTGTACCTGTTGCATGAAGCAGGGCTGGATGTATATTCCTACCGCTGAAACTAAACACTAACCTGTAACTTTGTTGGATCCGTTAATCATAGTCTGGCATGAATAGAATCCTGGATATAGTCATCCTCGATAATACGATCAGGAGTTATTTATTGGTAGCAGGGACCATCCTGCTGGTGCTGTTCATTAAGCGGCTGGTATCAAGATATGTGGCCGGTCTGCTGTTCCGGGTGGTCAGCAAATTAGCCCGGGGTGTGGACAAACGTTCTTTTGTTGACCTTGTGGTATCACCGCTGGAAACCTTCATCCTGCTGGTGGTCAGTGTCATCAGCCTGGATAAGCTGTATTACCCGTCTATCCTTAAATTCAGGATCTACAAGATCAGCCTGCCGCAGCTGATTGATGGCATCACCATCATTGTGCTGATTGTTACTTTCATCTGGCTGTTGCTGCGTATCATTGATTTTGTGGCCATGATCCTGGCGCGGAAAGCAGAGCAGGCGCAGGACCAGAAAGAGAACCAGCTGGTTGTTTTCTTCAAGGATTTTTTCAAAGTAATGTTCGTGATCCTGGGCATCCTGATGGTGCTGAAGCTGGCCTTTCATTATCCCATCACCAACCTGATCACCGCCCTTAGTATCGGTGGAGCGGCCATTGCGCTGGCCACCCGCGAGAGCCTGGAGAACCTGATCGCTTCCTTCATTATTTTTATTGATAAGCCCTTTATGCTGGGCGACCTGGTCAAAGTACAGACTATCACCGGAACGGTAGAAAAGATCGGGCTGCGCAGCACGCGTATCCGCACCGATCAGAAAACCTATGTGACCATTCCCAACAAACAAATGGTGGACAGCATCATGGATAATCTTTCCCTGCGCACCCAACGCCGTGCTTTCACACAGCTGGAGCTGGGGGCGGAAACATCCCGTGAATCCCTGGACCAGTTGGTGCTGGCCATTCAGCGGGAGCTGGCCCTGCGGAACGACAAAGTAGAGAACTCCACAGTCTTTGTGGCCGATATTGTGAAGAACACCATTGTGGTGACGGTGGAATTTTTTACTGCGCCGATCCCTATGGCCGACTTCAACGCCCTGCGCCAGGATATGAACCTGACCATACTCAGCCTGCTGGGTGAGTGGAAGATCAGGCTGGCCGCCAAGGACGATAATCCCCCGGGGTAGGATCTACTTGATGCTGTTTACAATTTCTCCCAATTCTTTATCCCATTGACCGGTCTTCCCGTATTCAATGGTCCTGCCAATTTCCTTCCCGTCTTTCAGTACAATGATAGTGGGCACATTGGTGATGTTGAGGGCTTCGGTAAGATGTCCGAATGCTTTTTTGCTATGGTCCACGCCTACCAGCGTAACATGATCCTGCTGTATGCCTGCGGCCTCCAGGATAGAGAAGAATTTGGGTAAGATATTGCGGGTATCCCCACACCAGGTGCCGCCAAAGACCAGCCACTGGACCTGCGGGGCCTTTTCCTTGAGTGCAGTGACGGTAGCGGCGGGTGCTGTATAGCCGGCCTGGTTCTGCTGGTACCATTTGAAGGCGGTATCCTGGGCAATCAGGTCGCGGGTAATAAAGCCCTTGAGGATCTTCTGGTCGCCCTGACCAGTGACTTCATAAGTTGTTTGTGCAATGCCTTTCATGGAGAAGAGGAGGGTGAAGCATATAATGCTATAGTATTTCATGTGTGCCTGGTTTGGTCCTGAAAAATAAACAATAGTAGATTAGTCTACAAAATTAGCAGAATTATCGGGATTTACATGCAGGGAGAACTTTGAAAGCAGTTGGACGCTCTCGGCGGCATCGGACAGCTGACAACTGGTTGTTGATGTACCGGGCTGTAAATAGTCGGTGTAAGTCAGCGGCTGGAAGAGCTATTGTCGATGGTGGATGCAGGTGTACTGTCAATGCCTGCTGAAGGCTTTTCCGGTGATGGGCTGGGGACTGCCGCTCGCCTCCGGCGAGTGGCTCCTATTGTGTAGCCTCCGGCAACCGGCAGATTATGATTACCCGAGAGAAGCCTTGATCTCCAGGAGGAAGCTGCGTATATCCTGTAAGGACTGGATCATTGTAAATTGTTCGCGGGCCTGTTTGTTCTTTTTGAGGAAATCCTTGGCGCCTTCGATGGTGAGCTTGCGGCGGCGCAGCAGGTCGTGGATCAGCTCCAGGTTGCGGATATCCACGGGCCGGAAATGGCGATCGCCCTTGCGGTTCTTGCGGGGCTGGATGATATCAAACTCATTTTCCCAGAAGCGCAGCAGTGACTGGTTCACCCCAAACATAGTGGCTACTTCGCCAATGGAATAGTATTGCCGTTGGAAAAGTGTTTCATCCGGAGGGATATTGACATTGTCTATCTCGGCGTCCAGTGCTTTGAGGGATTTGCGGCCGCGGGTAGATTTTTTCTCCGGCAACCGGTTGCCGGGACGGACAGCGGACTCCGGCGCTTCAGCCAGGACAGGCTCGGGCTGTGCCATGGCCAGTTGGTCCTTAGGAGAAGTTTCCCATTCCTCCGCCATAGGTTCGTCCAAAATTTCTTCTTCTCCATTCCCCAGTTCATGCAGGGCTGCCGCTCCTACGGATCTTTCCTGCGCAGGCAGCATCTCTGCAACGATGGCGGGTTGTGCAGGTTTCTCAGGAACGTGTTCTTTGATGGCCTGTTCCTCCTGGCTTTGCGCTTTAGGTTCCTGCTCCAGGCGGGGATCGGTCAATGCTTCAGCCGGCTTGCTGTCCTCTATTGCAGCGGCAGTGGTATCGGGTAATACGATATGGGCGGCAGGAGGACGGAGCGTGGCTGGCTGAACAGCAGCTTTGGGTTGTTCCTCTATGATGCGGGGAACAACCAGTTTATGAACAAGCGGATTGTCTGATTTTTTAGCAATAGTGGTATTGGGCAATACCACATGGGCTGTGGAAGGGCGCACCGCTACTACCCGGGCAGTTGGCTTTGGCTCTTCGGTTGCCAGCCGGGGATCAATGAGCGCTTCCTCAACGGGTACAGAAGGTTCAGCTGTTACATCCGGCTGTCTGGGTTCAGCAGGTTCAGTTACCTGGCTTGCCGGCTGCTCAGCAGGCACTGATTGCCGGGGCTCCTGGGCATTTTCCGGTGCAGCGGGTCTGGGAACCAGCATAGCGGGTTCCGATTTGTTCACGGGCTGGGCGGCAGTGGGAACAGGCTGATCAGCAATTATTATTTTGGCTGGAGCGGGTGGCAGCGTTACCGGCGTACCAAAAAGGTCCGGCTGGGCGGACAGGTTTTCTTTGGGCGTTGCCGTGATCTTCTGTTTTACACGTACCCCATATTTAGCTTCCACCTCTTTGGCGGTGGTGGCTGCAACAGGCGCTGCTGGTGCGGGCTTTTCCGGAGCGGCCTGTTTTTCAGGCATCAGGACGGAAGTAGTCTTGAGCGACTTGATCCGTACACCCACAGCAGGCTGCTCCGGTGGATCGGCCGGCGTATCGAAAAGATTGATCTGTGAATAGGTCTTTTGCTGCATGGTGCGTACGGTAGGTCGCAGTTGGTGAAATAACAAATATCGTGCTGTAAAAGTACAAACATTCACAGGCCAGCGAAGCAGCTTGCGGCCAGCCTTGGGATA
Source organism: Candidatus Pseudobacter hemicellulosilyticus (assembly GCA_029202545.1). Taxonomy (GTDB): domain Bacteria; phylum Bacteroidota; class Bacteroidia; order Chitinophagales; family Chitinophagaceae; genus Pseudobacter; species Pseudobacter hemicellulosilyticus. The sequence continues at coordinate 1,788,474 of CP119311.1, forward strand.
ATGTGGAAAAATATCCCGGTAACCGGTCACAAAAAGCCGGTTTTCCCTGTTCTGCGGACGTCTTTTTTAGCCTTGTACCCCGCTTTAAAACCAGTTCCTGGAAGCGTTCAAATTTGCCGGAAAATAATCCCCAAAAAAAGACTAAAAAGGTGCATAAATAGGGCCTCGAAAAGTGCCCCAAACCCTTAATTTTCGTACATTTGCGGGAATCAACATTTTTAAACTGCAGATTCATTTTCAGACGACTTTATGGATACAGAAACTAAGGAAATTTTGACCCCCGCTAACAACGGATACGGAGCAGACAGTATTCAGGTTTTGGAAGGGTTGGAAGCGGTGCGTAAGCGTCCCGCCATGTATATTGGCGATATCGGCGAAAAAGGGCTGCATCACCTCGTGTATGAGGTGGTAGACAACTCCATCGATGAAGCGCTTGCAGGTTATTGCAAGAATATTTCTGTCAGCATCCATGAGGACAATTCCATCTCTGTGGTGGATGATGGCCGTGGTATCCCTACCGGCATCAACACCAAAGAAAAGAAGAGCGCCCTGGAACTGGTAATGACCGTTCTGCACGCCGGTGGTAAGTTTGACAAGAACACCTATAAGGTATCCGGTGGTCTGCACGGTGTGGGTGTCAGTTGCGTAAACGCCCTGAGTACCCGTCTGCATGTTACCGTCAACCGGGAAGGCAAGATCTTTGAACAGGAATATCATATCGGTGTACCACAATACGAAGTGCGTGAGATAGGTGTAAGTGATATCACCGGCACTACCGTGCATTTCTGGCCTGATAGCTCTATCTTCTCCAGTATTGTCTACAAGAGAGAGATACTGGAAGGCCGCCTCCGTGAGCTGGCCTACCTTAACAGGGGCATCCGCATCACCCTCACTGATCTGCGTGAGAAGGATGAAGCCGGCGACAATTACATGAAGGTGTTTTACAGTGAAGGCGGTATCGTGGAGTTTGTAGAAATGCTGGACCAGAACGCAGGCCGCACGCCGCTGATCCCCAAGATCATCTATGTGGAAGGCCGTGATGAAAACTCCAATGTGGCAGTGGAAGTGGCGCTTACTTACAACGACAGCTACCACGAGCATATCTATTCCTACGTCAACAACATCAATACTATTGAAGGCGGTACGCACGTGTCCGGATTCCGCCGCTCACTGACCCGTGTATTCAAAAGCTATGGCGATCGCCAGAACCTCTTTGAAAAAGCGAAAGTGGAAATTGAAGGCGACGACTTCCGTGAAGGATTGAGCGCTATTGTTTCTGTGAAAGTGCCCGAGCCGCAGTTTGAAGGACAGACCAAGACCAAACTTGGTAACAGCGATGTAATGGGTGTGGTAGATTCCACGGTGTCAAAAGTATTGGAGATCTATCTCGAAGAAAATCCCAAGGAAGCCAAGAATATCATCAGCAAAGTGATCCTCGCCGCACAGGCCAGGGCTGCAGCCCGTAAAGCAAGGGAGCTGGTACAACGGAAAAGTGTACTGAGCGGTGGCGGTCTGCCGGGTAAACTGGCTGACTGCTCTGATCGTAACCCCGAGAGTTGTGAGCTGTTCCTGGTGGAAGGGGACTCGGCAGGTGGTACGGCTAAACAGGGCCGTAACCGGAACTTCCAGGCCATCCTGCCGTTGCGTGGTAAGATCCTCAACGTAGAAAAAGCCATGGAGCATAAGATCTACGAAAATGAGGAGATCCGTAACATGTATACTGCACTGGGCGTTACCGTAGGTACCCCGGATGATCCCAAGGCCCTTAACCTGGTCAAGCTCCGTTACCACAAGCTCATCATCATGACCGATGCCGACGTGGACGGAAGCCATATCGCCACGCTGATCCTGACCTTCATTTACCGCTATATGAAAGAACTGGTAGAGCAGGGCTACGTGTATATTGCACAGCCGCCGCTGTACCTGGTGAAAAAAGGGAAGGACCAGGCTTATGCCTGGAATGAAGACCAGCGCAAATCCCTGATAGAAAAACTGGCTGGCGGAAAAGAGGACAGCGTGAACATCCAGCGTTATAAAGGTTTGGGTGAGATGAATGCTGAACAACTCTGGGAAACTACCATGAACCCGGATACCCGCACACTGAAACGCGTAACGCTGGAAAGCATAGCCAACGCTGATGAAGTGTTCAGTATGCTGATGGGCGATGAAGTTGCTCCGCGCCGTGATTTCATTGAAACACATGCCAAATACGCGAAGATCGACGTATAAATAAGTTGAGCTCCTGCATGCTCAGCTGACAACAATAGTACAGGCTGTATCGTTATTGGGTACAGCCTTTTTTTATTGCCGGACCGGGGTATAACGGTAACAGGGCCCGGGAGTTCTGTTGTTTTCCGGCGATGGATCAGATTAAAATCGGGTGAGAATCGGAGAAAATTTTTATATCGAATTGCTTCAAAATCAATACCGGGCTGTCTTATATTGAAAAAAAATGTATATTTATTCCTGTTTCAGCCCCTCTTTGGAGAACTTTTTGCAACAGACATAATTAATTTTATAACCCATTAAAAGCTATTACTATGGCAGATGTTACACTTACTGCATACAATGTGAAGACAAAGGAAAAGAATGTACCCATTAAGGACGCAGTGATCACGAAAACTGCCAAAGGCGCCTATATGGCCCAGGGCAATGATGGGAAAGGCAACAAACTCACCACTTTGCTGGGTGAAGAAAAAGCGCTTGCTGCCATTAAAGCCGGTATCGCCAAACAAGGCTGGTAGTCCCCGGGTAAACTGATTGAAAACAACTTTACGCTGTCCATTCCTTTACTGAAGGGAGTGGGCAGTTTTGTTTTGGCGTCAGCCAGATCAAAACAGAAGCCCTCTGGTAATAGTCGTGAAACTAAAACGCAGAAGGCCTCATGTGCGGGTAAGCACTGATTTTATTCAATCAGGTGAACTATCGTAAACGGAATAGGGAGAATGTGTACTGAAGAGGATATACTAAATATACTCTTTTTTCAAGGATCACACAAAACTTAAATGATCAAATCGGCTGCCCAGGATCTGCTGGTCGTCCGCCTGCAGCCAGCGATTCAGCAGCGTGGCATAGACATTTTTAAAATCAACCTGGTATTTGAGATCGCCGTTCTGCAGGTCTGCCAGGTCAGGCAGTTCATTGATCAGTCCTTTCTGCTGCAGGCCTCCACTCACAAAAAACATATTGTTGGCCGTGCCATGGTCAGTGCCGCCGCTGGCATTCTGCGCTACGCGCCGGCCAAACTCGGAGAAGGTCATCAGCACTACATCCTGGAAACGGTTATTGGCTTTGAGGTCCTTTACAAAAGCGCCGACAGCCGCATTCATTTCTGTGAACAGGCGGTTCTGCTGGCCTTCCTGTCCCACATGCGTATCAAAACTACCGAGTGAAAGATAATAGACCTTTGTATTGATATCAGAAAAGATAAGCGATGCGATGGTTTGTAAACTTTTGCCGATCTCGGTGCCGGGGTAGATGGCGCTGCCGGGCCGCAGCCTGCTTTGTTTGAATATATAATCTGCGCTGCTCATGGTAGCTGTCATGGTCTTGTACAGGTAATCCACGGGCTGTTCTCCGGGCTGGTCCTGGTGTCCGGCAGTTACGGCCCTGAAGTATTTTTCATTGGTGGTGCTGAAAAGTTTGCGCGGATCTTTCATGGCCAGCCCCTTTACTTTTTCTCCTTTGAGCGCCATGCTCAGCACATCGTCAAACTCCAGCGCCTGTGTGGGTTTGTCGCATCCGGCACATTGGGCATCCAGGTAGCGGCCCAGCCAGCCGGTATTGATGAACTGATCACTATGACTGGCGCTATGCCAGATATCCATACTGCGGAAATGGGATCGATCCGGGTTGGGATACCCTACATTGTTAAGGATGCCGAGCGCACCTTCATCGTACAATTCCTTAAAGCTGGTCAATGCAGGATGCAGGCCGGCCTCGTCATCCAGCAGTAAGGCTTTCTCCATGGGTATCCCCAGCCGGGGCCGCACTTTATAGTAGATATCGTTCCGGACAGGGATCACGGTATTCAGCCCGTCGTTCCCACCGCTCAGCTGCAATACTACCAATATCTTATTGCCGGGAGGCACAAGCGTTGGCTGCTCAAAAGCCTTCAGGAATCTGGGTAGCAGCAGGGATGCTGTAGCCAGTGAGCCGAGTTGAATGAATGCTTTCCTTTTGAGTAACATAACTGCTTTTTTAGTAGGTACATCAGCACAGCTGGTATTCCGGTGTGCTCATCAGCTGAATGGTGGCGGTCCGGATAAAGGTCTCGCGGCTGCTGGCATCCACATACTGGTCCAGTACATTTTCAGCCACGCTGTTGGGGGCCTGTAACAGCAGGCGCGCCAGGCTGCTGACCAGTTTTTCCCGCGGCACGCTGGTAAAGAACTGCTCATAGCTTTTCCAGTCGATGCTTGCTGTGATCACCTGTCCGCCTTTATTGCCGGCGGGCCTGGGTTTATCTTTCATGCCCATCATCAGATCGTCGTCATCCTTGGGTTTCAGGTTCAGTTCATCTTCAGCGTAGATCATCTGCGGGATGCGCAGGCGCAGCATCAGCGAGGAGCTGTCGATCCAGTTGGTGCCGCCCGGCCATCCGGCCACATTGGGTGGATAAAAGAGTTGCTGGCCCAGCAGTTTCTGAAGGTTGATCTGTATATCCTCATTGGCAATCCGCATGGGCAGGGCGCGGCGTATGCCTACAATCAGTTCCACCGGCGATTTGATCCTGCAGCCGATATTTTTGGGATCATAGAACCAGCTGCTGCTGAAGATATCCTGCAGCAGTGCGCTGATATCATATTGACTTTGGTAGAACCTGTCAGCGAGCCATTGTATGTTGTTCTCATCTACAGATTCATTGACAAAATAGCGGTAGATCTTACGGGTGATGAAACTGGCTGTTTCCCGGCGTCCGGTAAGGATATCCAGGACATCATCGCCATTGAAGTTGCCGGTTTTGCCCAGTACGGTCTTACTGCCCTCATCGTGCTGGTTCTTCCGGAAAAGAAAATCGCCGGAAGTAGTAGCGCCCCAGCCGGTAAAAGCGCGGGCGGCTTCTTTGACATCATTTTCTGTATAGTGGCCGCGGCCCATGGTGAACAATTCCATTACCTCACGGGCAAAGTTCTCATTGGGCCTGCCTTTCCGGTTCTGGTTATTGTTGAGGAAATTGAGCATGGCGGCGCTCTTGCTCACTGACCGCAGCAGTTCGGTGAAATTACCGAGTGCATGTCGGCGGATCAGGTCCAGCAGCTGTTGCTGGTAAAGTACGTTAACGGTGCGGGTGGCAAAATGGCCATGCCAGAACAGCGCCATTTTCTCGCGGAGCTGCTGTCCGCTGGTGGCCATCTGGCCCAGCCAGACGAGGTTGATGCTTTTAAGGCCCTCCCGTGATCTTTCACGGAGCAGTTTCCTTTCTTCTTCTGTCAGGGGGCTGCGCTGGCTGTTGCGGATATCTGCCTGCCGCGACAATTCTTTCACGGTGCTGTCGGCCACATCTATATAGGCGGGTGTTTTTTCGGAGGCCTTGAAGAGGGCTGTGAGCAGGGCCTTGGGAGAGCTGCCGGTCAATTGAGGATAGTCGGCCGGTCCGGGCCCAAAGCCCGCCCGCCACAACAGGTGCTGCTGTTTTACCTGGTTTGATACGGCCATGAGGATACAGTTTTGCGTTTTGACCTGGTTGAGTACAAAAGGTTTAATGACAAATACTGTACCTGTATCGCTTTTTTCAGGTAAAAACAGGGGATGCCCCGGAGGCGCCGGCACCAGCGGCTGATACACAGCAGTATAAAAAAACCGGGCCTGCTGATCCAGGCCCGGTTGGAAGATGTACAAGTGAGTAATATATTATTTGCCCAGCAGGAAGCGGATGCCAACGTTCAGGTTGCTGCCTTCTTTGAGGCTGCTGCCGATGTTCATTCCATGGTTTTTGGTTTCGGAGTGATCCTGTAATTCGACAGTATTCCTTGTGTAAGTGAAGGCCAGTAAATTGTTGAACCCTGTTTCCAGCAAAATGGATCTGGTGAGGGCAAAGCTGATACCGGGGTACACGCCAGCGCTGAAGGAAGTGCTTCTTAATTCGGCAACAGGTGCTGTAGAAGTAGGGTAGTTGGTTGTTGTGAAGTCAACGCCCAGTCTTGCCTGCCCAAATACATAGAACCGTTTGGCAACCGGCCAGTAGCGCCTGATGAAAACCCCCATTCCATGACCTTCAAGATCTATTGCTTTGTCCGGATCAATGGTGTTATTAGCGCTTGTGTAGGTAATGTCAATGCCCATGAGCAGGTTGTCTTTCAGGGCAAAAGCAAAGTTGGGAGTGAAGACCAGGGTATGCATTTTAAAATCCACTATGCCTGATTCAGTGTCTTCGCGCTGGTTGGAGTAACCAAATTCTGCGCCCAGCTGTATGGATCCTTTTTTGAGCTGTGCCTGGGTAGTAAGCACGGAGAAGAGTAAGATACCGGAAAGGGCCAGGTAAAATTTTTTCATTGGAGGGTTGCTTTTTTTATTGGGGCCAAAGATGTAATAAAAAAAAGGAGATCGCAAATGATTGCGATCTCCATATAAAAAATTAACGCATCAAGGCAATGCGCAGTTGATGAATTTATCGTGATCAGCCGATGCTGTCTGCGCCAAAATAGCGGTGCAGCACTTCGGGAAGGCGAATGCCATTTGCTGTCTGGTTATTCTCCAGCAGGCAGGCCATGATGCGGGGAAGGGCCAGGGAGCTGCCATTCAGTGAATGGACCAGCAGGTTCTTGCCGTTGCTGTCTTTGAAGCGGATCTTCATGCGGTTGGTCTGGTAGGCTTCAAAGTTGGACACGGAGCTTACTTCCAGCCATTTTTCCTGGGCGGCCGACCATACCTCAAAGTCGAAGGTCTGGGCAGAAGCAAAGCTCATATCGCCGCCGCAGAGATTGAGGATGCGATAGGGCAGCTGCAGGGTAGTAAGCAGTTGTTCTACGTGCTTTACCATTTCCTCCAGTGTTTCATAGCTTTTATCGGGATGGACCAGCTGAACCAGTTCTACTTTCTCAAACTGGTGCAGGCGGTTGAGGCCGCGTACGTCCTTGCCATAGCTGCCGGCTTCGCGGCGGAAGCAGGGGGAATAGGCCGTCATGCGGATGGGCAGGTCGGATTCTTTCAGCAGCTCATCCCGGTAGATATTGGTAACGGGCACTTCGGAAGTAGGGATCAGGTAAAACTTATCCTCGTTCACGTAGTACATCTGTCCTTCTTTATCGGGCAGCTGGCCGGTACCAAAGGCGGAAGCCTCATTCACCACAAAGGGCGGGATGATCTCGGTATAACCGGCGTTGGTATTATAATCCAGGAAATACTGGATCAGGGAGCGCTGCAGTTTGGCGCCCTTGCCGGTGTAAACGGGGAAGCCGCTGCCGGTGATCTTATTGCCCAGTTCAAAGTCCACCAGCTTATATTTTTTGGTCAGGTCCCAGTGGGGAACGGAGCCGGCGGGCAGGGTTGGCCTGTCGCCGCCTTCGCGAACCACCAGGTTGTCTTCAGCAGTTTTGCCGGGAGGGACGGTGGGTCCGGGCAGGTTGGGCAGCAGGACAATGCTGCTATCCAGCTGCTTTTCGATAGCGGCCAGTTGCTCAGCGATAGGCTGCATGGTGGTTTTATATTGAGCCACTTCGGTCTTCCGCTGTTCTGCTTCTTCTTTCTGGCCATTGCCCATGAGCTGGCCAATTTCTTTGGAGGCGCTGTTGATCCTGGATTGGGTGGTATCTGATTCGAGCTGTAATTTTTTTCTTTCATCATCGAGGGCGATGATCTCGTCCACGAGGGCCAATTCCTTGAAGTTTTTGATGGCCAGTCTTTCTTTCACAAAGGCTGTGTTCTGCCGAATGAAGGGAACCTGTAACATTTGATTTCAATGATTTGGACAAAGATAACTGTTAGGGACGTTTTTTAAAGGGCAAAACAGGTCAAAGTGTCTGTTTGACACGTTTTTGGCGCCGGGAAGGGATGCTGGTTGGTGGTAGTCGCCGGAGGCAACAGTATAATAGTCATTTGCCGGCGGCGGACGACTGGCTGCTCCGGTCAGTGGCTGGCCACCGGCCGCTCCTGCACACTGCCGGGATTGTGTTATCTTTGCGGGCTATGCAAGTACAAGATGATCTGCAGACGCGATGGTGGACCCTGGAAGCTAAGCTGGTAGAGCGGTTTGGCAAGAAGCCGGATATGGAAACGATCCTTTTCCTGATCGGTATCCAGGAGTTTGGGGATATCCGGAATAAATTCTCCAAAGAACAGAAACAGGACCTGATGCATATAGCGGTTTGTTCCCTTTTATCAGGCAGCGGTTACTATGAGCTGGAGGGGTACGACCAGGACGGCTGGCCGCATTTCCGGCAGCTGAAAGACCTGCCCGTATTATCGATGCCGGAACAGGAAAATTTCCTGAAAGACCATATCCTGCTGTATTTTGAGAGTACAGGATTAGGGGATTGAATTATTTTTTAGGGTCCGCTTTTTTCTCATGCCTTTTCCTAATCTTTGCAGCACTAAATTTCTCAACAATGAATTTCCCTGATACACTTCGCTACACCAAAGACCATGAATGGATCAAACTGGAAGGCAATATTGCTACCGTAGGCGTTACTGATTTTGCCCAGCGTGAACTGGGAGATATCGTTTACGTGGATATCTCCAGTGTTGGAAAAGAATTTTCTGCCAACGAAGTATTTGGAACGGTAGAAGCCGTTAAAACAGTTTCCGATCTTTTCCTGCCTGTTGATGGTACCATCAACGAAGTGAATCCTGCACTGGAAGGGTCTCCTGAACTGGTGAATACCGATCCTTACGGAGAAGGTTGGATGGTTAAAATGACCGTATCCGATCCTGCTGCCGTTGAAGCGCTGTTAGATGCTACCGCGTATGCGCAACTGGTAGGCGCCTAAATCCAACGTTTATTGTTTTACGTACATGAAAGAGTGGTTTGCAATCCACTCTTTTTTTGTTACTTTTAGCCCCGCTTGGCCACCACAATAACATACTCTGAGCAGGACTTGGTCTCTTTGCTGAAAAGCAGGGACAATAAGGCTTTCGGTTATCTCTATGATAATTACTCCGGTGCATTGTATAGTATCATACTACAGATCCTGAATGATGTGGAGCTGGCCAACGATGTATTACAGGAGGTGTTCATCAATATCTGGCGGAAGATTGACAGTTATGATCACACGAAAGGACGTCTGTTCACGTGGATGCTGAACATTGCCCGTAACGCTTCTATCGATACTTTACGTTCCAAAACCTATCAGAATGACCGAAAGAACCAGCCTATGCCAGGCTTGGGGGACGACAGCCTGCCCAATCAGGCCGCGCAGCTGAATATTGATAATATCGGCTTCCGCAAAGTATTGGGCCAGCTGAAGGAAGAGCAACGCATATTAATAGAATTAGCCTATTTTAAAGGATATACACACGAGGAAATTGCAGACATCCAGCAGATCCCTCTGGGAACTGTAAAAACGCGCATCAGAAACGCTTTGATTCAATTAAGGGGATATCTAAAGTGAATATACAGGAATACATAGCAAGCGGAATAGTACAGAGCTACGTGTTAGGTCTGGCCAGCGAACGCGAGCGTATGGAGTTTGAACAACTCTGCGCCACGTATCCTGAGCTGGTAACAGCACGGGATGAGTTCGAGCTTTCGCTGGAGCAGTTTGCTGTATCCAATTCTATAGAGCTCCCCATGGAGATGAGGCTCAGATTTTTAGAAGCAGTTGACCAGCACCCTTCTATAAATCAATCATCAAAAGTCATCACTATGGAAAATGCAAACAGACCCGCGCGGCGAAGCAACTGGCTGGCCGTGGCTGCTGTTATCCTACTGATCGGTTGTGCTTATTTTGCCTATCAGTTCTATTCTCAAACCCAGGAACTGGCGGTGTCGAACCAGGAATTACGCAGTAAGCTTGATTCCACCGACAATATCCTGAACCAGATCATTGCCGAGCAGAAAGTGTTTAAAGATTCCAATGTTACCGTTGTCAGCATGGTGGGCACACAGGCTGCGCCCCGCTCTTCTGCCAACGTGTACTGGGATTCTGCTTCTTCCAGCGTTTACCTGGTAGTCAAGAACATGCCGAAACTGCCTTCTGATCAGCAGTACCAGCTCTGGGCGCTGATCAATGGCCAGCCCAAAGACCTCGGTGTGTTTGATTCCGAGCAGGAAAAGCTGATCCTGAAAATGAACAACACCCAAAAGGCGGAAGCCTTTGCTATCACCATCGAAAAACGAGGGGGCAATCCATCGCCTACCCTGGAAAAAATGCAATCGATGGGAAAAACGAAACTGCCATTGTAGCGGGCCAGCTGAACATCAGGTCCGCAGGACAAATTTTTACAGGAAGATCCCGGCGCCTCAAGGCAGCCGGGATCTTTATTTAAAGCTATTGATACAATAATGATACTGTTGCCGCTAAAAGATGGCTGTATACGCGCTCAGATACCCATACAGCCCTGCCGGAGGGATTCCTGAATAACTGCGCCTGCACTATACCCATTCACGGGAAATTATATCGCCTGAGCCGTTCCGGGTTTTCTTTTTTGACCGCTGGCCATTCTTCAATAGATTTGAGGATCAAACCCAACTTTCCCTTTCGTGAAAAAGCTTGTAGCTAACATCTACCTACCCCTGATCTGGACCCTGCTGATCCAGGTAAGCCTATGTTTACCCGGTTCATCCCTCCCTTCTACCGGTATAAAGGTTCCTTTTTTCGATAAGATCGTTCATTTTACCCTTTTTGCCGGCTTTGGCGCCCTTTGGTGCCTGTATATTTACTGTAAAGAATTTTCCCCAGAAAAAACCAGGCGCCTTTTTGTCTGGGTATTTCTGACCGCAACGGCCAATGGGATCCTGCTGGAGTTTATCCAGCTTTTCTTCATACCCGATCGCAGCTTTGATGCGCTGGATATTGTGGCCAATATGGCCGGGGCCGCCGCCGCCTGCTGGATCTGCTGTAATAAATTATTGAAAACCAGTGCGTCCGTGTAACGCAAAGAGTCAAGATAAGTAGTTGACATAGGGGCAATAAAAAAGCCCCTGTGGAAACAGGGGCCGTAACCAAAACTAACTGCTTATGAGAAAATTGACTGCTTTATTGTAAGATTCTTTAGTAATCGCTTTCCTGATCAGTATAACGCAAATCCGATGCCATTAGTATGATCGGGTTCGTTAAGGATCGTTTAAACTTCAATTCCGATTTTATCTTCTATTTCTAAGAGCGTTACTGATTGACCACACAAAGGAACTACGACTAAATGATTTTTCAAGACCTTTAAAGGAATTTTTTAAAATGTTAACAATCCGTTGGCTATTATTTTGGCTTCAATAGGGGTTTTCAGTGAATTTTGGCACGCCCTACGGTTAAAAAACCATTAAATACAGGGCGTTTTGGGACTAACGGTTACTCCCTCCCAGCATTGCTAACGGCCAAACAGCCCCTTAACATTGTCCAGCAGGTTGCCACCTTGTCCCTTACCCGAAAGCAGGGCCATCATATCCTGCATGTCCGTATCACCATCACCATCCACATCCAGTTTTATCCGGCTCAGCATTCCCTGTATATCCATGCCCTGGGATCTGCCGCCACTCAGCTGATTGAAAACTGACTGGATATCAAAGCTGCTGTCGGAAGGGTCATTGGTCCGGCCTACCAGCTGTTGCAATACGTTAGGCACCAGGTTGCCGGCAATGCCGCCGGCCGATTGGGCATCCAGCCCAAAACGTTCCATCAGCTGACTGACCAGGTTACCTGAAACATTCTGTACAACAGGGTTCCCGGAATTGGCGGTTTCCCGTTGTCCAAACAGGCTCAATACGTCTTTCAGTCCACCGGAAGACAACATATCCTGCAGGCCGCCCGTGATGGCATTGCCCGTCATGCTGATGGCTTCTTCATTACGCTCATTGGGAATGGCAGGATTGTTCACGATAACTTCGTTGGCCTGCCCTTTGACGAGGTCGAGGAGGTTCTGTAGCATAAGACATATTTTTTGTGAATATGTAAGTTACGCCAATGGCGGTCCCATTGGTTCGTCCCCAAAAAAATACCCGGAAGCCATAACAGGCAGTGGTATCGCTGCGCGGCTGCCTTCCAGAGCAGCACCAAAAGAAGTGCATGGTTCAAAAGAGCTTGAAGCGTTAAGAAATAAAGATGCTTGCTAGGGGGGAACACCAGTTGCTGCGGGTGATGTTGCGGCAAAAAAAACCGCTTTTGCCTGCCGGTTAAGACAAGTGCAAAAGCGGGCTATAAAAAAGCAGGCCGGGTTTATCCCTGCCTGGTCAGTTTCTCTGCATTCTCGGCAAACTGCAGGGCGTCTATGAATTCCTGCACGCTGCCATTCAGCACTTCATCCAGGTTGTATACGGTAAGGCCGATCCGATGATCGGTTACCCGTCCCTGTGGATAGTTGTAAGTGCGGATCTTGGCGCTGCGGTCGCCGGTGCTCACCAGGCTTTTCCGGTGGCGGGCAATTTCATCTTCCTGCTTGCGTACCTGTTCTTCATACAGTTTGGTGCGCAGCATCTGCATGGCTTTTTCCCGGTTACCCAGCTGTGTGCGTTCGGTCTGGCACATCACTACCATTCCGGAAGGAACGTGGGTCAGGATCACTTTGGTCTCTACCTTGTTTACGTTCTGTCCACCCGCGCCGCCACTGCGTGCTGTTTCCATCTTCACATCGCTATCTTTCACTTCCACATCAACCTCTTCTGCTTCGGGCATGGCTGCCACGGTAGCGGCAGAGGTATGCACACGGCCGGAGGCTTCCGTATCGGGTACCCGCTGTACGCGGTGTACGCCACTCTCAAATTTCAGGGTGCCGTATACATCATCGCCTACCACTTCTACCTGTACTTCCTTGTAACCACCCACACTGCCTTCGGTTTCGGAAAGAACGGCTGTCTTCCAGCCTTTCCTTTCACAATAGCGCAGGTACATGCGGAGCAGGTCGCCGGCAAAAAGGCTGGCTTCGTCGCCACCCGTACCGGCCCGGATCTCCAGGATGCAGTTCTTCTCGTCCTGCGGGTCTTTAGGTATCAGCAGCTGGCGGATCTCCGCTTCCAGCTGGGCTTTCTTTTCTTCCAGTGCCGGTAATTCTTCCTTGGCCAGTTCCCGCAGCTCCGCATCGTCGCCTAAGAGGGCGCCGCGATAGCTTTCCAGGTCGTCCAGTACTGTCTTATAGCTTTTGTGCGCCAGGACAATTTTCTCCAGGCTGCGGTATTCCTTGCTAAGCGCCGTGAATTTCCGGTTATTGCTCACGATCTCGGGGTTGGTGAGGGCTACGCCCAGGTTTTCAAACCTTGCCGCGATCGCTTCTAATTTGTCTAACATGATTTGCTGTATTTTTACAATCCACCCCTCCGGATGAGGGATTGCAAAGTTAATCGTTTCAACGCTTACATGAGGTACAGAAAGTTCACTGCCGATAATATATTTGACGGATACCAATGGCGGGGCAGCGGCCAGGCCCTGATCCTGGATGCCACTGGCCAGGTGCTTGACCTGGTGCCGGTTTCAGCGGCCGGCGATGATATCCGGTCCCTGCCCGGTACGCTCTGCCCGGGTTTTGTGAATACCCATTGCCACCTGGAACTCAGTCACCTGAAGGGGCGGATCCCCCCGGGTACGGGTATGGTGGATTTTCTCCTGTCGGTCATGCGGCAGCGGTCCTTCCCCCCGGAAGAGATAGCCGGGGCCATTGAACTGGCCGAAAGCGGGATGATCCGGAGCGGCATAGTAGCCGTAGGCGATATCTGCAATACCACGGATACCCTGGCCCGGAAACAGGGCAGGGGTATTTTCTACCATCATTTTATTGAAACCATCGGCTTTGTGGCGGCAGCGGCGGAACAGCGCTTTGAGCAGTCCAAAGCGGTCTATGATCGTTTTGTGGCGGCTTTTGGCGCAGCTACCTGCTCCATGGTGCCCCATGCGCCTTATTCGGTATCGCCGGCCCTCCTGGCGCTGATCAATGCACTGCCAGGCAACCGGCTCCTCTCCATCCATAACCAGGAAAGTAAGGCCGAGACAGAATTCCTGCTGCAGGGCGCCGGTGATTTCTTACGGTTGTATAAGGCCCTGGGTGTTGACCTCAGCGGGTACAAGGGCGCCGGCCGCCGAAGCCCTGAAGCATACCTGCCTGTCCTGACCAATGCAACCGCCCTGATCCTGGTACATGATGTGGAAACAGCTGCGGCGGATTTGGCTTACCTGCAAGGTGGCCTTAACAAAACGGCCGCTACAGCTGCTGCGCCGGCTATGCCGGGAACAACTGTTATGGCGGGACCGGTGGATACTGCAACGGCGAATGCTGCTTCAGGCCCAGCCATTTATTTTGCCCTCTGCCCTAACGCCAACCTTTATATTGGCAACGACCTGCCCGATATTCCATTGCTGCTTGCGCACAATGCCTGTATCAGCATCGGCACAGACAGCCTGGCCTCCAATACCCAATTGAACATACTGGAAGAATTGAAAACGATCCACCGGGCCTATCCGCAACTGGCCATCAGCACCCTGCTGCAATGGGCAACGCTGAACGGCGCCCAGGCGCTGCAACAGACGGCGCGCTTCGGTAGTTTTGAGCAGGGTAAAAAGCCAGGTGTGGTCTGGTTGCGCGGGGTGGGTCCGGACAGATTGGCTTTAGACGCATCGTCCAGTATTCTCTGATCAATCTGCTGCTATTATTGAGATTTTTTCCCGCAGGTAATATTATTGTTCATTGGGAGGAAGGAAAATAGGATCCACCAGATAACGAGGGGGGCTACGACAATACTTCCTGTAATACCGGTAACGTTTTCATCAGTCCAAAATCAGGGAAATGCAATGCATAAAAGGTTTGATAGGCCTGCAGTAGCACCCGCCGCATTTCCTGGTTCAGCCTGATCTCTTTCAGCTCATGCGGTTGCATCACTTTCAGCAGCTGCGATGTGACATAGCTGTACTGTCCATCCAGGAAATAAGGATGTACGGGGTGCTCATGGGTGAACTCCCCTTCCTGGAGATCCAGGTAATGGTTGCGCTCCGTGTATTCATCACTGAAACGGGCGCCATAAAAAGTGGTGAGGTGCAGGGCGAAGAACAATGGATAGTTACCTACTTCCTGGTCATCGGCCTGGTCCAGGTGCAGGAAAGCGTCTTCAATAAAATGGAAGAGGTCCGGGTTTACCTCCGGCTGTTTGAGTGTTTTTTGCAGCAGCTCTACCATGAACAGGGCTACCGCATTTTTGACCACGTTAAAAAAGATATGCTGGTAAATGGTGCTCCACCTGAACTCTTTGATGCGCTGCAGGTTCTTCAGGTCGTTGTGGTACACCACCAGGTCCAGGATGGCGCCGGGCTGAAAATAGTTGGCCCTGGCCGAGCCTCTTTTGCTGGAGGCCCGTACGCCATTTACCAGGTAGGATTGTACGCCGAACAGTTCGGTCAATATGCTGACAATGACGCTGGTTTCGCCATACTTCACTGTCCGCAGTACAATTCCTTTGGTCTTATGCACTGTCATGGTTTTATAAATACAATTTTTGCCGCTTTTTGTTCCTGTTTGCCGGCGTCGCTGATCAGCACCAGGTACACGCCTGTGGCTACTTTACTGCCATTATAATGCCTGCCGTTCCAGATGGCCTGTCCACCCAGCGCCCGGGTCTGGTACACCAGCCTGCCCCCAGGTTCCGTGATCTTGACAATGGCATTCTCCGCCAGGCCGCGGATGGCAATAGTGCCGGCATAATCCGGTGGTACAGGATTGGGAAATACCAGTACCTGCTGATGTGTACGCCCGCCTTCGGTGGCGGTGCTCCTGAAAGAGCAGATACCTTTGCTGGTAGCAATATATACTTCACCGGTTATCCCGTCAATGGCCAGTTGTTGAATATCATTACCGGGCAGCGGGCTGTTGTTCTCCGCAAAGCGATAGATAGTGCTGTTCCCATCCGGGCTGATCAGCCAGAGGCCGTTGCGGGTGCCCACCCATTTCCGGTTGGCCCCATCCACAGCCAGGCATTGCACCTGCTGATCGCGGAACAGGTAGCCTGCAAAATTATCCTGCTGGACAACAGGCAGCAGGGCCTCACAGCCGGTATTGGTAAAGGCCTGGCCGGGACACTGGATGATGGCAATGCCGCGACTGGTACCCACCCAGATAAACCCATTTTTATCTTTTGCCAGGCTCAGCACTTCATTGGCCGGCAGGTTGCCATTGCCTGCACCTTCCCGGTACCATTTCCATTGATCATCGGCCGGGTTATCGATGGATTGCCCGTAATTGAAACAGACCAATCCATTGCCTTTGGGCAAAACGATCCAGACCTGCCGGTAATCATCCGACAGCACCTGTGCCACCCCGTTATCTGGTATTGAAAATGGAATAGTGAAAGCATGCCAGCTGCCATCCGGCTTGCGGACCAGTAATGCTGCCGGCGCCCCGTAATTGGTAGCCCAGAGATTTTTATCGGCATCCGTGCAGAGGCCGGCAATGCGATAGCTGCCGGGATCAGCACTGGCAGGCTGCACAATGGAGCCCTGTTTCAGTACCCTGTAATTGCCCTGCTGATCGCGATGCAGGAGGCCGCCACCAAAGGAGCCGGCCCAGAGGCTACCATCTACGGGATCTGCAGTGAGTGCCAGCAGGTCCGGCAGGCTGTCCGGTAATTGTCCATTGCCAGCGTTGAAACTGGTCCAGCTATCCTGTGTAAAAAGATAGAGTCCGCTCTGGTTGCCGGCGGGTTCCCAGTCATCAGTGACGCCACCGGCAGCCACCCAGAGGGATTGGCCGGCAACCTGCATAACGCCGGTAGTAATATTTTGGGGAGAATTGGGAGCTATTGCTTCATAGTAACTGCCATCAAAGCGGCAGAGGCCCCGGCTGCTGTCTGCGATCCAGTAATCGGAACCAATGGGCAGCACCTGCAGCGGGCGGCTGATATAAGCAGGGTCTTCTATGGTTCGTTCCAAAATGCCTTCAGGGGTCAGCACCAGCACGCGGCCTGCATTTCCTTTTGACTGGCTGAGTAGTATACGATCGCTGCTGAATGACAGTTGCCGGCACTGCCAGCTGTCTGAATACAATAACTGCCATTGTTCATTGCTGCCGCGTATATACAGGGAGGAGCCGGTCAGGGCAACAGGATGGCCCTGGAAAATACCGGTCTGCTGTACCGGTCCTTCGGGCAATCCATCAGTGCCGGACAGCAGCTGCCAGTGCCGGAAATCGGCCAGGTTGCTGCCATCCAGTGGGGCGCGCTTCAAGCCATCGGCCGTGGCGGCGTACAAAATATTATTGTTTTCAGCCAATGCATATACGGCAGATCTGTCGCCATTATTTCCAATGATCCAGGTGTCCCTGACGGATTGTTGCCGGAGGTCCACTACAATGATGCCGAGGCCAGCGGCGAGATAGGCCAGTCCATCACGTGTGAAGACCTGGTGGATCGTTTTATCGCCCGGCACAGCACTGTTTTTAATGGCCGGAATATTTTTTATTTTTCCCTGTTGCAGGAGATCGAGGTTGCTGTTGGTATAGGTAACCACCAGCTGCCGGGTGGCCGCATCATAGCCGATGGCTGCTACACCCGTTTCACTGAGCCCGTTTACTTTGCTCCATCTTTCCAGGCTATTATCTGTCAGATCCACGGAAAAAACGCTGAAAGGCGTGGCGCACCAGACCAGCGGACCGGTGGACTGTGGCTCCAAAGCCAGCTCTATGGCCTGGTGATAAGATAGATGTTCCCGCCATTGACCAATAGGCGGCAACTGGCCCGCGCACCAGGCGGGGACAGCAGCAATGAGGCAAAAGATCAGCAATATCCTGTGGAACATAATCAAATGTACGAGTAAGATATGCCAAATATATTTCGGACATTTGGCCCAAAAAAATTCATACGCATGTGGGGAACTATTGCTCGGTTCGTATTGAAATTCCGCTGGATCCTGCTCACTATATTACTGGCCGCTACCGCTCTGATGACTTATCACGCTTCCAAAGTTCAGCTGAGCTATGAGTTTACCCGGGCCATCCCTACCGATAACCCTAAATACCAGGCCTACCAGGAGTTCCGCCAGTTGTTTGGCGAGGATGGTAATATGATGGTGATCGGTATCCAGACCACCGATATGTTCAAGGCCTCTTTCTTCAATGAGTATGCTGCGCTGGTGAATGATATCCGCCAGGTGGAAGCGGTGGAAGATATCCTCTGCCTGCCTATTGCGGTGAACCTGGTGAAAGATTCCAGTTCTGAAAAACTCAACGCCTTACCGATATTTCCCAAAGGAACGCTTTCACAGGAAGCCATGGACAGCGCCGCTGCTGTTTTCCTTAACCTTCCTTTCTACCAGGGGTTGCTGTATAACCCGGCTACCAATGCATACCTGATGGGTATCAAGATCAACAAGGATGTCCTGAATTCCAAAAAGCGGAACGATGTGGTAGGTGCTATCCTAAAACTGGGTGATGCTTTTGGTCAGAAACATTCACTGGAGCTGCATTACAGTGGCCTGCCCCTGATCCGCACCAATATGGCTACCAAGGTAGCCAATGAAATGCAGTGGTTCCTGCTGGGCTCCATATTGCTGTCGGCAGTGATCCTGCTGGTCTTCTTCCGCAGCCTCTCCGCCATGGCCATGTCACTGGCGGTGGTGATCATTGGCGTGATCTGGAGCCTGGGCACCATGGAATGGTTTGATTATAAGATCTCTTTGCTGAATGCGCTGATCCCGCCGCTGGTGGTGGTGATCGGTATTCCCAACTGTATCTATTTCCTCAATAAGTTCCACACAGCATATAACGATACGGATACCTCGCTGCCGGCCAATGACCGGAAGATGAAGGCCCTGGAAGCCATGATCACCCGCATGGGTGTGGTCACCCTGTTCTGTAACCTGGCTGCCGCCATCGGCTTTGCGGTATTTGCCCTGACCCGGAGCGCTATCCTGAAAGAGTTTGGCGTAGTGGCGGGTATCAATATCATGGCCCTGTTCTTTATCTCTATCATCTTTATCCCCGCGGTGCTCAGCATGCTGCCTGCGCCCAAGCCCCGCCATACCCGTTACCTGGAGAACAGGTGGCTGCTGGCTTTACTGGACAGGCTGGAAGCATGGTCGCTGCACCACCAGAAACTGATCTACAGTGTAACCGGCATCATACTGATACTGTCAGTGGCTGGTATGTTCAGGCTCCGCTCTGAAGGCTTTATTGTAGATGATCTGCCCAAGACCGATAAGATCTATACCGACCTGAAATTCTTTGAGCAGCATTTCCGGGGTGTGATGCCGCTGGAAATTGTAGTGGATACCAAGAGAAAGAACGGGCTGCGCAGCAATCCCCTGGGGCATTTTGAGAAGATGGATTCCCTGTCGCAGTTCATAGCGGCGCAGTCGGAAATGGCAAGACCGCTTTCCATTGTGGAAGGATTGAAATTTGCGCGGCAGGCTTATTACAATGGGGACAGCAGCAATTATGCGGTACCCAATTCCTTTGATATTGCGTTCCTGGCGCAGTACCTGAATATGAAACCGGAGAACAATGCGGATAAGAAAAATGCTTTTTCCGCTATTGTGCAGTCGTTCATGGATACCACCAAACAGCGGGCGCGTATCAGCGTGAATATGGCGGATGTGGGCAGCAAAAGATTACCGGAGATCATTCACTCCCTGGAAGAAAAAAGCCACCAGCTCTTCGATACCGCCAAATACAATATCCAGTTCACCGGAACCACCGTTACCTTCCTGGAAGGAAGCGCTTTTATCATCAATGGGCTGAAAGAGAGTATCGGCTGGGCTTTCGGGCTGATAGCGCTTTGCATGCTTTACCTGTTCCGCTCTTTCCGGATACTGGTCTGCTCCCTGGTGCCTAATATCATTCCACTGATCATCACTGCCGGTGTAATGGGTTGGGCCGGTGTAGCTATCAAGCCATCCACTGTACTGGTGTTCAGTGTGGCATTGGGTATTGCCATTGACATCACTATCCGCTTCCTGGTGAATTACAAGCAGGAACAGCGTCTGAGCAATTTGTCCACGCAGCAGATAGTAGTGGAGACCATTCACAAAACCGGTATCAGTATTATATACACCTCCCTGGTGCTCATTGCCGGATTCGTGATCTTCTGTTTCAGCGATTTCGGCGGGACCAAAGCGCTGGGATGGCTCACCTCACTGACGCTGGTACTGGCAACCCTCACGAATTTGATTTTTCTTCCTGCATTATTACTTTCTATTTCAAAAAAATAAACTTATCTTGGGCAGCAAGTACGTGTAGCCAGTTGTCCTGTTCATACAGGGCGATGCGCTCACGTATTTTTTTTTGAACACCAAACTTTCGCGCACATGAGAAAAATGCTATTGCTGCTTCTGGCAGTTGTGCTATGCATTGCACAACTCCAGGCACAAACCCGTGTTATTACGGGAAAAGTCACAGATGATACCGGTAGTCCGGTCCCCAACGCTTCTGTGATCATCAAAGGTACCAACACAGGCACCACCACTCAGTCAGACGGAACCTACTCTATCGCGGTTCCACAAAGTTCCCGGATCCTTATTATTTCTGCTGTAGGCTATTCACCGCTGGAGCTGTCAATTGGCGCCAGGTCGGTAGTGGATGCTTCTTTGAAAGCGCGCGACAAAGAACTGCAGGAAGTAGTGGTAGTAGGTTATGGCACTGCCAGGAAAAAAGATGTTACGGGCAGTATTGTATCGGTGAAAGGCGCGGTAGTGGCCGACAAGCCGGTACAAAGTTTTGAAGCGGCCCTGGGCGGGCGCGCTGCAGGCGTTCAGATATCTGTACCCAACGGGGTACTCAATAACCCTCCTGTATTCAGGATCCGCGGTACCAACTCCATCTCGCTCAGTTCCTATCCGCTGATAGTAGTAGATGGTATCCCGGTATTTACCGGCGATCAGAGTTCTTCCAGTGCTGCGGGCAATGCCCTGGCCGCCATCAACCCCAATGATATAGAAAGCATGGATATTGCCAAGGATGCGGCTGCGGCCAGTATCTACGGCAGCCGTGCCGCCAACGGGGTAGTATTCATTACCACCAAAAAAGGAAAGGCTGGCAGGGCCCGCGTTAATTACAGTGGCTGGGTAGGCTGGACAGAAGCTATCCGCCTGCCGGAAGTGCTGAATGCAAGGGAATATACAGACATGAAAAACCTTGCGCTTAAAAATGCCGGCACCTTTAATGACAACCCCAATGACGCTATCACTGATACCTATTTTGCCCTGACAAATGACGCCAATGGCCAGCCCATTGACACCCGCTGGTTTGATTATATCTACCGGACAGGGGTATCCCATAATCATAATATCAATGTTTCCGGGGCCAATGACAATACCAGCTATTATTTCTCCGCCGGGTATACGGATCAGCAGGGTATCCTGAAAAAGAATAATTTCAAAAGACAGAATATTCTTTTCAATATTGATCAGAAGGTCAACAAATGGTTCTCCGTAGGGGGTAAGATCAATTACTCCAATGAAAAGAACCTGGCCTCTGTAAGCTCAGGATCCTT
The DNA here is from genome assembly GCA_029202545.1 of Candidatus Pseudobacter hemicellulosilyticus. Classification (GTDB taxonomy): domain Bacteria; phylum Bacteroidota; class Bacteroidia; order Chitinophagales; family Chitinophagaceae; genus Pseudobacter; species Pseudobacter hemicellulosilyticus. The sequence goes on from CP119311.1 coordinate 1,810,021, forward strand.
GCCGGGAGAGGCTTTCGCTACTGCGGGTCTTGGCCGGGTAGGCATTGTGCTGCCCCCCAATATCAGTCCCTATAACAACGATGGTTCCTATAATGCTACCAGCGGTGTGATACAACCGATGAATAACCGCGCAGGTGGTTTCGGGTATTATAACCCGGTGATCTCCCTGGACCTGAACCGTTCCAATGCCGAGGTGAATCATGTGATGGGGAATGCCTACGGGCAGATCAAGCCCTTCAGCTGGCTCACCTACCGGTCCATTTACAGCATGGATTACCTGTATGTGGACAATGATCTCTTTTCTCACCAGCTGTCCGGTGAAGGCGGTTCCAGTACCGGTAGTGTAAGTGGTATCTTTTACAAGGCCAAAAGGACCGTATGGACCAATACTATTTCACTGGACCATACCTTCAATGATGTACATACGGTAGGCCTGCTGGGTGGTATTGAAGAACAGCGCACCAATACCAGCGGCTTTGGTATCAACAGGACTACTGTGGCCGATCCTTATTTCACCAATATCCAGTCTACCTGGGGCAATAACTTCAGTACAGGTATGGCCCTGGGGCAGAACTACCTGTATTCCCAGTTTGCCAGTCTGAAATACAATTATGACGACAAATACTATATCAACGGTAACGTCCGCCAGGATGAATATTCAGGCCTGGGCTTCCTGAACAGGAAAGGTACTTTCTACGGTATATCCGGTGGCTGGGAGATCAGCAATGAAGCCTTCTGGGCCAATACCGGCCTGGACAAAGTGCTGAGCAGTTTCCGGCTTCGCGCCAGCTATGGTAAAGTGGGTAATATTGGCGGCATCGGCAACTTTGAATCCTATACCACCTATGCCGGCGGCCTCTATGGCGGTGGCGCTACCCTTAACTATAATGCATTGGGTAATGTGAACCTGGAATGGGAAACCAGTAAGAAAACAGATATCGGCTTCCAGTTTGGTCTGTTCAGTGAGCGCCTCACCGGTGAGTTCAGCTATTACAAGAATACTGTGGACGGTTTGATCCTGGACGTTCCGCAGATCCCTTCTGCCGGTATTCCCGGTAACTCTGCCCGTATGAACGTAGGTTCTTTGTATAACAAAGGGGTGGAACTGACCCTGAACGCCCAGGTGATCACCGGCAAGGCCTTCAACTGGACCAGCAGTTTCAATATTGGCATCAACAAGAATGAAGTCACTGCCCTGGCCCCTGGTCTTAGCTCCATTGTAGTGACCAGCCCTGCCGGCGCTGCTACCAGTGAATCTGTGAGCGCTACGCTGCCTGGTTATTCCGTGGGTACTTTGAAAGTGGTGAAGACAGGCGGTGTGGACCCTGCCACCGGCCGTCGTATTTTTTATGATGCCAGCGGCAGAGCGGTCTATTACAATCACGTAGGCGCTGCCTGGCGTTATGCTGATGGCACACAGGCGCCTGCCATTACCCTGAATGATGGTATCCCTACTTTCAACGCCATTCCCAAACAGGTGGGTGGCTGGAACAATACTTTCAGCTATAAAGGATTTGAGCTGGATGTATTGCTGACCTACCAGCTGGGTTTCAATATTTACTATGGCACCAATGCCGGTCTGCATGACCAGCGTTTCTGGAACAATGACCGGGATATCCTGGATCACTGGGAGAAAGATGGTGATATTGCCAAATGGCCTAAACCAGTGTATGGTGATAACGTGTCCAATGGTTCTACCCTGCCCCTGGATATCCATGTATTCAAAGGTGATTTTGTGAAACTGCGCAATGTTTCGCTGGCCTATTCCCTGCCCAAGACACTGGTAGAAAAATACAAGCTGGGCAGCATCCGTATGTACGTGAGCGCTCAGAACCTGGCCATGATCACTGATTATCCCGGCTCCGATCCGGAAGTGTCCGCCAACGGTAACAATGCGTCCAATCCTGGTGTGGATCGTAACCAGGCCGGTAATGCCCGGACCATCACTGTTGGGTTGAATATCGGATTCTAATTGTTTACAGAAAAAAAGGAAAGTATGAAAAAATCAATCATAGGTCTGTGTGTGCTCCTGGTACTGGCGTCCAGCTCCTGCAAGAAGGATGAGCTGATGGAGCCTTTTCCACAGACCAGTATCATCGATAGTTTTTCGTTTGCTACGCCCGACCGGGTACTGAACCAGGTAAGGGCTTTATACACCAACCTGAAAAGCGGCCAGTTCTATGGCGGCCGGTACCTGCTGTACAATGATATCCGCGGGGACGAGTTCCTTAACATGCTGACCAACGGCGTCACCATGTATACCACCTGGAATTTTACACTTGGCAATACCGCACAGGAAGTAACAGGGCTCTGGTCGCAGGGATACTATGTCATCAATACAGTGAACGTGTTCCTGGAAGGGCTGGAAACCAAGGGCAAGTCTGTGGTGGGAGATAGCCTGGCCAATGATTATGGGGCCGAAGCGCGGCTGATCCGCGGCCTGGTGTATTACAGCCTGCTGCAATTGTATGCCCGTCCTTACTGGGATGGCAATGGCAGCAAGCCCGGTCTGCCTATACGGCTTACCGGTAACAAGTCGTTACAGGACTATGACCTGGCGCGCAGCACCGTGGCCCAGACCTACCAGCAGGTGCTGGACGACCTGAACTATGCCGAGCAGAACCTTCCTTTGAAATACAGTTCTGCCACCCTCAACACTACGCGGGCACACAGGAATACTGCCATCGCCCTCAAAACAAGGGTATACTTGAGTATGCAGCGTTATGAGGATGTGATCACGGAGGCCAATAAGATAGTGACAGTAGCAGCGCCTTATTCGGCTACTACCGGTGTAGCTAATGCGCTGGTGTCAGATATCACTACGGTATTCAAAACTCCCTGGACCACGGTTGAATCTGTTTTCTCCATGCCCATGGCCAGCAATGAGGCGCCGGGCACACAGAACCAGCTGGCTTATTATTACAGCCCCACTTCCGGGCTGGGTGGCGTAGGCAATGGAGAATATTCCCTCAATCCTTCGGGGATCATAGCGGATGCTACCTGGCTGCCGGCCGACAAGCGCCGGAGCTTTGTCCTGGAGACCGGTACTACTACCAAACGCTACTGGCTGACCAAATATGCAGTAGCCAGCCCATATACGGATTTTGTACCGGTGATGCGTTATGCAGAAGTGCTGCTGAACCTTTCAGAAGCCATTACCCGCAGCACCCAAACGGTGGACAGCCGGGCTGTGAGCCTGCTGAATACGGTCCGTCAGCGCTCTGACGCCGGTACTACTTTTGCCCCTGCCACCTGGGAAGACCTGGCCGGCCTGATCATACAGGAGCGCCGCATCGAATTCCTTGGAGAAGGACGGAGAAGTCCTGATCTCCTGCGCCTGGGACTCACTATACCCGGTAAAGGGGCTGTATCTGCTATCCCTGCTACCGATATCAAATACATATGGCCTATTTCCGCATCAGAATTGTTACTGAATGATCTGATGGAAGACAACCTTTAGGGATCAGTGACCTGTAATAAAAAGGGGCTGTATCATCTGATACGGCCCCTACCTTTTTTATGCGTTATGGTAAGCTGCTTATTTCAGTACTTCTGCCAGTTTCCGGCCCAGGGCATCGCCTCTTAATCCTTCTGCCACTACGGTTCCCTGCGGGTCAATGAGCACATTGTAAGGAATGCCTTCAAACCCGAATGTGGATACCGCCTTGCTTTTCCAGAAAGCCAGGTCGCTCACATGGGTCCAGGTCAGCTGGTCCTGCTGTATGGCTTTGAGCCAGTCTTCTTTCTTCTGGTCCAGGGATACACCCAGGACGGTAAAATTCTTATCCTTGAACTGGTTGTAGGCGGCTACCACGGTAGGGTTTTCCAGGCGGCAGGGATGACACCAGCTGGCCCAGAAATCTACCAGTACATATTTGCCTTTATAGGAAGACAAAGCAATATTTTTTCCATTGGTATCCGGCAGCACCAGTTCCGGCGCTTTCTTACCGATCAGTGAATTTTCTTTGGTGGCGGCTTCTTTCTGCTGGGCGATAGCTTCTTCCTGTGCTTTATAGGCTTCGTATTTTTTCTTCAGCTCCAGCATGGTGGCGTCTTCAGGGAATTTGGTGTTCAGCTTGGCCAGCTCGGCCTCAAATTCAGGCTGCTGGAGGGTTTGAGCGGCACGGCCCAGCGCAAAGGAAGCTACAACCGGGTTGTTGAGGGTGCCGAGTGATTTTTTCAGGTAGTTATTCAACGTGTTCAGCGCCTGGTTCTTGCTGTTGGTGGCTGCCAGCAGGACAGAGTCACTGGCGCCAACGCGTTTCAGGCTGTCGAGATTGGCCATGGACTGTTCTATCCCGGTGCGGTGGTCTGCGTAGGTGAACAGGAAATCATGCAGCTGTTCGCTGGCTTCGGAGCCTTTAACAGAATAGAATTTTTCTTCTGAGGCAAAATCAATGGTCAGCTCAATAGTGCTGCCATCAAATACCAGTGGCACCATGGGGCCATTCTTCACTAATAAATTATACAGGCCCTGGTTGGCAGGATCTACTTTCAGTTTGAATGTTTTGCTGCCGGCGGCTACCACGGCGGAGTCCAGCTGTACCGGGGGCATCTCGCCACCAAAGGGTACTTCATAGAGCAGCAGGGTGATGGAGCCGTTCTCTACGGCTTTGGGATACAGTGCCGCTACCTGGTCGGCATTGGCAATGGTCCCTTCAATGGAAAGGGATTCCCTGGAATTGGCGGAGCAGGCTGCCAGCAGGCTGACAGCCAGTATCGCCAGCCAGCTGTTGCGGGAATACTGACGGATCTGAAAAAGGATGTTAAGGCTTTGTTTCATGACTAATTTTTAGCGTCTAATTTTTTTAAAAGTAATTCATTCGTCAACCGTGGATCAGCCTTTCCCCGGGAGAGCTTTTTCACTTCTCCCACAAAGAGGCCCATCAATCCTTTTTTACCTTTCCTGTACTCGGTCACCTTCTCCGGCATATTGTCTAGTACCTGGTCAACCCAGGCTGCCACATTGCCTGCATCGGAGTCCTGTACCAGGTTAAGGGCCCTGGCAGCATCCAGTGCGGCCTGTCCCGGCTCCTGCAGCAAGGCAGTGAATACGCGGGTGGAGGCAGTGGAGAAATTCAGTTGACCATTATCAATGAGCGTGATCAGTTCTGCAATGCTGGCGGGCTGCAGCGGAAACTGGCTGATGCCTGCATTGTGCTCGTTGAGCCAGGACTTCACCGGGCCCAGGAGCCAGTTGGCGGCAGCCTTGTAATTATCGGTATGCCGGATCACGGCTTCAAAATAATCGGCAGTTTCTTTTTCATCGCAGAGCACGCGGGCATCATAATCCGGCAGCTGCAGCTGGCCGGTGTAGCGGGCAATGCGTTGTTCCGGCAGGACAGGCAGTTGCTGACGGATGGTTTCCAGCAGCTGGTCGGAGACCTGGAAGGGCGTCAGATCAGGATCGGCAAAATACCGGTAATCATTGGCCTCTTCCTTGGTGCGCAGGGCAAAAGTGGTACCGTTATTGGCGTCAAAGCTGCGGGTCTGCTGGATCACGGCGCCGCCGCCTTCCACCAGCTCTATCATCCGTCTGGCTTCTATCTCGATAGCTCTTTTCACATTGCGGATGGAGTTCAGGTTTTTGACCTCCACCTTGGTACCCAGCCGGGTATCGCCTTTTTTCCGGATGGAGACATTGGCATCGCAGCGCATACTGCCTTCTTCCATATTCCCATCGCAGATGGCGAGGTAGCGCAGCAGTTTACGGAGTTCGGTGAGATAGGCATAAGCTTCATCGCCGCTGCGCATTACAGGTTCTGTCACGATCTCTATCAGGGGCACGCCGGCGCGGTTATAATCCACGCAGGTAAAATGCGGGTCTACATCGTGAATGCTTTTACCGGCATCCTCTTCCAGGTGGATGCGGTTGAGCTGGACCTGCTGTTCCTGGTTCTCCAGGCGGATGGTCACATAACCCCCGTCACAGATGGGGGTGGTATGCTGGGAAAGCTGGTATCCTTTGGGAAGATCGGGATAGAAATAATTCTTGCGGGCAAAGTAATTATGCCGGGTGATGGTAGAATGGCAGGCCAGTCCCATTTTAATGGCATATTCCACGGCTTTCCGGTTCAGTCTTGGCAGGGTGCCGGGATGGGCCAGGGTGACGGGACTGATATGTGTATTGGGCTCACCGCCGAATTCGGCACTGTCGCCACAAAACAGTTTACTGTCTGTCAATAACTGGGCATGTACTTCCAGGCCCACTACTATCTCGTATGCATCGTAATTGATCGCCATTGTACGTATTCGTTCAGGATGTACAAAAGTACCTTATTCGGGTGGGATTTGGAACTCAGGGTATGGAGCGATAGAGATTGTCAAAAGAAGGCGGGTGAAAAATAGAAAAAATAAAAAAGCCCGGAACAGTTGGGGCAAACCTTGTTCCGGGCGATGGAATATGGGGCAACAACTACCTGATCAGAGGGTGGCTGTTTTTAGTTTTTTGGGTGTTTTCAGTTCAACGGTCTGTGATTTGCCGTCGCGGGTCAGCTTTACGGTAACAGCTTGTTTCTCGCGGGCTTCCTGGGCGGCTGCGGCCAGCTCATCAGCGCTGTTCACGGTTTTGCCGTCAAACTGGGTGATCACATCGTCTTCTTTGATACCTGCTTTTTCGGCGGCGGACTCATCGGCTACGCTGAGTACTTTCACGCCTTTACCATCTTCAGTATCCTGTGCGCGGATGCCGAGGCGGCCACCACGACCGTTAAGGCCCATGCCGCGGAACTGATCGCCCAGGTTGAATTGCAGGTCGCGGAGTCCATCCAGCTGGGGAATGGTCAGGGCGCCGCCTTCAGGGCCGGAGAAAGAAAATGTTTCTGCCTGCGGAGCCTTGCCCAGGATCACGGTAGCAGATTGTTCTTTATTGTCCCTGCGATAGGCGATCACGATCTTGTCATCCGGCTTATGCGCTTTCACTGCTTTGACCACATCATCATGGGTTTTGATGGTTTCCTTATCGATCCTGGTAATGATATCTCCTTTTTTCAGGCCGGCCTTGCTGGCGCCACTGTTCTCGTTGAGGCTGGTGATGCGGGCGCCGCCGGGCGCTTCTTCAGTGGCTACACCGAGGAAGGCGCGGTTAGGATCCACGGTACCACCGCCATACAATTGGGCGCCGCCTTCATTGCCATCAAAGCGATGGAACTGGAGGACGTCAGGCCGCTGGCGGAAGGGGGAGGCGGTCTCATAATGGATGGTCCTGCCCCTGCGTATGCTGAGGTTCTCGTTATTGTAATCGGTGAGGGGTTTGCCGTTGACAAGTACTTCGCCGTCTTTGATCTCGATGGTGATCTTATCATCCTTGTCGGATTTTTTGCGGATGATGATCTCGTCGTACTGGCGGAACTTATCCTTTTCCACCGGTGCTTTGTCATTTTCTTCCTGGGCCATGGAAGCAGTGCCTGCCAGGAGGGCGGTGGTGGTCAGGGCGGCCAGTACCAATGCGTATCTTTTCATGGAACAAACTGTTTTAGGTTTTAACTACGTCAAGTTTCGTAGATCAAATATAGGGAAATATCCGAAATACGAAAATTTTCGGAAATGAGAATTTTGCTTTTAACGGATTGTTAGGAGAGGCGGCTATTTATGGTGTAAAATTTCCTCCATGAGACCGCTCAGGGAGATGGCGGTTATGCCTTCACCGAGCGGGAAGCGGTCAGTACCGGAATACACCACAAATCGTTTATCCGCCCCGATGTCTTCACAGCCGATATGAAAACCTTTGGAAAGCGCCGGGGAAGATTTTCTCTTTATTTCAATAGCCCATTTTTCTTTGGGAGAGAATTCCAGTACCAGGTCAATTTCTGCTCCGCCTGGCGTGCGGTAGTAAAAGGATTGTACTCTTGGCGGTGTTACCGACAGGATATTTTCAATAACGAACCCTTCCCAGCTGCCTCCTACCACCGGATGCCCCAATAGTTCATTGGTTTGATGGATATTCAAAAGACAATGGGTGATCCCACTATCACGTACATAGGTTTTCGGGGCTTTGACGAGGCGTTTGCTGATATTGGCTGACCAGGGCTGCAATCTTCTTACCAGTAACAGGTCTGTCATCAGGTCGAGGTAGCGGCCAATGGTTGTGCTGGATACTTCCAGGTTCCTTGCCAATACAGAGGCGTTCAGCGTAGCGCCCTGGTTGTGGGCCAGCATGGTCCAGAACCTTTCCAGTGTTTTGGCAGGTATGCGGGGACCGAGTTGTGGAATATCGCGTTCCAGGTAGGTCCTTATGAAATCTGCCCGCCAGTCAAAACTTTGTTCATTGTCTTTGGCCAGCAGGCTTTCCGGGAAGCCCCCGCGCAGCCAGAGGTTATTAATGTTTTCATCACCCTGGGCATATTCCAATGCATCGATAGCATGCAGTTCGAGATAGCTGATGCGGCCTGCCAGTGATTCGCTGGATTGCTGCAGCAGTTCCATGGAAGCTGAGCCCAGGAACAGGAACTGCCCGGTCTTGTTCCCTTTCCGCCTTTCTTTGTCGATAATGCCGCGTAGCGGCGCAAAGATCTCCGGTAATCGTTGGATCTCGTCCAGGATGATCAGCTTACCCTGGTTCTCCTCATGAAATGCGGCTATGTCCGATACCTTTTGCAGGTCGAGGCGATTCTCCAGGTCAAGGTAAATGGCAGGACGCTGATCTGACAGATCAAGCGCCAGGGTTGTTTTGCCTACCTGGCGAGGTCCCATAAGGGCTACAGCCGGGCTGCGGTCCAGTGCATCCTGTAAAGCGGTTTCTAAACGACGGGTAATCATCTATGCAAATTTAACATGAAATGTTGAATTTGCAGACTTGGAAGGGAAATAACCCTGCAAATTTAACATGAAATGTTGAATTTGCAGGGTTGGAAGGCTTTATAAAAGTGCTTTGATCTTTTCTATTACCTGAGAAAGGTTGCTGGCGTCCTGGCCGCCGGCCGTGGCCAGGTTCTTCTGACCGCCGCCGCCGCCTTTGATGAGGGGGGCTACCTGTTCCTTGATGAGCTTACCGGCGTCCAGTCCTTTGGCGGCCACTACCGTATCGGCAATGCCCACGGCTACAAAGGGCTTACCGCCGATATTGGCGCAGAGCACAGCTACATAATCGTTCAGGTTATTTTTCAGGTCGAAGCAGAGTTTCTTCAGTGCATCGGCATTGCCTACTTCCACAATATCTCCTACAAACGTAATACCGTTCACGATCTCGTCTTTTTGCAGCAGCTCGTTGCGGACGCCTACCAGGATCCTGTTCTCCAGGTGGTCCAGTTTCTTTTTCAGGTCTGCATTTTCAGTTTGCAGGCTTTCAACGGCTTTGACCAGCTCTTTGGGATTCTTGAGGCTTTCGCGGACAGCGCGCAGCTGGCTGAACTGCTCCTGGATATAGTTTTCTGCAGCAAGGCCACAGAGCGCTTCCAGGCGGCGCACGCCTGCGGCAACAGCTGATTCCTGTTTAATGCGGAACAGGCCCAGCTCGCCGGTGGCGCCCACATGGGTGCCGCCACAAAGCTCTACGGAATATTGCGGATCCATGATCACCACACGCACCACATCGCCGTATTTTTCGCCGAAGAGGGCCATGGCGCCCAGTTGCAGGGCTTCTTCCTTGGGCAGTTCCTTTATTACTACAGGGATATTTTCCCGGATCTTTTCATTGACGAGGGCTTCTACCCGGGCGATCTCTTCGTCCGTCATGCGGGCGAAGTGGGAGAAGTCGAACCGCAGGTACTCATTATTCACCAGTGACCCTTTCTGTGCCACATGCGTACCCAATACTTTACGCAGGGCGGCATGCAGGAGGTGGGTGGCGGAGTGGTGAACAGCTGTTGACTGGCGGCGGGCCATATCAACCTGCGCAGTCACCACGGCGGTGATATTGATGGGCAGGGTATCGGTGAAATGGATGATGAGGTCGTTCTCTTTCCTGGTATCTGTTACAGGGACCAGCTCGCCATCAAAAGACAGGGTGCCGGTATCACCTACCTGGCCGCCGCTTTCTGCATAGAAAGGCGTGGTGTCCAGGATCAGCTGGAAAGACTCTTTGCCTTTGGCCTTTACTTTCCGGTACCTGGAGACCTTGGTCATGGTTTCCAGCTGCTGGTAGCCCACAAAAGTATTGGGTTTGGCATCCGGCATCAGCACTACCCAGTCTTCCGTGTCCAGGGTGGTGGCGGCGCGGCTGCGGTCCTTCTGCTGTTTCATTTCCTTATCGAAACCGGCCTCATCCACTTCCAGGTTGTTTTCCCGGGCAATGAGTCGGGTGAGGTCGATGGGAAAACCGTAGGTATCGTACAATTCAAACGCGGCAGTACCATTGATAGTGGCGTTTTTAGCGCCATTGATCAGTTCATCCATTTTGCGCAGGCCTTTGTCGAGGGTGCGGAGGAAGGCTTCTTCTTCTTCCTTCACTACTTTACTGACAAAGTCCACCTGTTGCTGAAGTTCCGGGAAAACGGTCTGGAACTGGCCGGCCAGGATGGGTACCAGCTGGTGCAGCAGGGGTTGTTTATATTCCAGGTAAGAATAATAATAGCGAACGGCGCGGCGCAGGATGCGGCGGATCACATAGCCGGCGCCCGTATTGGAAGGCAGCTGGCCATCGGCAATGGTGAAGCTGATGGCGCGGATATGGTCGGCGATCACGCGGAAGGCTACGGCAGGCTTGCTGTCGCTGAAATCATATTTTTTACCGCAGATCCCTTCGGTAGCGGCAATGGTGCCGGTGAAGAGATCGGTATCGTAGTTGGATTGTTTACCCTGAAGAACGCGTACCAGCCTTTCCAGGCCCATACCGGTATCCACGTGTTTGGCGGGCAGGGATTGCAGGCTGCCGTCCTTGAGGCGGTTGAACTGCATGAATACGTTATTCCAGATCTCGATCACCTGGGGGTGGTCATTGTTTACGAGGGCTTTGCCGTCCACTGCTTTCCTTTCGTCGTCCGTGCGGCAGTCCACATGGATCTCAGAGCAGGGACCGCAGGGGCCGGTATCGCCCATCTCCCAGAAATTATCTTTTTTATTGCCCATGAGGATGCGCTCTTCTGCGATCCATTTTTTCCATTCAGTGAGGGCTTCCTCGTCCTGGGGCAGGTTTTCTTTGGTGTCGCCTTCAAAGATGGTGACATAGAGCCGGTCCCTGGGGATCTTATATACTTCGGTCAGCAGCTCCCAGCTCCAGGCAATGGCTTCTTTCTTGAAATAATCGCCAAAGCTCCAGTTGCCGAGCATTTCAAACATGGTATGGTGGTAGGTGTCAACACCTACTTCCTCCAGGTCGTTGTGCTTACCGCTGACGCGGAGGCATTTCTGGGTATCGGCCACGCGCGGATGCGGGGCGGCTTTGTTGCCCAGGAAATAATCTTTGAACTGGTTCATCCCTGCGTTGGTGAACAGCAGGGTGGGGTCATTCTTGATAACGATTGGCGCCGAAGGCACAATGCTGTGGCCTTTGGACTGGAAGAAATCTAAGAAATGCTGGCGTATAGCTGCGCTTGTCATCATATTTCGGAACAATCTTTGTTAAATGAAGGCCTCACTACCTGTGCAATTTGAAAAATTTTAGTTTCTTGCACCCCGCAGGAGTTTTGGCGAAAAACAAAAATTCTGCATATTCGTGCAGGTTTATGTATTTTGCTCTGATTGACGTGGTGCAAAGGTAATCGAAATCAACCTGTTTTGACCGGAAAACAAACGCTGTGAACCACGGTGGCTGATGAAAAAGATCAAGTATTTCTATAATACCAATACGCTTCGATACGAAAAGCTGGAAACCCCTTTGCGGGTCAAATTGCTGCGCGTACTGGGATTTATATCCGCGGCCATTGTAACGGCCATCATCATTGTCTCTATCGCCTACCGCTATTTTCCCTCCGCCAATGAAAAAACGCTGATGGCTGAAAATGAAAAGCTGGAAGAGCAGTTCATGGTGCTGGAGGAGCGGACCAAAAAGATCCAGCAGCAGGTGGGCGAGCTGGAAAAAAGAGATAACGAGGTCTACCGCACTATTTTTGAAGCCAACCCTATCCCGGACAGTATCCGTTCCCGGGAAATAGAACAGCAGAAAGAGCTTAAACTGGTCATGAGCCTGACCAATTCCCAACTGGAGAATTCTATTGTCAATACCCTCAACAACCTCACTAACCGCATTGGCAGCCAGGAGGCTTCCTATACTGATATCGCCAAATTCATCAGCAATAAAGAAGAACTGCTGGCCAGCACGCCCGCCATCCAGCCCGTCAGTAATGCTGATATGAAACGGGTAGCTTCGGGTTTTGGTTACCGCATTGATCCGGTATACAAGACCGTGAAATTCCATGCAGGCCTTGATTTTTCCGCTCCCCAGGGTACGCCGATCTATGCCACGGCCAATGGAGTGATCCGGACGGCCGGTAACCTGGGCAACGGCTACGGCAACCATGTGGTGATCAACCACGGTTACGGTTATGAGACCCTTTACGGGCATATGTACCGGGTGAAAGTGAGGGGCGGCCAGCGGGTAAAACGCGGCGAGATCATTGGTTATGTGGGCAGTACGGGTAAATCCACCGGTCCTCACTGCCATTATGAGGTCCATAAGAACGGCCGGCCACTGGATCCGGTCTACTTTTTCTACAATGACCTGACCCCCGAACAGTTTGACCGGATGCTCAAAATCTCCTCTTCCAGCAACCAGAGCTTCGATTAATGGTGTAACTATGACAGTTCTGTGACACCCCATGCCACAACTTATTGGGAACTTACCTGTTGTACCTGTAAATTTGCAGCGCGTTATGCAGTATTCCCAGGACATATTAGCAATTGCTTACAAGCAACCGGTGATGCAGGATGAATTGCCCCTGATCTTTGAAAAGGAGCAGCAGATGCCTGGTTCCGTACAATACGCCATTCACCGCTACCAGAAACATCCGCAGTGGACCATTGAGGATACGGGAATGCTGAATTACCATTTCCGCAAGAACGATCCCAGGAATAATTTCCTGGAACTGCGTTTCTGCCTGGCCGGTAATGTGTATTGCCGCCAGAAGGATACGGAGTGCGACCAGTGCAAATTCGGCGCCTCCCGTACCTGTGCCGACCGGGAAGATACCATTGACGTGCTGAGCTTCCGCTTTTCGCCCGTTCATCTTTCCCAGTTCCTGCGCCCCGGTCTGGCCAGCAGCAGCCTGTCTGACGATATCCTGCAGTTCAGCCATCCTGCCTCCTTCTCCAAGCTGCTGCCGCTCTGCGGCAGGACACGCATGGTGCTGGAAGCCCTGCTGAACCATAACTATACCGATACACTTGAAAATATCTTTATCAACGCACAGGTGCAGATGCTGCTGTTATACAGCCTGGAATGCATGCTGGGTGATGAAAAGACCGACAAGAGCATCGAGACCTTCCAGTGCAAGTTCCTCGCCAACGAGGCTGACCGGGAAAAGATCGTGAGAGCCCGCGAGATCCTCCTGCAACATATCGGTGAACCCATTACCATCAAGGAACTGAGCCGTAAAGTGGCCATCAATGAATGTTACCTGAAAAAAGGTTTCAAGGAATTGTTTGGCACTACCGTGTTCGATTTTTACCAGAGCCAGCGTATGGAACATGCCCGTTACCTCCTGTATGAAAAAGGACTGAGCGTAACAGAAGTATCCATGATGCTGGGTTATTCTTCTATCTCCCATTTCTCTACCGCCTTCAAAAAGCATACAGGACTGAAACCCTGTGAGCTGTTATTACACTAATCCGGAGTCTACTTACCTCTTCTTACCAATTACGGAAAACCCTTTACCAGTGCGGGAAATAGCCTGTATGAACTTCCGCATTGCGTAAACCTGTTTTCCCGCTTCAGTAAGAATTCCGGTTGCACCATCAATACTTTTGTTCCTCCACATTATGCCTGGCATTGAACAAGAATGCCGGAAAAGAATTGCTTTAACCTTTTTCAACAGCCGACGATCTGACCATCTTGTCAACGCCCCTGCGGGCTGTTGCGGGCCGGTCTGTCTAAACACTATACCATGTTCATGCGGAGGATCCCTCAATTTGTTTTCCTGTTCACGGCAGCCCTGGCCTTCAGCGGTGCTGCTACCGCCCAGTCGGCTGTGGCGGATACCCTGCCGCGGGTGGCCGATCTGCAGGAAGTAGTGGTCACCGGCCAGTACCAGCCGCAATCCCTGCGCCGCTCCGTTTACCAGGTGCGCACCATCTCCGGCGAAAGGATCCGCCTGCAGGGCGCTACCAACCTGACGGGCGTACTGAATAATGAACTGGGCATCCGGTTTTCAAATGACCGCACCCTGGGCACTACGGATATTGAGCTGATGGGTATGGCCGGCAGGAATGTCAAGATCCTGCTGGACGGTGTACCGCTGATAGATCGCGGCGATACCCGTGAAAGCCTGAACCAGGTGGATGTCAGCAGCATTGAACGCATTGAAATAGTAGAAGGGCCTATGTCTGTTTCCTATGGCTCGGATGCACTGGCCGGCGTGATCAATATCATTACCCGGAAAAGCCAGCAGGGCCAACTGGCCGTTACAGCCCGTTTGCAGGAAGAATCTGCCGGCTCCGAATATCAGCCACTGCTTAACAAGGGCCTGCATAACCAGCACCTGGGCCTGTCCTGGCAGAAAAAAGGCTGGTCGCTGGCGCTGGGAGGTACCCATAATGATTTTGGAGGATGGAAAGAAAGCCGGGACACCAACCTGGCCAAACAGGAATGGCATCCCAAAGAACAGTGGATGGGCAATGCGCGACTGGGTTACGCCAACAGCAACTTCAAAGCCTGGTACCGGCTGGACCTGCTGGATGAAACCATCCTCAACAATGGTCCCGTTTTTTCCAACAATACCACCCCTGATCAGAAATTCTTCAGCACCCGTTACCTGCACCAGGTGCAGGCCGACTGGCAGCTGAGTGACCGCTGGCAGCTCAATGGGCTGGCTGCTTTCACGGATTATAGCCGGCGCACACAGACCACCCTGGTAGAACTGAATACAGGTCGCAAGACCCTGTCCACCGGCGCGGGCGAACAGGATAAGGCCAGCTTCACCAGTCTCACTGCCCGCTTTACCGCACAGTACAAAGTGACTGAGTATTTATCCCTGCAGCCCGGTATTGACATCAACCGCGAAGAAGCAACCGGCCAGCGGATCCTGGGCCAGCCGGCTATCGGGGACTATGCTTTCTTTGTCTCCGGAGAATGGCAGCCGATACCGGGCATACATATACGCCCAGGCCTTCGCTTTATCCATAATTCTGTCTATGATGCACCACCAGCTATCCCTTCTATCAATACTAAGTTTGACCTGGGTAAAAACCTGGACCTGCGACTGGCCTATGCCCGCGGCTTCCGCGCCCCTGCCCTGCGCGAACTGTATTTTTATTTCTTTGATGCCAGTCATGCCATCAAAGGCAATCCCAACCTGAAAGCTGAGTACTCCAATAGTTTTAATGGCTCCCTCAGCTGGCAGCAGACAACAGCCTCAAAGGTCAGACTGCAATCCACGCTGGGCGCTTTCTATAACGAATTCAGCAACCTTATTAATTATGGGTATGATGCCGCCAGCCCGGACACCACTACCTATATCAATATTGACCGGTTTAAAACTACCGGCGCCACACTGACCAGTACTATTGGCTGGAAAGACTGGCAGGCTACCCTGGGCTTCTCCTATATTGGCCGGTACAACCGTCTCACGGATGAGTCCGCCTTTGATAAGGATAACCTGCCGGCCTATACCTGGTCGCCGGAGCTGAATGCCAACCTGCTCTATCATTTGCAAAAGACCAATACGCAGTTCAGCATTTTTTACAAGTTCACCGGTAAACGGCCCGTATACCAGACCAGCACCAATACCGCCGGGGAAACAGTGGCTATGCTGGCGGAAACAGCTTCTTTCCACTGGGCTGACCTGACCATCAGCCAGGGACTGAACAAATACCTGCGCCTGAACGGCGGCGTCAAAAACCTGTTCAATGTCACCACGCTCAACAATACCGTGGAGTCCGGTGGCGCGCATAGTACAGCCGGTGTGGCCCCGCTGAGTTATGGCCGGTCCTGGTTCATTGGCCTGAACTTTCAATGGAATAAATAAACAAGCAGTATAAAACACCCTTTTATGACAAAGCGATTTGGATTTTTATTGATCACCGCCCTTACGCTCACCCTTGCCGCCTGCGAGAAAAGCGATCCGCCTTTAGCAGATAACCTGGCGCAGTTTGAAAGTGCAGAACAGGGCATGGATGCCACAGACAATGCGGCCACTTTTACCATTAAACTGTCCCGTCCCGTATCCAATGCCTTATCCCTGAGCCTTGAACTGGCAGAGAACGGCGTTGCTTACGGCACCCATTATACTACCAGCCCCGCAGCTGTCAATGGCGTACTGCCCCTGACCATTCCAGCCGGCAGCAGCGAGATCAGCTTTACCGTTACCAAAAAGGAAGACATTTTCCTGAGTGGTACAGAATCTGTTGGGTTCACTGTAAAACCTGCCGGTGAAGGCGTGCTGGCCGGTCCTACCGGAACACTCACCCTTCGTTTTTCTTCTATTATCTCTGAAGGGTCCAGCATGACCCTGAATGGTGGCGAAGGTGGTACCAGCGCCGTTAACTCCGTATATGTTGACTTCAGCAATAACCAGCAGACCTCCGTACTCCGGAGCAGCTGGGACCTCGGCTTCTATGGAGGCGCAGATTATCGCGTCATCATAAACAATGTGGCAAGTTATAGCGTAGTAGCGGTTAACAAAACGGACATCAATACAGTAACAGAAGCTGATTTTGATCCCGATACCCTGCATGTTGGTTTCGGCTACGGCTCCCTGGCTGTGATCGATAACCTGGAAGGTGACCTGAGCAAAACAGTGATTGGCGCTGTATCTGCTACTGAGTCCGAGAACAAAGTATATGTGGTGAACAGCACCGGCGCTTCTGCCAATGCACCTGTAGCCGCCAAACTCAAGAAGATCCGCATTCTCCGCAATGGTGACGGCTATACCCTGCAGTATGCTGATATCAATGCTACCAGCTTCCAGACCCTCAATATTACCAAGGATGCCGCCTACAATTTCAAATTTGTATCCTTTGCCAATGGACTGGTGTCTGTAGAACCGGCCAAAGACCGCTGGGATATCCAATGGACTTATGCCATGTACAAGACCGGCGCTCCCGGCGCTGAGATCCCTTATGCCTTCTCCGACCTGGTATTCACCAATATCCATGGTGGCGCACAGGTGGCGGAAGTGCTGACCAGCACCGGTATGACCTATGCCAGCTTTGGCGAAAGCAATATTGCCAGTGTCAGCTTCAGCACAAAGGCTGATGTGGTAGGTTCCAAATGGCGTTCAACCCTGGCGCCTGTTGGTGTGGCCACTGATCGTTTCTATGTGGTGAAAGATGCTGCCGGTAACGTGTATAAGCTGAAGTTCATCAACTTCCATTCCACCACTGTGGATGGTGGTACCCGCGGCTATCCCAACCTGGAATATGTCCTCGTGAAAAAAGCATAGCTGTAACAACTATAAACAGATTCCCGTGAAGCATTATAAAAAGAGTTTATCATTCATATTAACCCTTCTGATACTCACCAGTGCCCAGGCGCAGCAGCGGATCATTTCCCTTAACGGGGCTATCAGTGAAATGCTGTGCGCACTGGGGCTGGAATCCCAGATAGTGGGTGTGGACATTTCCAGCAGCTATCCTGCCTCCCTCCAGCAGAAAGCCAAAGTGGGGTATAACCGGACCCTTTCTGCCGAAGGCGTACTGGCGCTGCGTCCTACCCTGGTGCTGGGTGCTGCCAACGAGCTGAAGCCGCAGGTGGTGGAGCAGCTGAAAGCCGCCAATGTCAACACGCAGATCTTCACTCAGGAGTATACCGTGGAAGGCACGCGCAAGCTGTTGCAAAGCCTGGCTGCTATCACCGGCACTGTGGAGAAGGGAAAACAGGTGCTGGCTGATTTTGATAAACAGATGGCTGGCCTGCAACTGAAACCGCTGAATAAAAAGGTCCTGTTCATCTATGCCCGGGGTGTAGGCGCCATGACCATCTGCGGCAGCGGCACATCGCCCGACCAGATCATCAGGCTGGCCGGCGCCAGCAATGCGGTGCCGGAGATCAAAGACTTCAAGCCTTTGTCGTCCGAAGCCCTGGTGGCCGCTAACCCGGATGTGCTGTTGCTGTTTGATACCGGACTGGAAAGTGTGGGCGGCGAGGCCGGCATGCTGAAAGTGCCGGGTGTCAGCGCTACCAATGCAGGCCGCAATAAAAAGATCGTTACCATGGATGGTCAGTTCATGGCCGGCTTTGGGCTGCGCTTGCCGCAGGCTATTGCCGAGTTGAATAAGAAACTTTCTCTATAAGCAAATCATAAGAGGCAAGGATGCATAGGCAACAAAAAAGATGGATCACCATAGGCTTACTGTTCCTGCTGCTGGCAGTGGTCATTGTATCTGCCGGCATCGGGGCCATGTCTATCCGGCCGCTGCAGGTACTGGCTATCCTGCTGGACCCGCTGGGCATCCACCTGGGTGTGCCTTATGATGAAGGCATGGCCAGTGTGCTCCTGTATATCCGGTTGCCAAGGGTGGTGCTGGCCATACTGGTAGGATCCGGACTGGCTATTTCAGGTGTGGCTATGCAGGGCCTGTTCCGCAATCCCCTGGCTGATCCTGGCCTGATAGGCATTTCTGCCGGGGCCTCACTCTGTGCCGTGCTGGTGATCGTGCTGCTGTCCTCATTGCCTATGCTGCGCTTTGAGGCGCTGCTGCCAAGATATTACCTGTTGAACATTCTAACCTTTATAGGGGCATGTGCTACCTCTCTGCTGGTGTTCCGCCTGGCCCGCTCCGGCGGCAAGACCATGTTGACCACCATGCTGCTGGCCGGGCTGGCCCTGAATGCGCTCTGCCGGGCGCTGACAGACCTGGTCACCTATCTGGCCAACGACCAGGAATTGCGCAACGCCACTTTCTGGAGCATGGGCAGCCTGGGCGGCGCTACCTGGAACCTTGTACTGACGCTATTACCATTCATCATGATACCTGTGCTGTTGCTGCCGGGATTGGCCAAATCGCTCAACGCCTTTGCATTGGGCGAACGCGAGGCGGCTTATCTCGGTATCAATGTGAAAAGGCTGAAGACCCTGATCATTGTGCTGGCCACGCTTTCTGTAGGAGCCTGTGTAGCGGTGGCCGGTATCATTGGGTTTGTGGGATTAATAGTACCGCATATGGTGAGAGGGCTGAGCGGGAATGATCATCGGTCCCTGCTGCTCAACAGCAGCCTGCTGGGGGCCAGCCTGCTGAGCCTGGCGGATGTTTGCAGCCGGACCGTCATTGCACCGGCCGAACTGCCTATCGGGATAGTGACGGCCGTACTGGGTACGCCTGTTTTTATTGCTTTATTGCTGAAACAGAAAAAACAACTGAGGACCGTAGTATCATGACCATCACCGCCAGCAATATATCATACTGGATCGGGCAGCAACCTATACTGCACCGGTTATCTTTCAATATTGTCCCCGGCCAGCTGACAGTAGTGCTGGGACAGAACGGCGCCGGCAAGTCTACCTTCCTGAAGATACTGTCCGGCGAGCAAAGGCCTACCATGGGGCGGGTGCTGCTGGGCAACAGTGATCTGCACCGGATCCCCGTGCATAAGCTGGCTACCATGCGGGCTGTGTTATCACAGCAATATGCGGTGGCGCTGGGTTTCAGCTGTGAAGAGATTGTGCTGATGGGCCGGTACCCGCATTATGGGTCCAGGCCTGCGGAGGCCGACTGGCAGATAGTACGGCAATGCATGGACGAAATGCAGGTAAGTCACCTGGCCAGCCGTCCTTACCAGTCCTTGTCAGGCGGCGAACAGCAAAGAGTGCAGCTGGCCCGTGTGCTGGCGCAGCTCACACCTGCTGACGCTGTTCACAAAACAGGCGCTTATGCCAGAAACGAAGGAATACTGTTATTGGACGAACCAACCTCCAACATGGATATCCTGTACCAGCAGCTTTGCCTGACGAAGGCCCGCGAGCTGGCCCGGCGGGGATATACTGTAGTAGTGATCCTGCACGACCTGAACCTCGCTGCACAGTTTGCAGATACCATATTGCTGCTCAAAGCGGGCAGGATGGTCCAATACGGTACTGTGGCCGAGGTATTGCAGCCATCCTTTATTGCAGAAGCATATGGACTGGAGGTGGACCTGGTGGAAACACCGGAACATGGCTTCCCGATCATTGTACCGGCTGCTTACAGAACCAACGACGCAACAAACGACGATAATAATTTTTGTTATGAATGTAGTACAACAACGTATGACATTAAAAGATAAATGGCTTCAGTTCAGGAAGGAGAATCCCCGCGTCCGTATCCGTGATGCTGCCCAGCAACTGGGAACCACCGAGGCTTCTATCCTGGCCTCTTTTGCCGGTAGCAGTGTACTACGGCTGGACAAACGTTTCCGCGAACTCTGGGAGTGCATGCCGGACCTGGGTTTTGTCATGGTGCTTACCCGCAATGAGCATTGCGTGCATGAACGTAAGGGGGTGTTTGGAGAAGTGAGCGTCAACAGCCGGCATGTAGGCGTGGTAGTAGGCGAGGATATTGACCTGCGCATGCTGTTCCATTGCTGGGCCTTTGGCTTTGCCGTATTCGACAATGAAGATGCCGGTTTTAAGCAATCGATCCAGGTATTTGACGAGCAGGGTACTGCTATTGTAAAAATATTCCTGCAGGAAAATAGCCGGCACGAAGCTTTCGATGAGCTGATCCGCGCTTTCCAGGAACCGCAACAAGTGCAGGAACTGGAACTGAAGGCCCTGCCTGCGCCGCACGTATATGCAGATGGAAGCGAGGATGGGGAAGCTTTCCGGGAAGACTGGCGCGCGTTGAAAGATACACATGACTTCTTCCCCTTACTGAAGAAATACAATATATCCAGGCTGCATGCCCTGCATGTTGCAGGCGATCTTGCCCGCCGGGTAGCCAATACTACCGTGAAAGAACTGCTGGAAACCGCTGCTGCACAGGATATGGAGATCATGGTATTTGTAGCCAACCACGGCAATATCCAGATACATACCGGGACAGTTAAAAAGATAGTGGAGATCCCGGGCTGGATCAACGTCATGGATCCGCTGTTCAACCTGCACCTGAAGCTGGAACCCATTGCCGAGACCTGGCTGGTGACCAAGCCCACGGTGGACGGACCTGTGCATTCCATTGAGGTCTTTGATGCCACAGGCAAACTGGTTGTCCAGTTCTTTGGCAAAAGGAAACCTGGTTTCCCGGAATTGGCGGCCTGGACGGCTTTTGTGGAATCACTGCCGGATGCAGACAGGGTATTCTGATCACTATGACCAACCAATAAACACTGAAAAATCTTCCTAACTATGTGCCAGTATCAAACCTTGTATTATGACGATAAAGTAGGCTACGTGATCCGTTGCCTGCATTGTGAGAATTTCCAGATCGGCTTCGGTAATGTGCTGGTGAACCTGCACCAGGCAGACTTTGCCGATTTCTGTGAATGGATCAAGGGCTGTAAGGCCGAGCACCAGGGAGTGGAACAGTCCACCATCAAGTCCATCATTATCCCAACCCCCTGTGATGGCTTGAAACTATTTCTCAGTCAACGTGAACTAACAGAACTACACCATATGCTGGATACAGCAGATTCTGAATGGCGCTCCCAGGAGATGCTGAAGCTGTTCTCGGCAGATAGCGCACAGTAGTAGTCAACTGGCGCCGGAAATTTTTGTTTGGCAATTATCGATTTCCATAATGTGGAAAAGTGCGGCCCTGTTCCCAGGGCTGCACTAAAAATTTTATACCGGTCCTACTTTTGTTGAACTTTTTCGAATCCAATGCTGGAAAGCAATATGCCGGATATGCACGGCATTGTTACTACAGGCGCAACTGGTCAGCAGACCTATAGTATTGCCCGCTATTGCAAAGTTAAATGTTGCAAGCCTTTCTCCCTTCTTACAAGATCTCTTTCAAACTTTCTGCTGTGGCGCTGATAGTAGCGTCCAGGTCGGCTGTGCTGAGCGCATTGTTCAGGAACCAGCTTTCAAAAGGCGAAGGCGGCAGGTAAATGCCTCTTTGCAGCATGGCATGGAAATACTTTTTGAACAATGGATTATTGGCTGCGGCAGCGCTGGAAAAATCAGTAACGGGCTGATCACTGAAATGCACGCTGATCATGGAACCGAAATGATTGATGACATAAGGCGTGCCGGATGCTTTCAGGACTTTATCCAGTCCTTCTTTCAGGTAAGTTGTTTTCTGGTCCAGTTCCTCCAGCAGGGCAGGTTGTTCATTCAGGATGGACAGGAGCGTATACCCGGCAATCATGGCAATGGGATTACCACTGAGGGTCCCGGCCTGGTACACATTGCCCAGGGGCGCTACGGACTCCATGATAGCGCGTTTACCGCCAAAGGCGCCCACGGGCAGGCCACCGCCAATCACTTTACCATAGGTCACCAGGTCCGCATCAATACCCAGTTTTTCCTGGGCGCCGCCACGGGCCAGGCGGAAACCGGTCATTACCTCATCAAAAATGAGTAATATATTTTCTTCATCACAGATACTACGCAGTCCTTCCATAAAACCAGGCTGGGGAAGGATACAGCCCATATTGCCGGCTACGGGTTCTACAATGATGGCGGCAATCTCGTTTTTATTGTCATTCACCAGCTGCTGCACGGCAGCCAGGTCGTTGTACGCACAGGTGAGGGTATCGTTGGCGGCGCCGGCAGTAACGCCGGGCACGGTCTGGATATCAAGGGTGGCTACGCCGCTGCCTGCTTTTACCAGGAAGGCATCGGCATGACCATGATAACAACCTTCAAACTTGATGAACTTGTTGCGGCCGGTATAGCCTCTTGCTACGCGGAGCGCACTCATACAGGCTTCTGTGCCACTGCTGACCATACGGATCAGGTCTACATTGGGGACCATGCTTTTGATCAGTTCAGCCATTTTTATTTCCAGCTCTGTAGGTGCGCCATAGGAAGTGGAGTATACGGCCTGTTCCTGGATGGCTTTTACCAGCGGTGGATACGCATGGCCCAGGATCATGGGCCCCCAGGAGGCGATATAATCAATATAGCGGTTGCCATCGGCATCATAGAGGTAAGGGCCTTCGGCTTTTTGAATGAACAGGGGTGTGCCGCCTACGCTTTTAAAAGCGCGTACAGGTGAATTGACGCCGCCCGGGATGCTTTGCTGGGCGCGGAGGAAGAGGTCGGAACTTTTTTGTGTTGTCATGGTCGAAAAAGAATTGTTGGCTAAGCAAATAAGAAAGGCCCATCCTGTAAAGGCTACAGGATGGGCTAAGTATATTAAGACAGCAGCCTGGCTGCGTCTTTGGCAAAATAAGTGGCAATCAGATCGGCGCCGGCGCGTTTAATGCCGGTGAGGGTTTCCAGGATGGCTTTGTCCTCATTCAGCCAGCCCATTTTAGCGGCGGCCTTGATCATGGCATATTCACCGCTGATATTGTAAGCACTAACAGGTACGGTCACGGCATTTTTAATTTCACGGATAATGTCCATATAGGCCAGGGCCGGTTTCACCATCACGATGTCTGCCCCTTCTTCAATATCCTGCAGGGTCTCTTTCACGGCTTCAATGCGGTTGGCATAATTCATCTGGTAGGTTTTCTTATCGCCAAAGCCAGGTGCGGAGTCCAGCGCATCCCGGAAGGGGCCATAGAAGCAGGAAGCGTATTTGGCGCTATAGCTCATGATACCTGTTTTGGTAAAGCCGTTTTCTTCCAGGGCTTTGCGGATAGCGCCAATGCGACCATCCATCATATCACTGGGGGCCACAAGATCGGCCCCGGCGGCGGCATGGCTGACACTCATGCCGGCCAGTACTTCCACTGTGGGGTCGTTCACAATATCTGATCCTTCCACAATGCCGTCATGGCCATAGGTAGAGAAGGGGTCCAGGGCTACATCGGTCATCACGACCATTTCGGGGCAGGCATCCTTCACGGCTTTGATGCTGCGTTGCATCAGGCCATTGGGGTTGAGGGCTTCAGTCCCTTTATTGTCTTTCAGCTCATCGGGGCATTTGATGAAGAGCAGTACGGATTTCAGGCCCAGGCTCCAGAGCTCCTTTACTTCTTTGGCCAGGTTGTCCAGGCTGACGCGGTAGTAGCCGGGCATGGAGGAGATCTCCTGTTTTACATTCTGGCCTTCGGTCACAAACAGGGGCACAATGAAATCGTTGACGGTAAGCAGGGTCTCGGTCACCAGGGCGCGCAGCGCGGGCGACTGACGGAGGATCCTGTTTCTTTTTTGCAGATACATAATTGATCAGTTTTTATTTAAACCCAATCCACCGGGTGGAGGCAAACCATTTGCAGTTTTTCTTCTTCACTACCTTTCTCCGGTTGATAGTTGTATTCAAATCGAACAGTAGGGGGCAGGCTCATCAGGATGCTTTCAATGCGGCCATTGGTCTTAAGGCCAAACAGCGTCCCGCGGTCATGCACCAGGTTGAACTCGGTATAACGACCCCGGCGGATCTCCTGCCAGTATTTGTGTGCGCCGTCATAGGGCATATTCTTCCTGCGTTCCACAATGGGGATATAGGCAGGAATGAACGCATCGCCGCAGGCTTGGGCAAAGCTGACCCAGAAGTCAACATTGTGCTTGTCGCCGGCGCGCTGGTAATCATAAAAGATACCACCAATACCGCGGCGTTCTCGGTTGCGGTGGTGGTTCACAAAGTATTCATCGCACTCTTTTTTGAAGGGGCGGTACAGGTCCGGGTCCAGTTGGTCGCAGACCTTCTTATAAGCGCCGTGAAAATGAACGGCGTCTTCTTCAAACAGGTAGTAGGGGGTAAGATCGGTGCCACCGCCAAACCAGCGGTCGGCCAGGTTCCCATCGGCATCATACAGCTCAAACATGCGGTAGTTGCAGTGGATGGTGGGGACAAAAGGATTGATGGGATGCAGCACCAGGGAGAGGCCGCAGGCAAACCAGCTATGGCCGTTGATCTTCAGCTGGTTTTTCATGGCATCGGTAACGGGGCCAAATACAATGGAAGTATTGACGCCGCCTTTTTCAAAGACCTTACCGTGCGAGATCACTCTTGTTCTGCCGCCACCGCCTTCGGGCCTTTCCCATTTGTCTTCCATGAAGCGGGCCTTGCCATCGGCTTCTTCAAGGGCCTGGCAGATGCGGTCCTGGAGATCATATATATAGGCTATCCAATCTTCTTTAACGGGCATGGTCATTTATTTTTTTCAAGCATTCCAGAAAGGGTTGAATGAACCGGTTGAAAACATTTTTGGGTTTGTACGGATCCGGAAAATTGAATGCTTATGCTTTCTTCCGATAGTTCTTCACCGTATTGACAAAGGCGCGGGCATGGTCAACGGGCACATTGGGCAGGATGCCATGGCCCAGGTTGGCGATATGCCGGTAGCCGCCGAACTCGTCCAGCATAGCGGTCACTTCTTTTTCAATTACAGGGATGGGGGCCAGCAGCTTGGCTGGGTCAAAATTGCCCTGCAGGGTCACGTTGTTACCGGCCAGCCGGCGGGCGACGGTGGGGGTATTGGCCCAGTCGATCCCCAGTCCATGAGCGCCGGTGGCGGCCATTTTATCCAGGGCATGCCAGGCGCCTTTGGCGAAGATGATGGTGAGTACCTCGTCTTTCAGGGCGTCCACGATCTGGCGGATATAACGCAGGGAAAATTCTTCAAAATCGTTCACGCTGAGCAGGCCGCCCCAGCTGTCGAAGATCTGTACCACATCAGCCCCTGCCTTTACCTGGCCTTTAAGGTAGGCGATAGTGGTGTCGGTGATCATCTGCAGCAGCTGGTGGGCTGTGGCGGGTTGGGTATAACAGAAGGCTTTGGCCTCATCGAAGGTTTTGGAGCCTTTGCCCTGCACCATATAACAAAGCAGGGTCCAGGGAGCGCCGGCAAAACCGATCAGGGGCACGCGGCCGTTGAGTTCTTTTTTAGTAAGGGCCAGTGCATCGAACACATATCCAAGTTCATCCTGGACATCGGGGATATGCAGCTTGCTGAGGTCGCTGTATTGTTTGATGGGATGAGGCAGCAGCGGTCCTTTCTGTTCTACCATCTGCACTTCCATGCCCATGGCCTGGGGTACTACCAGGATATCAGAAAAAATGATGGCTGCGTCTACGCCTACCTGTTCTACGGGCTGGATGGTGATCTCGGCGGCCAGTTCGGGTTGCTGGCAGCGTTCAAAGAAAGAATACTTTGCTTTCAGCTTCATATAGTCCGGCAGGTAGCGGCCTGCCTGGCGCATCATCCATACGGGTGTTCTTTCCGTTTGTTCTCCTCTCAGTGTTCTTAATAACAGGTCGTTTGTCAGCATATGGTTCATTGATGTTGATCTTTAGATTGAAGGTACTCAATAGCGTTGTTCAGCAATGTTACGGGATCAGGTTGTGGGCTGGCCATGACCGGGTTGGGGACCATCGTGCGGATAGCGCCGGCGGTGGTTTGTCCAATGGCAAAGCAGGGTATATGGGGCGGCAATTGGTTCGTCCCAAAAAAACTTTTTACGGCGCTGGGGCTGAAGAACAGCACGGCATCAACAATTTTGTTGATGGTTACCGGGGTAGCCACTGTTTTATAGACTTTTATTTCGGTGCAGGGAATGGCTGCTGCGTGCAGGGCGTCAGGAATAACATTCCGCCGTTGGTTGCCGCAGAAAAACACCAGTTCACCGGCAGGGCTGTAATGCGTGATCTGTGGCGCCAGCAGTGCCGCTTCGGGGGCAATGCCGGCTACCTGCAGTGGTTCTACCAGCTGGCTGTTCATGATGGCTTGCAGGGTAGCGCCTGACAGGCAGAAAATGGTCCAGCCGCTCAGTGCCGGGGTGTTGGGTGGCAGATTTTCTGCAACACCCAGCCAGGCGTTCTGGCTGGTGAAGATGGCCGTTATAGACTGTTGGGCATAGGCCTGCATTTTTTCCTGCAGGCTGGCCGACTGAATAGTTTGTACCTGAATAAAAGACTCCGTCACTACCTCGATATCCTTATCGGATAGATCCTGTAGAATGTCCGGCGAAAGAGGCCGGGTACTGAGGATGGTGAAGCGGGCCATTGGGCGTTTATTGTTTTTGTGATGGACGGATAGCATCGGCAATGGCCTGTCCGCCATTGGCCAGCAGAGCGGTGGCCAGTATAGCGCCGGCGTTTTCCGTTTGGTTAAAGGGAATGGTTTCTTCTATGCCGGCTTTGGCGCTGCCGTCGGTGGCCAGGATATTCCCCTGGAAGAAAACGGCGCCGTCCTTTACTTCGGCCAGGGCGCTGATGGGCGTGGAGCAACCACCCAGCAGGGCGCGGAGGAAATCACGTTCTATGCTGGTACAGGTGGCGGTGGCTTCATCATTGAAGGCGGTGCAGGCCTGCAGGAGGGTTTCGTCTCCGGTACGGCAAACTACCATAATTGCGCCCTGTGCGGGGGCGGGCAGCATCCAGTCCAGTTCCAGGCTGTGTTCCGGGCGCAGTCCGATCCTTTCCAGGCCGGCGGCGGCAAAGATGGCGCCCTGCCAGTTGCTTTCAGCTACTTTTTTCAGGCGGGTATTGACATTGCCCCGCAGGTTCTCTACCTGGTGATGGGGATAGCGATGCTTCCATTGGGCAATCCGCCGGATGCTGCTGGTGGCTACCAGGGCAGCGGATCGGTTATCGTCCAAAAATGCTGTATTTCCTTTATGGACCAGGAGGTCTTTGTAAGATGCCCGCTTCATTACGGCGGCCTGGCTGATCCCGGGAGGGAGCATGACGGGGACATCCTTCATGGAATGCACGGCCAGGTCTATCCGGTCATTGAGCAGGGCGCTGTCCAGGCTGCGGGTAAAAATGCCCTGCACACCCATTTCATAGAGCGGGGTCTTGAGATCAATATCGCCTTCGCTGCGGATATAGACCAGTTCGGCGGGAATATTTTGCGTGGCCAGCAGGTCTTTCACCTGATTGGCCTGCCATACGGCCAGCTGGCTTTCTCTTGTTCCAATACGGATAACCTTTGTCATAGTATATAAAAACGGTTTTCCCAAAGTCAAAGACTCCGGGTCCTGGCGGATGTCCTGCCGGCAAAGTTAATTAGAACCTGTTGCAATAAACTCGTTGATGGCTTCAATATAGTGGCAGCCGCGCTGGTTGTGCTGGCGCATTTTGGAAGCCATGCCATTGATGACCCGCTGGATCTTTTCGTCGTTATCGATGGGCCTGGTGGCTATCGTTTCCGGGGTCTGTTGTATATATAAGGGGAAGGTCTGGATCTCTTTGAGTTTGGTCTTGACGGCTTTCAGTACCGGCACATTTTTACGCATATCAAACCAGTCCATGAAATCGCTCATGTGTTCGGCGATGATAGCGTAGGCCTTGGGTACTTCTGCCTGCCTTTTCTGGAGGGTCTCGTCTTTCAGGCGGGACAGCTCATCCACATTGACCAGGCTGATACCGGGCAGCTGGGCGGCGGCTTCTTCCACATTGTAAGGGATGGAAAGGTCAATGACCAGTTTGCTGCCGGCGTTCTGCAGGTGGCTGCACAGTACGGTGGGCTGGGCAGCATTGGTAGCTACCACAATAATATCGGCCTGGCGGATATGTTCGGTGAGCATATCTACAGGAACGTATTGCAGGCCCAGCTCAAAAGCCAGTTCAGCGGCTTTTTCCTGGGAGCGGTTGATCAGTGTGATATTGGTAGTGCCGAGGTAGTCCACCATATTCTTGCAGGTGGAGCGGCCTATCTTGCCGGTGCCCAGCAGGAGGATCTTTTTATCGGCTACGTTGATCAGTGTCTCTTTGATATACTGAACAGCAGCGAAGGACACGGAAACGGTACCGCCGCTGAGGGCTGTTTTGTTCTTGATGGCCTTGGAGGATTGCAGTACGCAACCTACCAGGCGGTCCAGGAAGGCGCCTACAAAATTCCTTTCACGGGCAAACTTCACGGCTGTTTTGATCTGGCCAACAATTTCATAATCGCCCAGGATCTGTGAGTCCAGGCCGGCGCCTACGGAAAACAGGTGCAGGATGGCTTCGGGGCCTTCCTTGATATAAGCCAGTTC